>JBBRVX010000058.1:0-24044 GCA_038246475.1 Thermomicrobiales bacterium | reverse complement strand
GTGTTGGCAAGTTCAATGAATTTGGTTTCGACATGGCCTCCTTCCGGTTTTGGTGCAGTTGGGCGTGCCGCGGCGATTGGGGGGGGCTCGCTCGCCGGATGGGCAAGCGTTTTTGATGGAGTAGGGATGCGAGCCGTTACGTTTCTGGGCGAGCGGGAGATGGCGTTCGTCGAAGCGCCGGAACCGCGGCCGGGTCCGGGTGAAGTGCTGCTCGAAATCCGCGCCGCCGGCATCTGCGGCAGCGATCTCGGCTTCCTCTACCGGCCCTCGCGGGAGGAGACGGCCGCCGAGCCATCGGCCTACGACCAGTGGGTTCCCAGCGTTGCCGGGGTCATCCCCGGCCACGAGCCCGCCGGCGTGATCGTCGAGGTCGGGCCGGGCGTGCGTCATCTGGCGGTCGGGGATCGCGTCGCCTGCTATCACATCACGGGCTGCAACGAATGCCGGGCCTGCCGCTCGGGGTGGATGCTGCACTGCCCGATCTACCGCTCCTACGGCTGGCAGCGCGACGGCGCCTTTGCTGACCTCATGGTGGCCGACGCCAAGAGCTGCATCAAACTGCCCGAAGGGGTTAGCTTCATCGACGGCGCGTATTGCGCCTGTGGAGCCGGCACCGCCTTTCAAGCGACCAAACGGGGAGCGCCGTGTGGTGGCGAAACCGTGGCCCTCTTCGGCCTGGGCGGCGTGGGACTTGCCGGGGTGATCTTTGCTAGGGCCGCCGGGGCGCGCGTCGTGGCGGTCGATCCGATCCCCATGCGCCGCGATCTCGCCGCCGCCCTGGGCGCCGATCAGGTCATCGACCCGGTCGCTGATGATGCGGTACGGATGATCTATGATCTGACTCATGGCGAGGGAGCACATCTGACGATCGACTATTCGGGGAGCTCCGCCGGCCGCCTCGCCGCATTGGACAGCGCGCGGGTCTGGGGCCGCGCCGTCTTCGTCGGGGAACGCAACTTGACCACCATCGATCCCAGCCCGCAAATCCTGCACAAGCAGTTGACGTTGCATGGCTCCTGGGTCTGCAGTTGGCCGACCATGGATGAGTTGATTGGGCGTCTCGCGCGCGAGGTTTTGCCTCTGGAGCGGGCCGTCACCCACCGCTTCCCGTTCGATCAGATTCAGGAGGCGTTCCGGGTGGCCGATGGCGGCGAATGCGGCAAAGTCGTCATTACTGCTTGAAATCGTATGTCCCTGGCCTTCGTCGCTACAGCGGCGTTCACGAAAGGTGTCATCCTGAGGAACGAAGGATCTTGGCTCAATGACGCGTACGTCCGCGGAATCCACGAGGTTCTTCGCACACTCGGAATGACACCTGATCAACAAAGCGCGCTAATGGGGTAGGGGGTAGCACGCGTGGTGGATCCGTCGCTGGAGGAGACCTTTCGGTGAGCAGTGTGAGCAAGCTGAATCTCGGAGCGCCAGCCCTGGATCGCACGGATGTGCCACGGCCGCCAACGCGCGCGCCTCGCTGGCGCGTCAGCGAGCGGGCGCTCCCGTACCTCGTGCTCCTGCCGGCCATCCTGGTCCTGATCGGGCTCATCATTCCGTTTCTGGTCGGCCTCTACTGGAGCCTCACCGACTACAAGCTGACCTCCAGCCTCGAAAAGCAGTTCGTCGGGCTGGCGAACTACCAGACGCTCTTTTCCAGCGCCGGGTTCTGGAACACCGTTCGCGTGACGGTGACCTATGTGCTGCTCGCCCTGGCGATCGAGTTGCCGCTGGGGCTCGGCGTGGCGCTGATGCTCAATCGCCAGAATCGCATCGTGAAGCTCTTCCGCGCCGTGCTGATTCTGCCGCTGATGATGCCGCCCGTCGTCGGCGCGCTGATGTGGAAGAGCATGATGACGCCCGAAGGGATTCTGAACTACCTGCTGGGCCGGGTCGGCATCGCGCCCAGCCAGTGGTTGGGGAGCCTGAGCGGCGCGCTGCCGTCCATTCTGCTGATCGATGTCTGGCTCTACACGCCCTTCTCGGCGCTGGTCCTGCTGGCGGGGTTGCAGGCGTTGCCGAAGGAGCCCTTTGAAGCGGCCATGGTCGATGGGGCATCCCCCTGGGTCTCGTTCCGCACGCTGACCCTGCCGATGCTGCTCCCCTTCCTGATCATCGTCGGCACCTTTCGCGGCATCGACTCGCTGAAGATCTTCGACCTGATCTACGCCACCACCCAGGGTGGCCCGGTGGACGCCACCAACACGCTCGCCATCCAGGCCTATTTCGAGGCCATTCGCTGGACGAATTTCGGCACGGCGATGACCTATTCGATCATCCTCTGGGCGCTCTGTTACGCCCTGGCGTTCTACTTCATCCGGCGCTGGCGCCGGGCCATGAATCAGTAGCGCGGTTGGGAGGGCGCACATGACACGCTACCGCACCTGGACGGTGGGCAACGTCGCCTACTGGATCTGCTTCGTCGCGTTCTTCACGTTCACCCTCTTCCCGCTGCTCTGGGTAGGGTTGATGGCCTTCAAAACCCCCGTCGACGTGCTCGCCGTGCCCCCCAAATTCCTCTTCGCGCCGACACTGGATAACTTCCGTCAGGTCCTCTCGCAGGGGGACTTCCTGAACTACTACCGCAACACCTTTATCATCGCGGCCGGCGCCGTGTCGCTGACTCTCGTGGTGGGCACGCCCGCTGCCTATGTGCTGGCTCGCCACGATTTCCGCTTCAAGGAAGATCTGGCCTTCACCTTCCTCAGCTTCCGCTTCGCGCCGGAGCTGGTGGTCATCATTCCCCTGTTCGTGATCTTCCAGCGGCTCAATCTCTACGACAACTACCTCGGCCTAATCCTGATCTATCAGGCCATCACCCTGCCCCTGCTCGTCTGGCTGATGCGCGGCTACTTCGAAGATATTCCCAAGGACATCGAGCAGGCGGCGAAGGTCGACGGCGCGGGGTGGTGGGAGATCTTTTCCCGCATCGCCATCCCGCTGGTCCTGCCGGGTCTCGCCGCCGCCGCCGTCCTGGCCTTCATCTTCTCCTGGAATGCGCTCGTCTTCGGCCTGGTCCTGGGCGGCCGCGAGACCTATCCGGTGACCATCGCCCTCCTGGGCTACATGGGATACCAAAGCGTCGACTGGGGGCCGATGGCGGCGGCCACCCTCATCACCATTGTGCCGGAGTTCATCCTGGCCTTCTTCGTGCTGCGGTCGCTCGTTCGCGGTCTTACGTTTGGCGCCGTGCATGGGGGATAGTCAGGTGGGTCGGTGCGGTTAGCATTCCAGCAAAGGCAAATCATTCTTCGGCAGTCACAAGGAGTCACGATATGCGTGCGGTCGTCATCGAGAAACCTGGAGTCATTCGCGTATCGGATGTGCCGGAGCCGGAGCCGGGGCCGAATGAGGTGATTGTCGAGGTCGGCGCCTGCGGCATCTGCGGCACCGACGTGCACATCATCGATGGCGAGTTCCCACCGGCTAGCTATCCGATCATCCCCGGCCACGAGTTCGGGGGCACCGTCGTGCAGGTCGGCTCCGCGGTGACTGTCGCGAAGGTCGGGGACCGGGTCGGCGTCGATCCGACGCTCAACTGCGGCGCCTGTTACTACTGCCAGCGCGGCATGGGCAATCTCTGCGAGAACTTCCGCGCCGTCGGCGTCACCAACCCCGGCGGCTTCGCCGAGCGGGTCGCCGTGCCGGAACGGACGCTCTATCCGCTGCCGGAGGGGATGACCTTTGCCGCGGCGGCGCTGATCGAGCCGATCTCCTGCGTGATGCGCGGCTTCCACCGCTTGCAGCCGCAGCCGGGTGAGACGTTCCTGATCTATGGCGCGGGGCCGATGGGCCTGCAGAATGCGCAGCTCGCCCGCTTCTTCGGGGCCAGCTTGGTGGCGCTCATCGACATCAACCCCAGCCGGCTGGAGCGGGCGACGCGCGAGTTCGGCTTCGACGTGGTCGGCGCCTCGCTCGATGACGTGCGGGAGCACGCTCCGCGCGGGTTCGACAACGTGATCGAGGCGACCGGGGTGACCAAGGTGGCCGAGATGGCGATCGACGCCGTCAAGCGGCGCGGCAAGCTCCTCCTCTTCGGCGTCTGTCCGCCGGGGGAGAAAGCCGCCTTCGATGCCTTCAAGATCTACAACGAAGAGATCACCATCCTGGGCAGCATGGCCGTGCTCAACTCCTACGGTCCCGCCCTCGATGTCCTGGCGGCCAATGCCGTCGACGCCGAGAAGATGGTGACCCACTCGTTCGACCTCGACCACTTTCAGGATGCACTCGATCTGGTCCGCAAAGGCGGAGGGCTGAAGGTTCAGGTGGGAGGGAGACCTGATCTGAACTAGGGGCGCCATCCGGAGTAGGGCGTCCATCCCATCGTGTCATCCTGACGAAGGATCTCGGCGTTCCAGGGCGAACGTTCGCGGCTGGCGACGGGATTCTTCACTTCGTTCAGAATGACACTTGAACCGAGAAGCCGTTTCGTACGACACGGGAAAGGGAGAACAACCCGATTATGGGTGGCGTGAATCTGCGCATGAACCGGCTCTTCAACCGGGAGAGCGGCCGGACGTTCATCACGGCCTTCGATCATGGCAGCACCATTGGGCCCCGGCCGGGATCGGAAGCCGCGCTGGACGTGCTCGCGAAAATCGTCGATGCCGGGCCCGATGGCATCCTGGTCGCCCCGGGCATCATGAAGCAGGGGGGCCATCTCTTCGGCTTTCGGGGAGCGCCGGCGCCGATCGTGCGCGCCGACTGGATCTTCAACCACGATTCGATGAAGGCGATGCCCGCCCGGCTGCAGGACCCCGCCCAGGGCGAGCACTATCGGATCGTCTGCACGCCGCAGGCCGCGCTCGATATGGGCGCCGAGGCGATCACCATGTTCCTTATCGTCGGCACCGGCGATGGGCGGGAGTTCGCGGACAATGTGCGCGATCTCGCTGCCACGATCAACGAGGCGGGCGCCATTGGCCTGCCGGTGATCGTCGAATCGGTCCTCTGGGGCACGCGCATGGACGACCAGCGCGACGCCGAGCTGCTGGCGCTGGCGGCGCGCATGGCGGCGGAGCTTGGCGCGGACATGATCAAGACCACCTACACCGGCGACACGGAATCGATGCGCCAGGTGGTCGATGGTTGCCCGGTGCCGGTGCTCGTGCTGGGAGGGGTGCGCTCCGCCGATCCGGCGCCGGTGCTGGCGGCGACGCGCGGCGCCATCGCCGCCGGGGCCAGGGGCGCGGTCTACGGCCGCAATGTCTGGCAGGCCGATGATCCCACCGAGATGTGCCGCCTGCTGCGCGGCGTGATTCATGGCGAGGAGTCCACGGTTTAAGCGGGTGGAAAGAGATTCTTGGAGGACCCTTCGGCGTCTCCGCGGCAGTAGGGGCCACGCCTGCGTCGCCCGCGGCACGGCAAATGGCGCCGATGCTCCAGAATCCAGTGACCACCTGCGTAGCGCTTCCCCAATCGCGTCATCAAGGTATGGAAGGGTGCAAAGGCAAAGAGAGGCAGGAGGGGGTGGGGAGATAGAGGGTTAGGGGAGAAAAGTGTGGCGCGGGGCGCTGACCTTCAGCCCAACCCCCCGCTCGCGCACGCGCATCAGCCTGACCTGGATTCCGCCCATCGGCTTCACACGCGTGTCTGTTCTGGATTCGATGAGCGTGTGCGCGGAATCCGGACCTATCCCTCGACACCCAGGGCCGCGGCTAGCTCCTTGAGGAAGCGCGCTTCGTCGGGAGTTGCCTCCGTGCCGCGTAGGCCGAGGAAGCCGGTTTTCGCCGCCTTGACCCCGGCGTGTGCGATGCCCATGATCCAGGCCCTGTATTGGGCGGCTTCCTCCGACGTCGATTGTCGCTTCAGGATTTCGCGCACCCTTGCCGCGGCTGAAAGCGCCTTTTCGACGACGACGTCCTGGAGCGCCGAGGAGCTGCCGGCATGCCACTCTTCGGCGGTCAGCGTCGCTCCATCTTCGCGGTGAGTGATCGCGCTGGAAACGGCCTGGATGAGGGTGTTGCCGGGATAAGTCGTCCGCGCGGCGCGCGCCAGCTCCTGCATGCCCGCCCAAAGCTCGCGGGTGGACGTGGCCGGTCCGTCCTCTTCGGCGGCCATCGCTCCCCATGCCGCCAGTTGCGGCATGATGACAAGCTGCTGCCATTCGTCGTCGGCGTAGTCGTTCCGGGTTGTCATCCGAAATCCCCGCGTTTGGAGCCGATCACGGCCAATCTGAAACGAGTATGGGGTAGCCGCACGCTGCCGAGGGCGTCATTCCCACCCTGCAGACCACCACGCCGCGTGCGGCATCCCGCGCTCGAACATGGCCCGCACGGTGGCGGCCCGATCATACGGCACGCGTCGGAAATCGACGCTCAATGCGCCCTCATCGGAATCGGACAAAAGGGCAAACTCCGCCCAGGGAGGAATGCGCACGCTGCCATCCGGCATGAACTCGTACGCAAGCCCGACGCTGCCCGGGTTGATGATCTCGCGGCCTCGCCATTGGCGCAGCATGCGGGCGTGGGTGTGCCCGCCCGCGATCACTTCGCCCTCGTGGCCGGCGATCATCGTAACCAGCGCTTCGTCCGGTGTCGTGGCGCGAATGACATCATTGAAGCTTCTGGGCGAGCCATGACAGCACAGCAGGCGACGACCGGGACCAAGTGAGAACGCGATCGTCGGTGGGAACGAGGCAATGAACGCCCGGTCGGCGGCGTCGAGCTGAGCCGCGCACCAATCGTCGATCTCGCGAATCCGGCGCTCGTCATCGCCAGCCCGCGCGGTTGGCCGTGGGTGGAGCAGCTCGTCGTCGGCGTTGCCGAGCACCACCAGGCAGCCTATGGCGCGCAGTTGTACCAGCACCTCGCGCGGCCAGGGACCGGTCGCCGCGACATCGCCGAGGCAGACGATCTCGTCCGGCCGTTCCTGGGAGATGGCGGCCAAGACGGCATCGAGCGCCGCCAGATTGCCATGGATATCGGCGATCAGGGCGATCTTCATGCGCGAATGCCTCCGCTACGGGCCGTATTCAATCCTACCCGGACCGATCGAGTACCTGGCATGGCAGGGTGTGAGAGGAGGACCTCGCTTTTAGCGCGATCGAGGATGCTCGGCTCGTGCCCAGAGCCTATTGACGAGCGTTCGGGTCTGGTGTGACTATGTGCGCAATCATTCAAGTGCACAAGGCGTTGCAACTGTTTGCCGCGTGTCCGCGAGGAGGGCAACCAACCATGAAGGTCCGCATCATCACTCCGATCACGACTCACGGCTTTGCCTCGATTGACGAGTTCATCCCGCTGATGCGTTCCGACACCGAGCTGAGTCATGTCGAAATCGACCATGGGCCAGCGTCAATTGAATCCGATTACGATGAAATGCTGGCCACCCCGGCCACGGTTGCCCGCATCATCGAAGCCGAGCGAGACGGCATGGACGCGGTGATTATCAACTGCATGGGTGATCCCGGCATGCAGGCTGGCCGCGAAGCGGTGCGCATCCCAGTCATCGGGCCGTGTGAGGCGACAATGCATCTGGCCTCGATGCTCGGTCACACCTTCAGCGTCATCACGGTGATGAAGTCCCTGCGCCGCCAATTCGAAAACCAGGCCAAGGTCTACGGCGTGCGCGAGAAGCTGGCCTCCGTGCGGGCGGTGGAGATCCCGGTGCTGGAGCTGGAAGACGACCGCGAGCGGCTGGTGCGGCTGCTGGCGGACGAAGCCCAACTCGCCGTAGAGCAGGATGGCGCGCACGTGATGCTCTTCGGCTGCACCGGCATGATCGGCGCCGCGCAAGCCGTGGAAGAAGAGCTCGCCCGGCGCGGCTACCCCGACGTGCCCGTAATTGACTCGATGGTCTGGGCGGTGAAGATGGCCGAGGCCATCGCCGATCTGGGGCTGCGCCACAGCAAGATGTCGTGGCCCTTCCCGCCTGAAAAGCAAATTGCGGGTTACGACTTCTTGCCGCGGCAGGCGGCGGCCGTCGCCGGCTAGGCGAATGCTCCTGCTTGAGCGGTCGGCATAGGGCAGCGCGGCCCTGGTTGGCTCGAGGCGCGAGGTGAGGACGAGCGAGATGGCCGGTACGATCGCGCAACCCCAATCCATCACGGGTACGCGTGCCGAGGGCAGGCGGCTCGACTTGCGCGCGAACCGGACGATCCTGCTCGCGCTGCCGGCTGCCGTGATCTTCATTCTCTTCTTCGTCGCGCCGGTGGCCCTGCTCCTGGCCTTCGCCTTCAACCCCTCGGAGGTGGGCGTCGTCACCTTCAGCCGGCACGATCTCACCCTGGAGACATTCGTCCGCTTCTTCGAGAAGCCGCTCTATTGGGGCGCCCTGGTGCGTTCGGTCGTGTTGTCGGTGATTTCGGCCGCGATCGCCTTGCTATTGGGCTATCCCCTGGCCTATGTGGTGGCCAAGGAGCCTCGCCCAGGTCGGGCCAACGTCTACATGATCCTGATTCTGGCGGCCATGCAACTCGATTTGATCATCCGCATGTATGGATTCATGATCCTGATGGGAGACCAGGGGCTCATCAACGACACGCTGATGAAATGGGGGATCATCGCCGATCCCCTGCCCTTGATGTACAACCCCTTTGGGGTGGTCGTCGGCATGGTGCAACTGGCGCTCCCATTCATGATCCTGTCGCTGATCGGGGTCATTCAGGGGATCAATCCGTCGCTGGAGGAGGCCGCGCGCAGTCTCGGCGCGGGAACCTGGAAGACGTTCTTCACGATCACCTTCCCGATGTCGATGCCGGGGGTGCTCGCCGGCTCGCTGCTGGTGTTCGCCATCGCGATCGGCTCCTACGCCGTTCCGGTGCTGATGGGCGGCTGGCGGGTGATCGTCATGCCGATGCATATCTATCAACAGGTTTCGGAGGTAGGAAACTGGCGCTTCGGCGCGGCGATCGCCTGCATCCTCTTCGCGGTGAGCCTGGCCGTGGTCTTCGTCTACCACCGCTACACCGAAAAGTACATCGGAGGGTTGGTGTGAGCGGCGCGGGGGCGGCCATCGCGCCGGCAGGTGCGGCTCAACGTCAACGTGAACGGCGATCCGGCGATGCACCGGAGGTGTCGCCCGTTCCCCTGATCTTCCGCATCGTTGCCATGATTTCGTTCATCTACCTGTTGCTGCCGGCGGTCATCGTGGTGCTGGCCGGCCTCAATTCCGGCAACTACCTGACCTTTCCCCCGGAGGGTCTTTCCCTGAAGTGGATTCAGGCGTTCCTGACGTCGGACATCTTTCTGCCGGCCTACCTCTACAGCCTGCGGCTCGGTTTCGTAACGATGATCATCTCGACCCTGCTCGGCACGATGACCGCCATTTTTCTGACGCGGGTCTCCTTCCCCGGGCGCAGCGTCGTGCGCGCCTTCTTCCTGGCGCCGTTGCTCCTGCCGGGGCTGGTGCTCGGACTGGCGTTGTATGTCTACTACCTCAATGGCCCGATCCCGGGACTCTCGCGCACGTTCGGCGGCATGCTCATCGGTCATATCCTGGTGACGATGCCGTTCGTCATCGGCACGGTCTCCGCGGCGCTCTACAGCTTCGATATTTCGCTGGAAGAAGCCGCGCGCAGCCTTGGCGCCGGCCCCCTGCACGCCTTCATGTCGGTCACCTTCCCGAACATCAAATCGGGCATCACGGCGGGCTCGCTCTTTGCCTTCATCGTCTCCTTTGGCCAATTCGACCTGTCGCTGATGCTGGCCACACCGAACAACACCCCCTTGCCCTTCGCCATGTACAGCTCGCTCCGCTACCAGTTCGAGCCGACCTCGGCGGCCGCTGGCGCCTTCGCCATCGCGCTGGTTGTGCTCTCGATGGTGCTTACCTCGCGCGTGACCAACCTTTCGAAGTTTGGCGGCATCAAGTTCTCGTAAATGAGGGAGGTGGAGCACGGTTTCCGGAAGGGATGCGGGTCAGCAAGCGATGGAGGCTCACTTCAACGTCGATTCGATGCAATGGGAGGCGACACGATGACCGATCACAGCCGTGACCTGATCGAGAAGGTTCGCACGCTGCACATCTCCCGCCGTGGCCTGGTGGCAGCGGCCGCCGCGGCGACGCTGGCCGCTCGCCAGGGCTGGGAGGCCCAGGCCCAGGACAGCCCAACGGTGGTCTACGAGGGAGAGGTATTCGACTCCGGCGGGGCCACCTTGCGTGTGGCGAGCTGGGGTGGCTTCTGGGAGGAGATGGAGCGGAAGTATCTGCTCGATCAGCTGCAGAAAGACTTCAACTGCACGGTTCAGTACGACTCGGCGTGGCCCTGGTTTCCGAAGTTCGTCGCTGGCGGCGTCGATAACCCGCCGTTCGACGTGACCAACTGGAACCTGCCGGAGCTGTTCAAGACGGCGAAGTCGGGCGCGGCGCAGGGCGGCTTCTTCGTGCCGATCGAGGAAGTCCAGGCCAACGTGCCGAACAGCGCCGATCTGTGGGACTTCGCCTACCAATTCGGGCACGGCATCACCTATCTCTTCAGCCAGCTCGGCTACGGCTATCGCACCGATACGGGCGACGCGCCGACCGACTTCAAGTCCTTCTGGGAGGATCGCTACGCCGACAAACGAGGGACGTACATCACCTCGAACACCCTGCAGATGATCTTCTTCATCGTCGCAAACGGCGTCTATGGATCGGGCGATGACGACATTCCGGCTGGCATCGAGGCGATGAAAGCGGGGATGCCGATGAAGATCAGCGACTTTACCGGCAACATGCAGACCCTCCTGGAGCGCGGCGAAGTCGATATCTGCGTCCAGCATGATGGCGAGGTCTACTCGCAGATGGACAAGAAGATCCCGGTCGACTGGCTCTACTGGGAAGAGCGGAAGCCGATCCTGACGCAGACCAAGACGGTCAGCCGTGGCTCCAGCGACGTCCAGAAGCGGCTCGCCTACGCCTACATCAACCGGGCCTGCAGCACCGAGTTCCAGGAAGCGTGCGCGGTCGACGTCTACTTGCGCCCGACGAACATGAAGGCGACGGTCCCCGAAAACCTGGCCAGCAAGGGCGTCTCCAACGAGGCCAGCGCCATGGAAGGTCTGTGGAACCCGGACTGGGACTGGTACCTGGAAAACGAACAGGAGATCGTCGAGAGCGTGAACGAGATTTTTGGTCAGTCGTAGGGTGATGGGTGATGGGTGATGGGTGATAGGGTGATAGGGTGATAGGTCATAGGGTGATAGGGAGAACGACGGGACGCCGGGTGCGGATCGCTCGTTGTACCACCTATCACCCTATCACCCTATCACCCTATCACCCTATCACCCTCGACCCGGGAGGCGACGTTGGCGACTGTTGAGCTGATCGACGTGCGGAAGGCGTACAAGGACGTCGAGGCCGTCAAGCGGATGAACCTGCGCATCGAGGATGGAGAGTTCTTCTCCCTGCTCGGTCCCTCGGGGTGCGGCAAGACCACCACGCTGCGCATGATCGCCGGGTTTGTCCACCCCACTGCAGGGTCGATCCTCATCGGCGGTCAGGATTTCACCGCGCTGCCGCCGGAGAAACGCTCGATCGGGATCGTGTTCCAGAACTACGCCATCTTTCCGCACATGGACGTGTTCAACAACATCGCCTATGGGCTGAAGGTGCGGAAGGTTCCGGTGGGGGAGATCGCCAGCCGCGTGCAGAGCGTGCTCGCCACAGTCGGTCTCACCGGCTACGAGAAGCGCTACCAACGCGCGCTGAGTGGCGGCGAACAGCAGCGTGTGGCGCTGGCCCGGGTGCTGGTCATCGAGCCGCGCATCCTCCTCCTCGATGAGCCCCTGAGCGCACTCGACAAGAAGCTGCGCGAAGAGATGAAGTACTGGATCAAGAACCTGCAGGAGAAGTTGGGCATTACGACGGTCTACGTCACGCACGATCAGAATGAGGCGCTGACGATGTCCGATCGCATCGCGGTCATGAACAAGGGGGCCGTTGAACAGGTGGGAACGCCGCGGGAAATCTACGAGCTGCCCGTTTCCCGCTTTGTCACCGATTTCATTGGGGATTCGAACATTCTGGAAGGTGAGGTTGTCGGGGTCGGCGATGAGATGATCGAGCTCGTCTTTCAGAACCAGCACGTGCGGGCCCCGCGCATCCGGGACGTGCAGGTCGGTCAGCAGGTGCATTTCGTGGTGCGGCCAGAGAACGTCAGCCTGGGAGCGACGGTCAATGGAGCCGGGGGGAACGTGCTGCCGGGGACCCTGGTCAGTCAGTCGTACCAAGGCTCGCTGATCCGTTGCGAGATCGACGTTGGCGGCCGGCCGATCTTCCTGGAGGTTCAGAACACGCCGGGCTTGCGCATTCCGGCAACGGCCAGCGCGGTGCAGATCGGATGGCCGGTGGAGAGCACGGCGGTGATTTCGGACTAGGAGCGATGCAGCCTAGCCCACCGCGATGGGACAGGACCGGGGTGAAGGCCACTATCTGGAGAAGGGGCGCGGCGGATGGCACTGCGGATCGGGATCGACGTCGGCGGCACGAACACCGACGCCGTGCTCATGGATGGCACGGCAGTCGTCAGCAAGATCAAGACGCCGACGACGGAAGATGTGACGAGTGGGATCACCACGGCGCTGCGTCACGTGCTCGCAAGCTCCGGGACGGCGACCTCGCAAGTCTCCGGGGTGATGGTCGGCACCACCCATTTCACCAACGCGGTTGTGGAGCGCAAACGGCTCGAGCCGACGGCCGCGGTCCGCCTGGGACTACCGGCCACCGAGGCGCTGCCGCCGTTCGTCGACTGGCCGGAGGACCTGGCCGCGGTGCTGGGACAGCACGCCTATCTCTGCAAGGGGGGGTACGAGTTCGACGGCCGCCAAATCTCCCCGCTCGACATCGATGAGATCACGCGTGTCGGCGCCGACCTGAACGCCAAGGGGATCACCGCCATCGCGGTCTCTTCCGTCTTTTCCCCGGTGAACCCGGCGATGGAACAGCAGGCGGCGGCGATTTTGGAGGAGGAGATGCCTGGCGCTTCGGTCACCATCTCGAGTGACATCGGCCGCATCGGGCTCCTGGAACGGGAGAACGCCGCCATCCTCAACGCCTGCCTGCGCCCGTTGGCGCGGCAAACCGTCGCCGCCTTCCGGCGGTCAATCAGCGATCTGGGCATCACCGCCCCGCTCTACCTGACCCAGAACGACGGCACGTTGATGAGCGCGGACTACGCCGAGCGGTATCCCGTCCTCACGTTCGCCTCCGGGCCGACCAACTCCATGCGCGGGGCGGCTTTTCTGTCCGGTCTCAAGGACGCCATGGTCGTCGACGTCGGGGGCACCACGAGCGATGTCGGGGCGCTGAACAATGGCTTTCCCCGCGAGGCCTCGGTGGCCGTCGACATCGGCGGGGTGCGCACCAATTTCCGCATGCCCGACGTCTACTCGTTCGGCCTCGGCGGCGGCTCCCTGGTGCGAAGAGACCCACTCCAGATCGGCCCGCAAAGTGTCGGCTATCGTCTGACCCAGGACGCGCTGGTCTTCGGGGGCGACACCCTGACGACGACGGATGTCGCCGTGGCCGCCGGCGTGGCGGACATCGGCGATCGGAGCGCGGTCAAGGAGCTGGATGCGGTTCTGGTCCGGGCGGCGATGGCGCGCATTCAGGAGATGACCGACGCGGCGGTGGACCGCATGAAGACGAGCGCCGAACCGGTGCCGGTGATCGTGGTCGGCGGCGGCAGCATCCTGATCGCCTTCGACGTTGCGGGCTCCTCGGAGATGGTCAAGCCGGAGCACTTCGAGGCGGCCAACGCGGTCGGCGCGGCAATCGGGCAGATTTCGGGCGAGGTCGATCGCGTCTATGCGTTGGAAGGCCGGTCGCGCACCGAAGCGCTGGATGACGCCAAAGCTGAGGCCAGCCAGAAGGCGATCGCGGCCGGGGCTGATCCAGCGACGGTGCAGATCGTCGACGTCGAGGATGTGCCGCTTACGTATTTGCCCGGAAATGCGACCAGGATTCGAGTCAAGGCTGTCGGCGATTTGACGCTGTGATTGATGGTGAAGAACGACTGGTAAGCCAGATCTAGGCGATCAGTTCGGGTTCAGCCCCGTTCCACGGGGCTTTCGTGGGAGTAGCCGGAGGTCTTTCAGCCTCCGGCGGGGCCGGTGCGATGTTCGCCGAGCAAACCATCGCTGCTTCTAGATACGATCGGCCGTTTGGAGGTTGGAATGCCGGATGCAACCGCACCTGAACGAAGCGCCGTCCTCACCGAGGAGCAGGCGCTGCAACTGATTGCCTTCCTGACCAGCGCCGCCGAAATCTCCATCCACGAGCCAACCTATTACGGCACGTTTCGCTTGACTGACGCCGCCAGCCGCCTGATCGGCTTCATGCTCGAACATGACCCGCCACGCACGGGGGCGTTTCTGCGGAAGCTGAAGACGGAGCTCGACACCAAGAAGGTCTGGATGATGTGGGACCGCGAAGCCTACTTTGACTTCCTGCGGGCCACCCCGGCGCAGGTGGCGGTTGAGGTGAAGCGGCTGGCCGACGAGGACCGCGCGTCGCGGAGCGGAGCGGAATCATGAGCCAGGCGTCGGTCGCCGACATCGTCTTCGAGGTCATCAAGAGCCGCCGCGTCTCGCGCGTCTTCACCGGCGAGCCGGTCGCCGACGAATCCCTGGCCAAGCTGGTCAACGCGGCGCGCTGGGCTTCCAGCGCCGGTAACCGGCATGTCCACAAGTTCTTCATCACGCGTGATCCGCGGAAGATCGCCCTGGTGCGCTCGTTCTCGCCGGGGCTCCTTTCCGAGCCGCCGGCCCTCATCTTCGTGCTCACCGATCACGAGGTGGCGGCCCGGGAGCGGTTGCAGGACGGGGATGACGCCAATGTCGTCGATGTCGGCACCGCCGCGCAGAACATGATGACCATGGCGCAAGCGCTCGGGCTGGGGACGTGTCCGGTGACTTCGTTCAGCAAATCGGGCGTCGGCGCGGTGCTGGGGCTGCCACCTTCGCTCACGCCGGAGTTGATGCTGATGGTGGGCCATCCCCGCCCGGTCGAGCGCGTCCTGGGCGCCAACGCGCCGAGGCCGGTCACGGCGAAAGAGCTGACGTACTGGGAGGAAGCGGGAAAGCACGAGCCTGCTTAGGCTTGGGGCCATGGAACGACGAGATCCTTCCTGCAAGTTCGTCAGGATGACACGACGACGGTCAGGATGACATGGCAGCCCAGATGCAGCCCTGACCCGCGACGGCGATCGGGACGATTCTGAAAGGAGCGCGCGTGCGACTGCTCGAACGACAGGAGATAGAGGATATCGCCAGGGGATCGGCGGTGCTCGGCACGGGCGGCGGCGGCGATCCCTATCTGGGGAAGTTGGCCGCCATCCAGGCGATCAAGAAATTCGGGCCGCTGCAGCTCGTGTCCATCGACGAATTGCCGGACGACATGCTGGTGGCCTTTCCCTTCGCCATCGGCTCGCCGGTCCCCTTTCTCGAGCGGATTACGATGACCAAAGAGCTGATTACCGCCTACCACGCCATGTGCCGCTATCTCGGCAAGCAGATTGGCGCGGTGATGTCGGCCGAGATCGGCGGCATGAACTCGGTCCTCCCCTTCGCGGTCGGGCGCGAGCTCGGCTTGCCGGTCATCGATGGCGATTGCATGGGGCGCGCCTATCCCGAAATCCAGCTCGTCACCCTGACCCTGTATGGCCATTCTGCCGCTCCCCTGGCTGTCGCCGATGAGCATGGCAACGTGGCGATCATCGATTCTGTCGACAACACCTGGGCGGAACGGCTGGCGCGGCCGGTGGCGGTGGAGATGGGGGCTATCTCCGGGGGCTTTGGCTACCCGGTGACCGTGAGCGATCTCAAGGAGGCGGCGATCCTCGGCTCGGTCAGTTTCGCTGAGGAGATCGGCACGGCGATCCGCGTCGCGCAGACGGAGCATCGCGATCCCGTCGAGGCGGTCCTCGACACCGCGCACGGCTTCCGTCTCTTCTCCGGACGGATCATTGACGTCGCGCGGCGGACCCAGAAGGGGTGGGCGCTGGGCGAGACGCGGATCGCCGGAGTCGATGCCTACGCCGGGCGGGAGATGGTCGTGCGTTTCCAGAACGAGCATCTGGTGGCGATCGAGAACGACGTAATCGTGGCCTCGGTGCCGGACCTCATCGCCATTCTCGATACCGAGCGGGGCGAGCCGATCACCACCGAAAACCTGCGTTACGGCTTTCGGGTCTCCGTTATCGCTATCCCCTGCGACCCCAAATGGCGCACGCCGGAGGGGATCGCGCTGGGCGGGCCCCGGCACTTCGGGTACGACATCGACTTCACCCCGGTCGAGCAGCGCTTCAGTCGAGTAACAGCGGTATGAGCCAACGACTGACGATCGCCGATCTGCCCGACCTGGCCCGCGGCGCGGCGTTCCTCGGCACCGGGGGCGGGGGCAATCCCTATGTTGGCCGGCTGATGGTCGAACTGGCCATGCGCGATGCCGGGCAGGACCTGGAGCTGCTCGACCTCGCCGATGTCCCGGATGACGCCCTGGTGATCCCCACGGCGATGATGGGGGCGCCGACCTGCATCGTCGAAAAGCTGCCACGGGGGACAGAGGCGGCCGCATCGCTACGGCTGCTGGAGGAGCGACTCGGACGGAAGGCGTTCGCCACCATGCCGATCGAGGCGGGAGGGGTCAATTCCATGATCCCGCTGGTGGTGGCGCTGCGGCTCGGGATCCCGGTGATCGACGCGGACGGGATGGGGCGAGCGTTTCCCGAGCTCCAGCACGAGACGTTCAACGTCTACGGCGTCTCGGGTTCGCCGATGGCGATCACCAACGACCATCACGATCAAGTGATCGTCGATACGCATGACAATGCCATGATGGAGTGGTTGGCGCGCGGGGTGACCATCCGCATGGGAGGCGTCGCCTACATCGCCGAGTACCCAATGGACGGGGCCACCGCCAAGCGGGTCTCCATTGGGGGCACCATAGGCGTCGGCCTCAAGATCGGCCGGACCATTCGCATTGCCCGCGAGCAACACCGCGATCCCTTTGACCACCTGATCGCCATGCTGGCCGAGACCGCCTACTCCCCGGCGAAGATCATCTTCAGTGGGAAGGTGGTGGAGGTCTACCGGCGGACCGCCGAGGGATTCGCCAAGGGCACGGTGCGCATCAGCGAGCTCGACGGCGTCGGCGGCGACGATGCCGCATTGATGGAAATCGACTTCCAGAACGAGAACCTCATCGCCCGCGTTGGCGACGAGATCCTCTCCGTCGTGCCGGACCTGATCTGCATTCTCGATAGCGAGACCGCCGAGCCGATCACCACCGAAGAGCTGCGCTATGGGCAGCGGGTGAAGGTGATGGTCGTGACCGTGCCGCCGATCATGCGCACCCCCGAGGCGCTAGCCGTCTGGGGACCGCGCACCTTCGGTTTCGACGTCGATTACGTGCCGATGTCAGCTTTGCCGAGTCGCTAACCTTCGGCGGATCCCGGAAGCGCTATCTACGCAACGGAATCCGGATGAACCGTCGTCGTTGCGGCGGTGAGCACTCGCACTCCCGGCCTGCCACCCAGCGGGTCCCCGGCCCTGGGTGCAGGGCGAGGGGAACTGCTGGCGGAAGGATCTATTCCGCACACGGCTCAACTGGATGCCGTATGATGGCCGGCAGTCCCTCATGGTCCTTTGTCGAGAGGAATTCCCGTTAACGAGCGGCAGTCAATGCTGGCTCAGATGGTCGTCGTCGCCTGCCACGCGGTCGCTCTCTTCCCCCGGCGCGGCTTCGCCGATGCCCCAGTCGTGGTCGGGACGCGGCGTGTAGGCCCCCAGGCGAATAAGCGCGGCCATCTGCTCCGCTTGCGGCTGATCGCCCAGGATCACTTCCGACAGATGCTGGGCTTCCCGGGAATCGACGCGGCCATCCGGGCCGAGGCTGAACTCACCGGCCATCGCCCGGTGAACCCGGTCGATCGCCACCGCGAAGCCCTCCGCCACCTGCTCAGCCGTGAAGGTGGCATGTTCGCCTGTAGCCTCACCGGCAGGTGCATATTCGCCGGGGCCGACCATCCCAGCGTCGGTTGTGGCATTGATATCGGTCACGCCATGTTCCTTTCGAAATGCGCCCGCGACGGCCAGATCATGCCTCCGCCTCACGATACCGATTCATGAGCGGGGTTACGGAAATGCCGTGCACGACCGCCGACGTGGCCACTACCGCAAGGGTCATGCCGGTCATCCAGGAGCCGAGCTGCTCCGGCACGCCGTGGACGATGGCGTACATCAGGTAGTAGATCGAGCCGATGCCGCGGATGCCGAACCAGCCGATGAACGCGCGCTGCATCTTCGTGGTCTCCGACCCGAGCAGGCCGAGCCCGACGGCCACGGGACGAATGACCAGCAGGAGCAGGGGAATGAACCAGAGCGCCTCGCGGGGAATCGCTTCCAGCGAGAGCATCGCCCCGATCAGCAGCATGACCACGACTTCGCCAATGCGCTCCAGTTGCTCGGTGAAGCCCAGCACCGCCTGCGCCATGTAGGCCGGCGCGGCCTCGGGGTGCGTCTCGGTCGCCTCCCCTTCTTCGGCCTCAGCTTCGGCCATCGCCACGACATCTTCTGGCGCCTGTTCCGTCCCCGTCTCGTGCTCCTCAACCTTGCGCAGGGCCAGACCGGCCGCGAAGACGGCCAGAAAGCCGTAGCCGAGGACCAGGAGCGCGATGCCGTACGACAGCGCAATAACACCCAGGGCCAGAAAGTCGTCGAGGCCGACCGCTTCCTTATGCTCGCGGCGGAGAAAAAGGATCAGCCGCCCGGCGCCCGTTCCCAGCAGCCAGCCAACCGCGATCCCAGCCACGATCGCCCACACCACATCAATGGCCAGCCAGCGCCAGCCGAACGCGCCCAGCTCATCCAGCCCGAGCAAGCCAAGGCCGAGCATCACGAACGGAAAGGCCGTACCGTCGTTGAGACCGGCTTCCCCGGTGAGCGTGAAACGGAGATTGTCCCGATCACGCGGACCGGTGACCTGCACGTCGGAGGCAAGGACCGGGTCGGTCGGGGCCAGCACCGCGCCGAAAAGGATCGCCGCGCCGAGGGGCAGGCCAAGGGCCAGCGTTCCCACCAGCGTGATCAGCCCCACCGTCAGCAGCATCGATCCCGAGGCCAGAATGACCGGCAACCGCCAGATCGGATCGCGCAGCGGCACGCGCAGCTTGAGGCCGGCGGAGAAGAGGGACACGATCACCGCGACCTCGGTGATCCGCTCGATGATCTCGGCGTGCTTAATTGGATCGATCTGGATTAGGTTGAAGGCATACGGCCCGACCAGGACGCCGACGATCAGATAGAGGAGTGACGTGGAAAGCGGTAGGCGCGCGAGCACCGATCCGCTCAATGCCATGAGCAGAAAAACCGTGCCGACGACAATGAACCACTGGGTGAAAAGCACGCTCAGCGTCCGGACCAATTCATTGCTGTCGACCTACTGGTCACCGCGATGCGAGCCCGCCATCCACGGGGCGACGCCTGCTTTCACGGCGCTCGCCGCTACAGTCTTGCATGACGCGGGCCAGAACGAGTGCCTGGCCGGTCGATCTGGCGGTTATCGGCCGCAAGGGCTACGATGCATTGGTCGAGGACACTCCGCACTTGGCTGACTGCCAGCCGATCTCCAGGAGCGGCGCATGACGCCCGACGCAAACGAAGCGCAGGCTAGAGGTTCATGATGCCGGTCAGTGATCACCAGCGCGACCCGGCACTGGCCGCCGCGCTTGACCATATCGATCGTTTCGTCGCGTCTTCGATGGCGGCGTACGCGACTCCAGGAGTGTCCCTGGCCATCACCGATCGCGAGCGGCTGCTGGCAACGCGAAACTACGGCTTTGCCAACCTGGAGGCCAAACTCCCGATCTCGGATGAAACGCTCTTCGAGTTCGGATCGATCGGCAAGTCGTTCACGGCGATCTGCTTCCTGCAGCTCGCCGAGGAGGGCGTCGTCGATCTTCACGCACCCGTAGCCACCTATCTGCCCTGGTTTTCGGTCCGCTCCGAGTTCGAGCCGATCACCATTCACCACCTGCTTACCCACACCTCAGGCCTCGTTGGCGGCAGCGATTTCTCCCTCGATCAGCGTTACGAGGTCTGGGCATTGCGTGAGACCGAGGCCGCGCGGCCGGGCGCAAAGGCCCGCTATTCAAACGTTGGCTACAAGGTGCTGGGCCTCGTGCTGGAAGCCGCTACGGGCAAGCCATACCGACAGCTCGTCGAGGAGCGGATCTTATCGCCGCTGGGCATGACCCGCTCGGCCGGCGCGATCACCAACGCGCTGCGCCTGCGGCTCGCGGTCGGCTACGTCGATGCCTACAACGACCGTCCCTGGCGTCCAGAGCATGGATTCGTACCGGCCCCTTGGCTGGAAACGAACACGGCCGATGGCTGCCTCTCGGCGACCGCCGCCGATCTGGCCATCTACCTGCGCATGCTGCTGAACCGGGGAGTTTGCCCAGGCGGCCGGATTCTCTCCGAGGAGGGCTTTACCGCCATGACCACGCCCCACGCCGAGTTCGGTTCGGGCGAGCCGTATGGCTATGGTCTTGCGGTTGGCGAAAAGGACGGGCGGCGCCGGATCGGCCATGGCGGCGGGATGGTCGGCTACATCTCCTCGATGATCGGCGACGTCGCATCGGGAATCGGCGTGATTGTCTTCAAGAACTCGATGCAGAACACCAGTGCCATCGCGGATTTCGCCCTGCAGAGCATCATCAACGCCCTGGCCGGTGATCCCCTGCCCCCGGCGCCAGCGCCGCCAGTGATCGATCTCGAAGAGTACACCGGGCAATATCGCGACGGAACGGCGACGATGTCAGTTGTGGACGAGGCCGGAACGCTGAATCTTCTGCTCGGGAGTGAGCGAATTGCGCTTGAGCCGATGGGCTCCCCGCCCGAGCCAGATTGCTTCCTGGCCCGGCATCCAGCCTTCCAGCTCTTCCCGTTTCGATTCGTGCGGAACGAGACGGGCCGCGTCGAGGGGCTGGTCCACGGTGCCAAGTGGCGCCCCACCATCGCGTACGAGGGGCCGACCGCGTTCGAGACGCCCGCCGCGTGGGAGGCGTATCCCGGCCACTACCGGAGCTACAACCCCTGGACGCCTGGGTTCCGCGTCGTGCTGCGGCAGGGCGCCTTGCGCGTGATCTATCCGGGAGGGGAGGAGTCGGTGCTGCGGCCCGATGGCGACGGTTTCCGTCTGGACGACGAGCCTGAGGGGCCCGAACGCTTTGTCTTCGACACGGTCGTCAATGGGCAGGCGTTGCGAGCGTGGAGCCCCGGCAGCGAAACCTATTACCGATTCTTCACACCGTGATGCGACCGGGACGGGGGACGGGGGATTTACGTAGACGCGTCGCCCTTGCCGCCAAAGGCTCAAAGCCTCTGGCTACCAGACCGAGAGCCCGGTAAACCGGGATGAGCATCGTTGTGCGGATGCACGCAGAGTTGGCCAGTAAACAGCAGAGCCGCCAACACCGGCGTAGGGCCGGGTAAACGACGTTGAGGTCTGCATGAAACCCGGCGGCCGAGGGGACACGGGCATCCAACCGGTGATCACCGAGGAAGGCGAAGGTTCCATTGAGATCGACGACGTCGCAATCGCGTATCGTCGGGACCTCGCGAACCTTCGCGTTCCGCGGCGGGTTCTTGATTTCGCGCGCGGCCGGTGGGATGAACTCGACCGGCACGAGAACCTCTTTGGTGGGGCAGCAGATCCCGGCCAGGCCTGGCCGGGATCGCTCTGCTGACCCACGAACATCAATGCGTGTTAGCTGACGAAGGCGAGGTTGTAGCTGCCGCCCGAGGCATCGGAGATGGCCGTGCCGCCGTTCGCCGTGATGCCGAGGTCGGTCAGATTCGCGACATCGCCGCCATCGACCGCCACCGGCCCGCCATACGTGTCGCCGACGCCGACCGCGTTACCGGCATTGCCGCCGCTGTTGACATCGCCAACGGAGACCGCGCCGCCGCTCGCTGAAGACGTGGCCACGCCGCCATTACCGGAGGACGCGATATCCTCCGCGGAATCGCCGCCGCCAAAGAACTTGTCCTGAATGCGCGTCTGGGCGGATGCGCCCGCCGCGCCAACGATCCCGGCCGCGGCCCCAGCCACGGCTCCCGTGATTTTGCGATGCATTCCGTTGCTCCTCTTTCCCATTTCGTGGCTGCCCCGCGGTAATCGGTGCAACACGTTCTCCATCAATCGACGCGTGCTGGGCGTCGCCATGTCGCGCGATCGCGGCCACACTCCTGGCCGCCATGCGCGGTGCTGACGATGCCCGTTGTC
Source organism: Thermomicrobiales bacterium (assembly GCA_038246475.1). GTDB lineage: Bacteria > Chloroflexota > Chloroflexia > Thermomicrobiales > UBA6265 > JACCXM01. Next base: position 1,844 of record JBBRVX010000058.1, on the reverse strand, counting down.
CTTCCTATCCCGATCCCCTTGAGCGTCTTCCGCACTCGCTACACGGCTCCACGACCGTGCGTTCGAGCGTCTCATGCGTCAGACACGCCGCCCAGGAGGTGCAGGAACTCGACAGCAGTCACGTCGGTTGCCGATCGATTGAAGGTCGTGAGACACGACCCGCGCCATCCAGCTTCCTTCGCGTTACCGCCCGCTGCCTCGACTTCCGATGCAGTCGCTCTCGCCGCTCCGTTGGCGCTGGCAAAACCCCAATCGTGGATCGGGGGTGAACCAGCTGCTTCCTCGGGGGGCTGCCAGTGGTTCAGTCCAGAGATCCAGGAGACCGCGCACATCGACCGACCGGGACCCTTTCCCGATCTGGATATAGAAACGCATGGAGCGGGGCATCCGTGCCAGCAGACTTGGTAGCCATTCGTACGGGATCGTCAGAATCCCGTACGTACGCCTTCATTACGGCCCACTGCCGCAGGTCACACCTCGCGAAAGGACGACGCCTTGCGCATTGTCCGGCCGCTGCTACGCTTCCAGACGGCGATCAACGTGCTCGATTCCAGGATCTCGACGAAGCCAATGCCCAGGGCCATCCAGAGCAGCCACTCTGACTGCCAGATCACGGCGCCGCCCACGCCCATCAGCACCAGCCCAAAAACGACCCGGCGAAATCCCTCCATGCGGCTCAGCATGTCGATGCGGCGGCGCAACAACCCGCGCTCCCCGTTCCGCTCGCCGATCAGGCCATGCCAGAGCAGGGCCGTCCCGGCGACGATGAGCAGAGCCGCTGCGCCCCTGGCCCAGGGAGCGTCAAACAGGGTAAGAACGTCGGTCATGATTTCCTCCTTTTCGATGACCAGACATGCGAACCGGCGCTATAGCCGGCGTCATTGCGAACGGCCCGATTGACGATCGGTGGTGGACGTGCTGCCCTCGGAGCCGCTCGCCAGGATCTCCGCCGTGCTGGCGTCGGCCGGGAAAAACGCCTCGATGGCCAGCTCCGAAAGCGTGATGTCGGCCGGGGCGCCGAAGACCATCGTCGTGCTGAGAAAGCTGAGCAGACCTCGCTCCGTCCGCAGTTGGAAGGGGATGGCGACCCCGGCCAGATTCTCGCGTCGATCGTGAGGCGAGGGAGAAGGGCCGGATGCGCGGTCGGTTCCCCCCAGGCCACGCAGCTCCGTCAGGAGAGCCTGCAGGTCCGGATCACCGGAGGCCTCCACCTGCCGTTCCAGCCTGGCCAGCAGATGGGACCGCCACTCCGGCAGATTCGCGATGCGTGGCGCCAGCCCATCGGGATGAAGGCTGAGCCGCAGCACATTCACCGGCGGTTGCAGCAGCGCGGGAGCGACCCCCGCGAGCAGGGGAGCCACGGCCCGATTCGCCGCCATCAGCGACCAGTGGCGATCGACGGCGAGGGCGGGATAGGGCTCATGCCCGGCCAGCACCCGCTCGATCGCCGCGCGTGCCACCGCCAGCGACGGATCGTCGAGCGGCCGTTCGGGGTAGGCCGGGGCGTAACCCGCCGCCAGCAGGAGGGTGTTGCGTTCGCGCAAGGGGATGGCGAGGTGCTCGGCCAGGCGGATGAGCATGTCGCGGCTTGGTTGCGACCGACCCGTCTCCAGAAAGCTCAGGTGCCGCGTCGAGACCTCGGCATTGAGCGCCAGCGCCATCTGGCTCAGGCGGCGTCGCGCACGCCACTCCCGCAGCAGTTCGCCGACAGGTCGTGCTGAACTCGTGGTCATTGCCGTCGTCATTGTCATCGTCGTTGCCATCATGACCTGACGATAGAGCGATTCGGACCCCGCGGCAATGACCTCGGAGGTAATCGACGCGCCGCCATGCGCCCCCCAACC
>JBBRVX010000057.1:0-24422 GCA_038246475.1 Thermomicrobiales bacterium | reverse complement strand
GGCGTTCTCTTTGGGTCACTGACAGAACCTGGGAACTGCCTTCTCGAACGCGACAATAAGCCCCTCTCTCAGCGCACTGGCTGACAGGGGGAGGTATTCGCTCCAAGCGCGTTCGTGCACCCGGAAACGTCGCCTGGCACCGCGTAAAAGCCCCTCTCTCCCCCGCTGTGGGAGTGGGGTTGGGGTGTGGGCAAATGCCGCGACGTCGCAATACCTACCCCTCTCCCGGCCCGACGGGCCGGGCGCCCGCGTGCGGGTGGCGGGTTAGGGGGGTGAGGGCTCGTGGCTGGGCGCGGAACTGATCACCCGGATTCCGTATGAGTAGTCAGAGATTGCTGGAGGACGCCTCGGCGCCTCCGCGGCGGTGGGGGTGACGCCCGTGTCCTTGCAGCCCGCGGCACGGCAAGCGGCGCCGATAGTCCAGAATCCAGTGACCACCTACATAGACGTGAACACTCGCGGCTAGACTACTCGGGAAGGTGTGATGCTGCACCTGGGGGCGCCGCGTACCCCGTATCCACGCGGCTGACGGAGGGGACTGCCAGGAGGCGGTTCCTTTTTTTTGTGCACGTTGGTATGCGGGTTGCGAAATCGAGGTGCCTGACATGTCAGAGATGGCCGTCGCGGCGATCATTTTTGTCGGTTCGTTTGCCCTGATCGTGAGCGAACGGCTCGATCGCACCGTCGTGGCGCTGACCGGCGCGGTCTTGATGATCGTGTTCGGTGTGCTCGACCAGCATCAAGCGCTCTTTGCCATCGATGCAAACACCATAGCCCTGCTCGTGGGCATGATGATCATTGTCAACGTGTTGCGGCGGACGGGTGTGTTCCGATATGCGGCGTGGGGCACGGCATACGCGCTCGGCGGCGATCCCTGGCGGATGATGGTCGGCTTTGCCCTCTTTACCGCCGTGGCATCGGCGTTCCTCGACAATGTGACGACCATTCTGCTGATCGCGCCGGTCACGATTGCGCTTTGCGACGATCTTGGGCTCGATCCGCGGCCGTTCCTCATCACCCAGATTATCTCCAGCAACATCGGGGGCACGGCGACGCTCATCGGCGATCCGCCCAACATCCTCATCGGCGGCGCAACGGGCCTCGATTTCATGGCCTTCCTGACGAACCTGGGACCAATTGTCGTCATCCTCTTGCCGCTGATGATCGGCGGGTTCTGGCTCACCTACGGCCGAAACGGACGGCTGGGCACGGCGACGTCATCTCTGCAAAGGCCGGAGGCAGAAGAGCAGGACGAAGATCCAGGTGCGAACGGTCGGCTTTTGTGGATTTCGCTCGCGGTCCTGTTGCTCACGATTCTCGGGTTCTTTCTCCATGGCGTCTTGCACCTGCAAGCGGGAACCGTGGCCGTCTTTGGCGCGGTGCTCTTGCTGCTGCTGAGCCGCATCGACCCCCACGACATCCTGGCGGAGGTGGAATGGTCGACAATCTTCTTCTTCATCGGCCTCTTCATCATCGTCGGCGGCCTCGAAGCGACGGGGATCATGACCATGGTCGCTGAACGCGTGGTGACGTTGGTCGGCGGCAATACCGTGCTCGCCGCGCTTGGGCTTCTCTGGTTCGCCGGCATCGCCTCGGCCCTGGTTGACAACATCCCGGCCGTCGCCACCCTGATTCCACTGACGTTTGCCGTGGCCAGGCTGCTCTTTCCGGAGCTCGCCGGGTTGAGCGACATGGAGCTGGCCGCCAACCCCGCGGTCACCCCCCTCTGGTGGTCCCTGGCATTGGGCGCCTGACTGGGCGGGAACGGGACGCTGGTGGGAGCTTCGGCCAATGTGGTCGCGATCGGGATTGCGGAACGGCGTGGCGACCACATCGGCTTCTGGGGCTTCACCCGGATTGGGCTCCCCTTTGCCTTTGGCACGCTGATCGTGGCCACGATCTACGTCTGGCTGCGTTACCTGGCGTTTGGCTTGTAGAGGAGCAGGTTCAAGACGATTGCAAGGGCTATGACGGAGAAGTGTTGCGCGGGATGCATCCGACCCCCTACTTGGTCCATCCCTTTCAACGTCAATTGCCGGAGGGACGGTAGAATGCCGAGGTCGAATATGAGCGCGATGTCGCGGCATGCCAAGTGGGGTAAGGCGCGCGGGATAAAGGAGAAGGTCACGCATGGTCCTGAGGCGATTGGTTGGCGCGGAAGTGCGGCGGAAAGAAGATCCTCGACTGATTACGGGATCCTCGACCTACGTCGATGATCTGAAGATTATTGGCATGGCAAATGTGGCGATGGTGCGCAGTCCCCATCCCCACGCCAAGATCAGGTCAATTGATGTTTCGGCAGCTTTGGCGATGCCAGGCGTGATTGCCGCGTTCACGGGCGACGAGCTCGCCAAGTTCTGCGGCTCCCTGGCCGGCGGTTCCGCCGAAGGCGGCAGCGGAGAAGAAGCGAACTTCATCGAACGAGAAGAAGAGGCCGAAGCGTCGCCGCCGATTTGGCCCCTGGCGCGCGGCACGGTGCGCTGGGTGGGTGAGGCGGTCGTCGCGGTGGTGGCGGAATCGCGCTACCAGGCAGAAGATGCCATCGAGGCTGTCGAAGTTGAGTACGACGTGCTTCCGAGCATCACGGATCCCGAGGCGGCCATGGCGGATGGCGCCCCTCAGATCTACGCATCGGTGAAGAACAACATTGGAGCACGCTGGGATCGCGATCATGGCGACATCGACGCCGCATTCCGCGACGCTCCGATCGTGGCGAAGGCCCGGATCCGCTCGCAGCGCCTCTCGGCGGTTCCAATGGAGACCAGAGCGGTCGCCGCGACGCCAGACCCGATGATCAATGGGCTGACGGTCTGGACATCGACGCAAGCCCCCCACTGGAATCGCACCAGCATTGCTGATGCCCTGGGCCTGCCGACAACGCGCGTACGGGCGATTGCGCCGGAGGTTGGCGGGGGTTTCGGCGTCAAGATCGGCGCCTATCAGGAAGACTTCATCGTCGCCGCGTTGGCGCACAAGCTGCAGCGCCCGCTGCGTTGGATTGAAACGCGTAGCGAGAACTTCCTGTCCACAAATCATGGCCGCGATCAGTGGGCCGACGTCGAGATCGCCGCGGACGCGGACGGGCGGATTCGTGGGCTCAAGATGCACGTTGTGCAGGATCTGGGCGGATTCCCACGCGGCACCGATCTCGCCGAACTGACCGGGCGGATGTCATGCGGCTGCTATGAGATTCCGGCCCTCGAATTCCGGTCAGTGAGCGTTTACACGAACAAGATGGCCTTGGGCGCGTATCGCGGCGCGGGACGGCCAGAGGCGGCCTTCTACGTCGAGCGCGCCATGGATCTCCTCGCCGATGCCGGAGGATTCGATCCGGCTGAGGTGCGGCGCTTGAACTTCATCGCCCCGTTCGACAACGGGCATACCACGTCGTCCGGTGAAAAATATGACACTGGCGATTACGAGAAGGCGCTCAACTACGCCCTGAAAGTCTCCGACTACGCGGGGCTGCGCAAGGAGCAGGCCGAAGGGCGCAAGCAAGGGCGCTTCATCGGCATCGGGCTCGCCTCGTACGTCGAGATTTGCGGCTTTGGGCCATTTGAAAGCGCCACCGTTCGGGTGGAAACGAACGGCGATGTCACGATCTATACCGGCATCTCCCCGCACGGCCAGGGTCAGGAGACGAGCTTCGCCCAGATCGTCGGCGATGGCTTGGGCGTGCCCATGGACCGCATCGGCGTCAATCACAGCGACACGCTGAATACCCCGCAGGGAAATGGCACGATGGGCAGCCGCGGGCTGGCCGTGGGCGGCGGCGCCGTGGTCATGGCGCTGGACAAGGTGCGGGATCGGGCGCAGACCATCGCCGCGCATTTGCTCGAAGCGGCCGCGGAGGACATCGAAATCGCCGAAGGGTCGTTCCGCGTGAAAGGCGTTCCCGACCGTGGAGTGACGCTGGTCGAGATCGCGGCGGCGGCGTACGGCGGCTCCTTGCCCGCCGAGTTCGGCGCCGGACTGGAAGCGACCGAGTTCTTCCGGCCGGATGATGAAACGTTCCCCTTCGGCACACACGTGGCCGTGGTGGAGATCACCCCGGATACGGGTGTGGTGAAACTGGTGCGCTTCATCTCGGTCGATGATTGCGGCGTGATCATCAGCCCGGGTCTGGTGCGCGGTCAGGTGCACGGCGGGGTGGCGCAGGGAATCGGTCAGGCGCTGCTTGAGGAAATCGTCTACGACGCCTCGGGGGAGTTGATCACCGGGACGTTGAATGACTACGCGATTCCCCGCGCGGTCGATTTTCCGCAGTTGGAGACGCACCACACCGAAACCCGGACGTATCTCAACCCTCTCGGAGCGAAGGGCATCGGCGAGGCGGCCACGATCGGATCAACGCCCGCCGTGGCGAACGCGGTCATCGATGCCCTTGAGCCCTGGGGCATCACCCACGTCGACGTTCCAGCCACGCCGGAGCGAGTCTGGCGAGCGATTCAAGACGCGTCCGTGGGGAGCGCGGCCGCGGACTAATTTGCTGGACAGGGATTCCTGGCGCATGCTTCCCCATCGCTGCGGCTGTAGGGGCGACGCCTGCGTCCTTGCAGCCCGCGGCACGGCAAACGGCGCCGAGGTTCCAAAACCGAGTGACCAACCACTTATACGGATTCCGGTTGATCACTGCCGGCATCACGGTTTGCTGGAGCGTGATTCCCCCGCTCCCGGCCCGACAGGTGGTGGTCTGGGGTGAGGGCTGGTCGCGACGCACACCGTTGACCTCGACTCCGCATGAGTGGCGGCGTCTAAGGGCGGCGACGAGTCTTCGTCCCGGAATGATCCAAGCGGATTGCAAACGAGCAGGTCACGGCTGGTCGATGATGACCCCACGTTCCGCCGCCCAGGCGTCGATCAAGCGGCGGGCGATGCTGAGCTTGGCGGGGATAGTGGGGAGCTCGTCCAGTCGACACCATGTGGCCTCGGCCAACTCGCCCTCGTCAATGGCGATTTCGCCGTGAAGATGCTTGGCTCGGAAGCCGATCATGATGCCATGCGGAAAGGGCCAGGGCTGACTGCCGAAATACGTCACTTTACCCAGGTCGATGCTTACTTCCTCGCGCACTTCGCGTCGTACCGCGTCTTCGAGTGACTCACCGGGCTCGACGAAGCCAGCCACAATCCCAAACCTCCCGGCCGCGAAGGCATGACCGCGGGCGAGCAGGATGCGATCGTCCCGCTCGATCAGGACGATGATGGCGGGGGTGAGCCTGGGGTAAGAGATGAGGCCGCACGCCGGACAGCGCCGCGCTCGTTCACCGCGCACATGCTCAGTTGCGGTTCCGCACCGCCCACAGAACTGATGATCCCGTTCCCATGCGATGATTTGTATGGCCCGGCCGGCAATGGCATAGAGGTCTTCCGAAAGGTCGTCGAAGAGCGCGCGCAGACCGGCGAGCGACGTGCTTTCGGGAAGGGACTGGGCAGTCTCCGCGGCAAGCTCGACGGACCAGCAGGGCTCGCCGTTCAGCGAACCCAGATACTGGCCGCGGATCACGGCAAGCTGCCAATTCTGAAGATCAGGCCAGCGGGGAAGCTCAAGCGCATCCTGGTCGACGCGGCGCACGAGCAGCTCAGACCCGACGAAGGCAAAGCAAAGCCCTGTTTGACGACCGTGTGGAAGCTGGCCGGCATCTGCTTCAGGATCGACGCCGGGAATGAAGCCACGTGCCGGAGTACCGCTCGTCATGCCGTTGTCCGCTACCCGGCCTCGGGAGTCGCTGAGGCGGGAAGAGGATAGCGAGCCTCAAAGGAGAGGATGCCGGCATCGACCGGGAGCGCCAGATAGAGAGCCCCGTCCCGGAATACATGCGATGTGGAGCTCACGAGATCGCGGAGAAACGTGCGCGAAAGAGAGCCCGGCGCGCACATGGCCCGGGTGACGCCGGTCGTCGTCAGCGTGATGGCCGCGCCATCGACGATATACGATCCCTTGGCCCGGTTGCAGTCGGCCTTGATGGCCAGTTTGTCGCCGGGCAGGAACTCGATCGTGTACCGCTCCGGGTGCTCCGGCGCGAAAACGACGTCGTTGCCCCCGCGGAAATCGTGCCATGCCCAGACGACGCCAACGAGCGAAGGGCGAAAGCGCAGGTCGCCAGCCGCCGCGCGCAGGATAAGGACCCCATCAGCGTCGTACGCGAACGATTCCGCGCTTTTCAGAGAAGAAAGAAACGCCTCGGCCTGGGAGCCCGGATCACAGAGAGGTAGAGCCGAGGCGTCCAGCGTCACGGCGATACGCGCGCCTTGGATTGCATACTCGCCGCTCAGGCGATGGCAGTCGGCTCCGATGTCAATTTGGCCAGAGGGGAGAAATTGCACGGTGTAGCGGTCGGCAGCGGCGATCGGCGGCTCCGACCCACCGCTGGCGGGCAAGGCGACCAACTCCCAGTCGACCGGCGCGATCCCCGGAGACGGATTCGGCTCCGGGGTCGCGGCGGAGGCCAGGATTGCCGCGAAGAGCGTGGCAGCGACAACTGCTACGATCATTACTTGACGACGATCGTGCCCTTCATGTTCGGGTGAAACTCGCAGAAGTAATCAAAGGATCCCGCGGCATCGAATTTCTGCGTGAACGTCGCCCCGGGGGCGATCGCACCGGACTGCAAGACCGCTCGGTCAAGACCGGAGGCGGTGTGCGGGACATTGTCGCCATTGGTCCACGTTACGCTGTCGCCGACTGGAACGTCGATCGTGGGCGGGTTGAAGGCGAATCCCTTGATTTCAACTGCCGCGGAAGCGGCGGTGGCCGGCGCCGGTTCATTGGTGGAAGCGGCGGTGGTTGGCGCCGCTTCCTGGGCGGAAGACGCCGTGCCAGTTCCGGCGGCGCCTTGGGTGAGATAGACCGTTACGTCGGTGGCGTTGCCATCGCTCTTGAGCACGGCAACGCCGCTGTATCCGGAACCGTTCAACTCGCCGAGCCCGATCACCAGGGTGTTGTCGCTGACCACGCCGCCGATATCGCCGCAGGCGATGTAGGCGTTGATCTCAGCGGCGCTCTGGTGAATGTTTACGGCGTGCCCACCATCAATAATCGTTTGCATGGGGATGTCGACGCGCGTGGTGCTCATCTCGACCGGGAGCGCGGAGGCGGGACCGACCGCGCCACTCGAGGCCCCAATGGCGGCCACGTCGGTGAGCGGAGCGACCACGTCGCCGAGGGCGGCGCAGGTTCCAGAGTGGATGTGGGCCGGATGCGCGGCGGAGGCATCCTGCGCGGCCGTCGCGGGGAGCGCGATCGCCATCGCGCCGAGGGCGACCATCGCGCCAATTTGCAGCAAGCGACCAGGAGCACGACAGAGTCCGATCATGAGATGTCCTTTCGCCAGCGAAAGCCGTCGAGGTATAGCGTTCATTGCGCTGAACTGCCCGAATCCAGCCATAGCATACACCGGGTCCGGACGGATACTCTCTTTTCCTGGTGAATCCCCGTTGACACCCATCGCGACCCGTTCATACAATCCCTGTACACGGCGGGAATCGATCGAGCATCATTGGTGGCAACGTGTGCCATCAATCCGCTCGGCCCCGCGATCCGAACGTGCGAATGTTCGCACGCGGAATACGGAACAGGAGGCTCTAGTGTCGAGGAAACTCGCGACTCGTAGGCTTTTTGCCGATGCGCTGACCGGCCGCATCGACCGCAGAACGCTGCTTGCCCGGGCGGCGGCGCTCGGCTTGAGCGCTCCCGTGATCGCCGCGCTGGCGAATGAAACCGCACGCACCGCGCTGGCCAAGGACCCGAATACGCTCGAGATCACCTCGTATGACTGGCAGGTTGATCTCCACCCCGGATTGCAGGATGTCAATAAGGACTTCGCCGCGACCTACCCCATCACATCAGAAATCGCGCCTTCCGCCGCGTTCAGCACCGATGTCTTTCTTTCGGAGGCGGCCGACAAGGCGAGCAGTTGGGACGTTTACACCGGTGTTACCCCGTTCCTGGAGATGATCCAGCTCGTCGAATCAGATGTCATCGAACCGTGGAACCCGTATCTACCCGAAGGCATGCTGGACGATCTCTTTGCGCCAATTCGAGCGGAAGGATCGTACAAAGATCAGTTCTACGTCTGGCCGTGGCTGCTCGATGTCATCGTCCAGGGCTGGAACGCCAAGATTGTGACGGCGGCTGGGCTCGATCCTGAAGCGGCGCCCGCGACGTGGGATGAGTATCTCGCCAACGCGCAGAAAGTGATCGATAGCGGCGCGGCGCCGTTTGGCTGCACGTTTGACTTCCACGCCTGGCGCTCATTGATCCCGATCTCGCACTCGATCAGCCTTGATGTCTACGAGCCGGATACCGGATTGTTCATGTGGAATAGTGATACCGCGGTCGAGGCGCTCGAGATCATGAAGCGGATGATGGCGCTGGCTAATCCGGATGTGCTCAATCCGGGTTCGACTGACGGTGGTGTGAATCAGACGCCCGATGAGCAGGCGTTCGCCTCCCAGCAGGTTGCGTACTACATCAAGTACCAGAATGCGCATCTGCGCTTTGCGAGCACCTGGGAGGACCCGAGCCAGATTCGTTTTGGGGCCCTACCAAAGACCGAGGATGGAGCTGGCGGGACGGTATTCTGGACCACGGGCGCCGTGCTCCTCAAGTATGGCGAGAACAAAGAGCAAGCGGGCCAGTACATGGACATGCTGACGCGGGATCAAAGGATCTGGCAGCATTCCATCCAGGGCAATCTGCCGGCGGAGCCCGCGGTTGGCCAACTGCCGGTGTACATGAGTATCTGGGACGAGTACGCTGCCAATCGGCCGGCGTGGATCACGGATTGGGCGTTCGCGATCAAGGATGGTCTTGGCGCGGCGCAGGCCATTACGCCAACCATTCTGTCGATTCAACAGTTTGACCTTGCGGCCCCGTTCTACACCGCGTACCTCCGCGGGGAGAAGAGCGATGCCAAGGCCGCGCTGACAGAGGCGATGGACGCCGTCCAGGCGGCATACGAGGACGCGATAGCCTAAACGGCGTGTGGGAGGGACTCATCAAAGTGAAAGGTCCCTCCCACGCCAATCCGCACACTCTGTTCCGTTCGTGCGTCCCCTGGGAGCACCAGGCTATCCATTCATGAGGATCTGATGGCGCAACTCACCGTAGCCCGTTCAGAACAGCGTCGCTCCGGTTCAGAGCGCTCCGTGCTCCACCGCTTCGGCGATTGGCTGGCGCGGTATGGTATTGCTTGGCTTTTCCTGATCCCGACGCTCGTCTTCTTCATCGGTTGGGCGGTATATCCGATCATTCGCGTGGCCTGGTTTTCGCTCCTCGACTACCGGCCGATCCAGGCTGATCGGCCGATCACCTTCATCGGCCTGCAAAACTACGTTCAGGCTTTTAGCGACCCGCTCTTGCAACTGGGCATCGTGCGCGCCGCCACATTCACCGCCCTGTTCCTGCCTGGCATGATCTTCATGCCCATGTTCCTGGCGATCCTCATCGATCGGATCACGAACCCACGCGTCGCGACCTTCTATCGCCTGATCCTGCTGATCCCGGCAATGATCCCCGGGCCGCTCATCTTCCTGCTCTGGAAATGGATGTATGACGGATACATTGGGCCGATCAATTACGCGCTTGTCGATGTGCTCGGCATCTTCACGATTCAGAATCAACCACAATGGATGAGCAATCAGTTGGTGATTCCCTCGCTGGCGGTGATGGAGTGGTGGTGGGGCCTGGGCTACCACACCATGTTTTTCCTCGCCGGGTTGGCAACCATCCCTCGCGATCTGTTTGACGCGGCCAGGGTCGACGGCGCGAACGAATGGAAAATGTTCTGGACAGTCACGTTTTGGCGTCTGCTCCCGGTGACCTTGGTGTTGGTTGTCCTTCGCTTTGGCACCGCGATGGCCGTGATCGATGAGTACCTCATCATGGGCGGGTTCTTGCGTGACCGCCCGACCTACACCTGGACAGTCTATATGTGGGACACCGCCTTCCAGGGCGCCCAGGACCGCGGCTACGCCGCCGCGATCGGGTGGGTAGGAACGATCGTGATGCTCGTCGTCGTCGGGATTCTCTTCTGGGCGTTCAGGTCACGAGACTAAAGGACGAGATTTTCTGATGGCTACTGAAGTCTCGATGCCCGGAAGCGCGAGTCTCTCGACGCCGATCCCGATGCGGACCAGCGGTCGGAGGATCAACTGGGGAAGCGTGCTGCGGCACGTGGTCCTCGCGATTTTTGCGCTGATCATTATTCTGCCGCTCGTATGGGTGCTGCTCCTTTCCGTGAAGTCATTGCCAGACGCCTACCAGAACGAGATCTGGCCCAAGACCTTCGATTTCTCGCATTACGGTTTCTCGCTGCAAAGAATCCCGACGCTCCAACAGAACTACATGAACAGTGTCATGGTGACGTTGGGCACCGTGGTGATCACGACGGTCTGCGCGGTGCTGGCCGGCTATGTGATGGTCTTCTTGCAGGTGCCTGGCGTCCCGCTCGTCTTCGGGCTGCTGGTGGCGTCGATGTTCTTCCCGACGCGCGTCACCGCCGTCATTGCCATCTTCGAAACGCAAAAGGATCTGGGATTGCTGAACGTCCCGGCCGGACTGATCTTCCCCTATGTCTCCCTATCGCTGGCCATCTCGGTCTTTGTCATGCGCGGGATGTTTCAGACCGTGCCCCATGAGATCTATGATGCGGCGCGGATCGACGGCGCTGGACCAGTCAGAATGCTGGTTGGCATCCTGTTGCCGATGGTGAAGAACGGCCTGGTCGTCGTCATCATCATCAACTTTGTCGCGGCCTGGGGCGAATACCTTCTCGCCAAAACGCTGAACACGAACCAGTCGGCGCAGACGCTGCCGGTGGTGCTTTCTACCGCGACCGGCGGCATGGGCGCCTGGGTTTGGCCCCGATTGGCTGCCGTCTACATCATGGCCATCGCCCCGGGATTGATTGTCTTTGGATTTGCCCAGCGCTGGTACATCAAGGGACTGCAGGAAGGCGCTCTGAAGGGCTAGCGACAGAGCTAAAAATAGTTCTCCGGAAGGCCGGCCCCATACCCGCCGTCGACATGGAGCGTCTGGCCGGTCACGAACGACGACTCCGGGAGGCAGAAAAAGAGCACGGCGTTGGCCACATCACCCGCGCTGCCGACTCTTCCCGCGGGCACGTAAGGGAGGATCCCGTTCCAGAGCGCTCGTGATTCGGAAGCGCCGGGGCGATCCCCAATCGGGCCGGGAACGACACAGTTGACGGTGATGCCGTCCAGGCCGAGCTCCCAGGCCATGTTCCTCGTCATCGCTTCGACCGCCGACTTGGCGCTGTCATAGACCGCCGTGGCGGCGTGGCACTGGTGCGCGCCAATCGTGCTGGTGTTGACGATGCGGCCGCGCAGAGCGTTGGCCCGCATCTGCCGGGCGGCGTGCTGGGCCAGGATGAACGACGAGCGGTAGTTGACGTTGACCTGCTCCTCCCACTGCTCGTCAGAAACCTCCCAGAATGGCGTGTGGCGGCTCATCCCGGCGTTGTTGACGAGAATATCGAGCCGCGGGACCAACGCGATCGCCTCGGTGGCCAGACGATGGGCCTCCTCGACGCGGGAGAGATCGGCGGCAAGCCCCCAGACGTTGCCGGTCAACGGCCTCAGCTCGTCGATGGTTCGCGAGACGTCTCGCATGTCGCGCCCGGTAACGATAAGGTCGGCCCCTTCTATGGCGAGCGTCTCGGCGATGATCCGGCCGATTCCCCGCGTGCTTCCCGTCACCAACGCCACTTTGCCCGCAAGCTTGTCCACGGAGCCTCCATTCGTGCCAGACGAGAACCATGCTTGAGGATGGTAGTGCATGGGTCCGCGGTGACGCGGCGTTGCGTCGATTCCGCTTCAGCCGGGATACTGTGAGACGCGAATCGATCGCCGCACGGTACGGCGATAAATAAAGAGAGAGACGCACGATGCCAACCCTCCGCGAGCGCCAGGCGCCGCTGAAAGCCCAATACGATGCAGACCCGGAGAGCGCGAAGCTCGTCATGACCGTACGCGGCGCCACGGTGGGCAACGACCCGACGCGCTGCACGGTGGCCTCGGTGGGGGCGGATGGCGCCAATGCCGTGACCTGGGACGCCGGCGCGCACCCGATGGCCGGTGGAGACGGTGAGCTGGCCTGTTCCGGCGATCTGCTCCTGGCGTCGCTGGCGGCCTGCCAGGAGATCACCTTCCGCATGGTGGCCGCGGCGATGGGGATTGAGCTGCGCGAGCTCCAGGTGACGGTTGAGGGAGACCTCGATTTTCGCGGGACGATGGGGATTGACGCGGAGACGCCGGTCGGATTCCAGCAGATTCGCACCTCCGTGCGATTCGATGCCGATGCGGTCCCCGACCGCTTGCAACGCCTCGCCGAGCGGGCCGAGCGCTATTGCGTGGTGGGAGCGACGCTGCGGGAAGGGACGACCCTAACGACTGACATCGCCCCCCTCGTACCCCAGGGAGCAATGCAGCATGCCTGAGCCAAACGGTCGCCTGAATGCCCCATCTCCGGAAGGAGACGACGAGCGGCTCTTCGGATTCGATACCCTGGCGGTCCACGCGGGGCAGCGGCCCGATCCTGTCACCGGCGCGCGCGCGATGCCGATCTATCAAACGACGTCCTATGTGTTCGAAGACTCGGATCACGCCGCGGAGCTCTTTGCGCTGCAGCGCTTCGGCAACATCTACACCCGCATCATGAACCCGACCACGGCGGCCTTCGAGGAGCGGGTCGCCACCCTCGAATCTGGCGTCGGCGGGTTGGCGACGGCATCGGGGCAGGCGGCGCAGTTCATCGCCCTGACGACCCTCCTTGGACCAGGCGACCAAATCGTCTCGTCGAGCGCGCTGTATGGCGGCACGTACACCCAGTTCGATGTCACCTTGCGCCATTGGGGCGTCGACGTGGTCTTTGTCGATCCGTCCGATCCCGAGAACTTTCGACGGGCGATTACGCCGAAGACGCGGGTCGTTTACGGCGAGACGATCGGCAATCCGCAAATCAGCGTGCTCGACATCGCTGCTGTCGCCGAGATTGCCCACGAAGCGGGCGTGCCGCTGATGATTGACAACACATTCGCCACACCATACCTCTGTCGCCCGTTGGAGCATGGCGCCGACATCGTCGTGCACTCAGCCACGAAGTTCATTGGCGGGCACGGCACGTCGATCGGCGGCGTGATGGTCGAATCGGGGCGCTTTCCCTGGGACAATGGCAACTTTCCCGGCATGACCGAGCCCTCGGTCGGCTACCACGGTATCCGCTTCTACGAACAGTTCGGCGAATATGGCTACCTGATGAAAGCGCGGGTCGAGAATCTGCGTGACATTGGCCCCGCCCTCAGCCCGTTCAATGCGTTCATGTTCTTGCAAGGGTTGGAAACGCTTCCCGTGCGCATGGAGCGGCACACGCGCAACGCCGAGGCCGTGGCGGCCCATCTGAACGCGCACCCTGCCGTCAGTTGGGTCAACTACCCGACGCTGCCCGATAGCCCCTACCGCGAACTGGCGGCGCGCTACTTGCCCCTGGGAGCGGGAGCGGTCTTCACCTTCGGCGTGCAGGGTGGGCGCGAGACCGGGGCGCGATTCATCGAGGAGCTGCGCTTGATCTCGCATCTGGCCAACATCGGCGATGCCAAGACGTTGATCATTCATCCGGCCAGCACGACGCATCAGCAATTGAGCGACGAGCAGCAGATCGCGTCCGGGGTCAGCCCCGATCTGGTGCGCATTTCCGTCGGGCTGGAAGACGTCGATGACATCTGCTGGGATCTCGATCGGGCGCTGCGGCGGGCTGGCGCGACGACCGGCGCCGGGCGCCCGGTGGCGGCCTCATGAGTGTGGAGCAGCGGCCGCTGGCCACGATCCGGGCGACGAGTGGGGCCTTCGAGCGGCTGCGGATTCTCACTGAGAATCGAACCATCGCCATGGTCGGCCTCTCGGCCGACCCCATGCGTCCCAGCCACTTTGCGGCGATCTATATGCAATCCGAGGGGTACGACATCATCCCGGTCAACCCGCGTTACGCCGGAGAGCGGATCCTGGGGCAAGAGGTCTACTCGTCGCTCGGGGAAATTCCGCGGGGCGTCGACATTGTCGATGTCTTCCGCCGGCCGAGCGAAGTTCCAGCGATCGCTCGCGAGGCCGTAGAGATTGGGGCTAAAGTCCTCTGGATGCAGTTGGGGGTCATCAACGAGGAAGCCGCGCGTATCGCCCGCGACGCCGGGCTCGAAGTGGTCATGGACCGCTGCGTGAAGATCGAGCATGCCCGCTTCTTTGGCGGGCTGAATCTGGTCGGGATGAACACCGGGGTCATCACGTCTCGCCGGCGGATCGGATAAGGCTGGTTCCGGTGGGCACGCGAAGTCTGAGTGCGACGGCGCCCCAGAAGAGAATCAATGGCACGGCGACCAAGCGCATGGTCGCTCCCATTGGGATGCCGAGTTCCGGATACCAGAGGGCGAGCTGAGAGAGCAGGGCGCCGGTCGCCGCGAGCAGGAGCGCGACGATCGCGGGCGTGACGAGGCTGGACCACTGCCGCGTGCGGCGGACCGCGAGGGCGAATGCGAGCGTGGCGATGAGCAGCGCGACTCCGCCTATCGTGCCGGCGGTTTGGTGCAGGTCGCCGATAAACGTTCGCGGGCCGGGCGTCCCCATGGGAAACACGAACAAGCCAAGGCTGCATAGACCAGCAATCACGAGCAAAACCGTACAAAGGTTCTGCCAGAGGGGATCGGCGCGGATCATTCTCAGGCCGAGGGCCAAGGCAACCGCGGCGATTCCCAGCGCAACAAACGCGAGTGATTGCGGCAATGACCAGGGCCCCACCGCGTAGTAACTCAGGGAATCACGCCAGAGATCGAGATCAGGCCGCATCAGCGGTGACACGACAAGCGCGGCGAGATTGACGGCAATGCCCAGGAGGGCGACGTCGGCCAGGGGAGAGCCGGATCGCCAACGCCGGTTCATCAGGGGACCGGCGACGCGCGGAAACAGCGTTCGACATGATCGTCGACGAGTCCAGCGCTCTGCATAAAGGCGTAACAGATGGTGCTGCCCACGAACCGGAAACCGCGCCGTTTGAGATCCTTGCTCAACGCGTCGGATTCCGGTGTAGTCGCTCCGATGTCGGATAGCGACGACGGGCGCGGATGCGGGCTCTCCGGAGCGAATCTCCAGACGTAGGCGTCGAAGGCGCCAAACTCCTCCTGCGTGGCGAGAAATGCCCGGGCATTTGAGATGGACGATTCAACCTTCAGGCGGTTGCGCACGATGCCAGGATTGGCGAGCAGTCGGGCCACGTCGTCCGGGCCGTAGCGGGCGATGACGCCGGCATCGAAGCCGTCAAAGGCGCGGATGAATTCGGCCCGCTTGCGCAGGATCGTGGACCACGACAGTCCGGCCTGAAAGCCTTCGAGGATCAACCGTTCGAACAGGTCGCGATCGTCATGGCAGGGCACGCCCCATTCCTCATCGTGGTAGGCGATCATCAGCGGATCGCTGCCGGCCCATTCGCAGCGAATCACGTCAGTTGTGGCCTGGTCCCGATCGTTCATCGCACTCCAGAGATGGCGCCATTTCCGTCCCAACGGGCATGATAAGACATGCGCTCTCGTCTCAGGAGGCAATGCGTTGTGGATGAAGAATGCGGATCGTCTCGTGAACGACGGCGTCCATGATCTCTGCCGCCAGAGGCGTATCGGTAAACGCTTCGGCCGCCGACGTGGCGTCATCCAGGGTTTTCCAGCGGACCATGTCGATCCACTGCCCGCTTGCGTCCTCAAAGACCTCCCGACCGAGGTAGCCGGGACGCGCGCGTAACCAATCGGTGGCGCGGAATGATACATCGAGATAATGTGCACGGTCGGTCTCCGGCCTGAGGTTGAACAAGATGAGTTCGAGGACTGCGTTCATGCGTTCTGACAACTCCTTGCTTTCGTGCTTGGGCCGCGCGTTCCAACTGCCTTGACCCATTTAAGCAAGGCGGCCTGACAGCCCTATGTCAGCATCTGAGCGAGGCGTTGCGCTTCATCACGCAGGCGCTCTCGAAGCTCTGGGGGGGGAGAGGACTTCAGCCGAGCTCCCCCAACCGAGAATCCAATTTGCGATCTCTTCGATGTTTCCGGGCCGATACGTGGCAATCAGACTCTCTCCACGCTGCGCCGCCGCGACGAATGACCAATGTTGCTGTTCCTGCGCCCAGCGCGATGTGGGAGGGCTAAAGCGCACCACAACCTCGGTTCGCGGAGGCTCAGCGGCAACCGTGGCGGCGCGGGCGCGAAACCGGGTCGTTTGCACCGCAAACGCCTCGATGCGGTCCAGACGAAACGCGCGCTCCGCGCGGCGGGTCTGGCAATATGCCGTGAGGTGCCACGCGCCGTTGACGTACGTCAGGCGCGTCAGTTCGATGTTGCGGACGGTCAGCTCTCCCCGGTTCCGGCCGAAATAGCGCAGCGCGACCACGTGCCGTTCGAGGATCGCGCGCCGCAGGGCGTCAATCGTCTCATTGCCAAGATCGATCCGCGCCGCCGCGTCGGGAAACGTCATGACATCGATTGCGCCCTCGATCTCTTCGAGTCGGCGATGAGATGTGTCGTCGATGATCGCGAGAATCTTGGCTGCCGCCTCTTGGGCCGCGTTGCCAAGATCGGGTGCGGCAGAACCAGAGAGGAGGCGTGCGCCGAGGACGAGCGCGATGGCCTCGTCCGCCGAAAAGTGGAGAGGAGGGAGAAAGTAGCCATCGGCGAGCGCGTACCCTTGGCCGGGTAGGGAGACGATCGGCACGCCCGATTCGCTGAGCGCGGCAATGTTGCGATAGATGGTGCGCAAACTGACTTCAAAGTGCTCGGCCAGATCGATGGCACGAACCCGTCCGCGGGACTGAAGCCGGGTCGTGATGGCGAAGAGGCGGTCGATCCGGTTCACGTCGCAACGGTCAGGTTTGGCTCAAACCTGATCCCGCGGATCGAGCGCGTCACGCAAACCGTCACCGACAAAGGTGAATGACAGCGTAATCAACGCGACGGCGAGGCTCGGCGCGATGAGCAGCCAGGGTTGATTCCGGTAGGCGGTCTGGCCCGCCTGGATCATCTGGCCCCAGGACGTTGGAAACGGCGCGGCAAGATTCACATCGGGCCGCAGGCCGATGCCGAGATAGGTCAGCACCGCCTCGGCGATGATGGCGCCCGGGACGATAAAGGCGCCGGCTACGATCACCGAGCCGAGGGCATTAGGCAGGATGTGGCGGCTGATCTGTCGCCATGACGAGGCCCCACTCGCGCGCGCGGCCTCGACGAACTCTTTCTCCTTCAGCGCGAGCGTGTCGCCCCGGACAAGACGCGCCACGCCCGTCCAGTTGATGATCGAGAGCGTGACGAACAGCAGCACCAGCCCGTTGAGGAGTTGCCCGAACTGGGTATCCCCAAGGGAAATCTGCATGATAATGAAGAAGAGGAGGGCAGGAAAAGCGTAGACGATATCGGTCAGGCGCATCAGGAAATTGTCGAGCGGGCCACCGACGAAACCCGCGGCAAGTCCTATCGGAATGCCGATGGCCATGATGACGAACATCGGGATGAAGCCGACCACGAGTGAGATGCGCGTTCCATAAACCAGGCGGCTGAAGACATCGCGGCCGTTGCCGTCGGTGCCAAGGGGATAACTCCAGTTGCCGGTCTGCTTTGGATCATCGGCCTGGATCCAGGCCGCTTGCCGATACTTGCCGGCGACTTTGAGATCGCTCTGCACCGGGTTGTGGGGTGAAATCAGTGGCGCGAAGATGGCCACGAAGGCGAGAACGACCAGAAAGAACAACCCGACCATCGCCAGCTTGTTGCGCCGATATTGACGCCAGGCGTTCGACCAGAGCGTGCGCTGGGCTCGCATGGAGCCGAGTGCGCCGGGGAGCTCGACCTCAAGTGCTTCCGTTGTGGCGGTCATCACGGCCTGAGACATGGAGACGCCTCCGCCCTAACGCCGAACCCGAATGCGGGGATCAACGACACCATACGAAAGATCGACGAAAACGTTGGCCAGCGCAACGAGGATGGCATAGAAAATGGCCGTGCCCATGATGACGGAGTAATCGCGCTTGGAGATCGATTCGACGAATTCCCGGCCGAGGCCAGGAGCGCCAAAGATCGATTCGATGATGATCGATCCGGTCACGAGATCAGCGGCAGCCGGGCCGAGGATGGTGATGATGGGGATCAGCGCGTTGCGGAACATGTGCGCGCTGATCACCTTCTGACTCGAGAGGCCCTTGGCGCGCGCGGTGCGGACATAGTCCTGTCGCTTGATCTCAAGCATGCTGGAGCGTGTGAGGCGGGCGATATAGGCCATGGTGCCCAGACCGAGCACGATGCCCGGCAGGAGGTAGGCCGGTCCGAGGCCTACCCATTCCTCCGGGCTACGAATCGGGGAGAACGAAAAGGTGCGACTCAAGAAGAGCAACAAGAGCAGGCCGCTGACAAAGGTGGGCACGGAGATGCCCAGAGTTGATGTGCCGAGGCAGAGATAGTCGAGCCAGGTATTCTGCCGCAATGCGGCGACAACCCCGAGGGGAATGCCTACCACGACCGAAAAGATGATCGCCACAATGCCCAGCTTGAGGGAAACGGGAAACTTCCTGGCGATGAGCTCCTGCACCGATTCCGCGCCCTTCGAGGCGTAGGAAGGGCCCAGGTCGAACCGGGCGACGCCGGACATGTAGTTGAGGAAGCGGCTGTCCAAAAATGCTCCGACCAGGAGCAGCGGGTTGGTGACGCCCTCAGCGCGCTGCTCTGCAACGGCGCCTGGGTTAAGCCAGGGCGGCTTGTCGAGGCCGAACTTCGCATCCAGCGCCTTGACGGTCGCGGGAGGCAGCGTCTTCTCACGATCCCAGGGGCCGCCAGGGGCACGATTCATCAGGAGAAAGGTGACGGCGGAAACCGCAATGATGACCGGAATGACCCAAAGTACTCTACGAAGCGCGTAATCCAACATCGGCCGACCCCATGAACGATTCGGGTATTACCGGACCGCGTACCGTCACGTTTAGGCGGGTCCGGGCGAGCGTTTGGCAACTCCACTCTTGCCCGCGACGATTAACCAGTTTTGTCGATGGACATCAACGAAGAGAATTGGCCGGGCCATTCACCCTCGGCAGGAGTCGGCGTATAGCCAGTCACCGCGGGGCTGACGACAAAAACGGCCGCGATATTGAACGCGAACGGACCCGGCTGATCGTCGATGAGGATTTGCCCGGCTTGCTCGTAGTACGAAAGACGCTCAGCCTGATCGACGGTGGTATCCCCCAGCGCCGTTAGCCGGTCAAACTCTTCGTTGCAATAGCCGAAGCGTTTGGCGAAGCTCGATTCGCACGTCCAGTAGACACTGAGCCAGTTCTGCGGGTCGGGATAATCCTGGCCCCAGCCGCCGAAAATGACGAGCTGCGGATGGGAGGCATTGTCCTTGGAGAGTGCGGTCAGGGTGGTTCCGTCCGTCGGTTGCAGGCTCAGTTCGATGCCGAGGATGTCGCGGTACTGGCCCGCGAACCATTCCGCTCGCTCGGTGGCTCCAGAACGCTCGCCGTTGTAGTAGACCTCGATGGCGGGAAGGTTTTCCGGACCGCCATAGCTTGACTCTGCCAGGGCCTGAACCGCGGCTTCAGGATCAAAGGCGAACTTGTCGGTTTCGATCGCGCCGGGTGTGCCTGATGGAATCCACGAAAGCGTTGGCGTGCAGTCGCCAGAACGAATCTCGGTGCAGAGGGTTTCGCGGTCGAGTCCATAGGCAAAGGCTTCGCGGACCTTGGGATCATTGAAGGGCTCAAGATCAAGGTTCATTTCGAGATGGTACGTGCTGGCGGTCGGGTAGCTGAGATACGCGTCGGCAAGGACCGGATCGGCCTGGACCTCCGGGATTTGCGGCGGTTCCAGGGCAACGATGTCGAGGTCGCCGGCGCGATAGGCTTCAAGCGCAACGGCGGCATCCTCGATGTACACGTAGTCAATGCCATCAAGCTTCGGCCGCCCTTGCCAGTAGTTGTCGTTCGCCTCAAACGCCCATTCCTGGTCCTCGGCAATGCTGCTGAGCTTGAAGGGGCCATTGCCGATGTGGTTCTCGGCGGACTTCCACCAGTTGTCGGGATCGGCGTCGACGATTTCCTTCTTGACCGGATAAAGAACCCAGGTGTAAGCGATCGTGTGAAAGTAGGGGGTCGTTTCGACGAGATCGACCTGCAACGTCAATTCGTCCAGGGTCTTGACACCGAGCTCTGCCTTGGCTCGATCGTACTCTTCAGCGGTGTACTCTCGAGCCTCGCCGGCTTCGTCCAGGGACAGACTGGCGAATGCCTCGCAGCCGACGATGCCAAAGAGAATCGACTGGTACTCACCGGCAGTGACTGGATCGCAGGTCCGCTCAATAGCGTAGCGGAAGTTTTCCGCGACGAGCGGTGTGCCATCGCTATATCTCAGATCGGGCCGCAGTTTGAAGGTGATCTGCGTGGCGTCGTCGTTGTATTCCCACGACTCAGCCGCGCCGGGGACGGTCTGCTGGTCCGTATCAAGCCGGGTCAGGCCTTCGTAGACGAGGGCGAGAATATCGAGCTCATTCGCATACGAGCTCTTTTGGGGATCCACGACATCAGGGTAGACCGGGTGATGGATGCGGAGCACCTTTGGCGCGTCCTGAGCGACGGCCGTGACAAAGGCGGGTATGAGCAACGCCAGCGCGACGATCACGCTCGCCACTCGTACGAATGCCTGGGGTAACCACCGCATTGTTGAATCTCCTGACGCCCGTGGATGATCTAGCCTGGATCACCCTCTCCATCAAGCAGAAAGTACCGTACCGGAGGCGTGAGAGCTGGTCAATATATGTTAACAAACGAGGATAGATTTTAGCGCTTTACCGATCGATTCCGGCCGCGACGTCTATCGCGAGGCTACACGAAAGGGCGCCCCCGTGAGCGGGAGCGCCCTTTCGTCACCAGTGAAGCTGGTTATTCGGCCTTGTCAATGGTCATCAGGGAGCCAAGCGAGCCGGGCCATTCGATCTCGCTTGCTGTCGGGGTGTAACCCGTCACGGCGGGATTGACCACGAATAACTGCAAGGGGTTGAGGAGGAATGGGCCAGGCACATCGTCGATCAGGATCTCACCGGCCTGCTCGTAAAAGGAGATGCGCTCGGCGGGATCGATCGTGGTGTCGCCCTGATCCACGAGTTTGTCGAATTCCTCATTGCAATAGCCAACGCGCTCGGCGAAGGTGGTATCGCACTTCCAGAAGACACTGAGCCAGTTCTGCGGGTCTGGATAGTCCTGATACCAGCCGCCGGGGTAGAAGAGCTGGGGGTGGGTTGTGGAGTCCTTGCGCAGTGCGGTCAAGGTGGTGCCGTCGGTCGGCTCGATCACCACCTCAATCCCGAGGATGTCGCGGAACTGCCCGGCCATCCATTCGACCTGCTCGCCGCGACCGGAAACATCGCTGTTGTAGGCGAACTTGATCTCGGGCAGGTTCTCCGGGCCCCCGTAGGACGACTCCGCGAGCGCCTGGACGGCCGCCTCCGGGTCAAATCCGTACTTGTCTGTCTCGATTGCGCCGGCGATGCCTTCGGGGATCCAGGTCAGCGTCGGGGTGCAATCGCCCGAACGAACTTCCGCGCAGAGGGTTTCCCGGTCGACCGCGTAGGAGAATGCCTCGCGAACTTTCTTGTCGTTGAACGGCTCCTGATCGAGGTTCATGGAGAGATTTTGCGTACCGGCGGCCGGGTAGGAGACCATGGCCCCGGAGAGATCAGGGTCGGCTTCCACTTCCGGAATCTGCGGCGGTTCCAACTGCACGATGTCGAGATCGCCGGCGCGATAGGCTTCGAGCGCGACAGAGGAGTCCTCAACATAGACGTAGTCGATTCCGTCAAGCTTTGGCCGTCCCTGCCAGTAATTCTCATTGGCCTCAAATGTCCATTCCTGGTCCTCGGCAATGCCGGTGACGTTGAATGGACCGTTGCCGATGTGGTTCTCGGGAGATTTCCACCAGTTATCAGGATCGGCGTCGACGATCTCTTTCTTCACCGGGAAGGTGACCCAGAGGGAGAGGACGGTGTGGTAGTAGGGCGCCGGTTGAACAAGATCGACCTGAAGCGTCGAATCATCGACCGCGGTGACGCCCAGAGCAGACCGAGCGGCCTCATACTCTTCGGGGGTATATTCGCGCGCCTCGCCGGCTTCGTCGAGCGTCAGCCCCGCGAATTCGGCGCAGCCGACGATCTCAAAGAGGATCGACTGGTACTCGCCCGCCGTAACCGGGTCGCAGTTCCGCTCGATGGCGTAGCGGAAGTTCTCGGCGGTGAGCGGAGTACCATCGCTATATCTCAGATCGGGACGCAGTTTGAAGGTGATCTGGGTCGCGTCGTCGTTGTATTCCCACGACTCGGCCGCGCCGGGGACGGTCTCTTGTTGATCGTTAAGCCGGGTCAGACCTTCGTAGACGAGCGCCAGAATGTCGATCTCATTCGTGAACGAGCTCTTCTGGGGATCGACGACATCCGGGTAGGTAATGTGGTGGACACGCAGCACTTTTCCGCCGTCTTGCGCCATGGCCCCGGTCACAATGACCGGCAGGACCAGCGCAAACAGCGCGATGAGTGCCGCGATCCGGGTCCATGCGCGGGACATGTGGCTCATTCGCTCTCTCCTGTCGCGAAAGGCGATCCCCTTTGGCCCTACGCCCGGGGTATCTGTTGAACCTAGACCAGCCAGCGAAACATGTCAATCCGCCTGAACTCCGGTATTGTCGCTTCGCAAGGTGCGAAGAACGCGGGCGCCAGCGCGGCGGACTCGATATCACAACCCGGCTGATGTCCAGAGATAGCTGACAACCCCTCCCGCGATGATGATCCAGGCCGAGTTGACCCGAAATCGGATGAGGATCAGGGCGGCAATGAGCGCCAGCGCAACGGTGAAGGTGTTCGTCAGGGCGGCCCGGCCCAGCACGACTGTAACCGCCGCCATCAGGCCGACCGCGGCAGCACTGACGCCATCCAGAAAACCCTTCGACCAGGACGACGAACGCATGCGGGGCAGCAAAGGATGCGTGAAGGCCACGAGGAAGAAAGCGGGCAGGAAGATGCCAATGGTAGCCAGCGCGGCGCCGCCCCATCCACCCACGAGATACCCCACAAAGGTGGCCGTGGTAAAGACCGGACCTGGGGTGAATTGACCGACGGCGACCGCATCGAGGAGTTGTTGCTCGGAAAGCCAGCCCAGTTTTTCCACAAGGTCCTGCTGCATGAAGGAGAGAAGCACATAGCCTGTGCCATAAAGCGTGCCCCCGATCTTGAGAAACTCGAGAAAGAGCCTGAGTGGCGAATAGGGCTCGGCAGCGGCCAGGATGGACGGGAGGAAGTCGGGGCCGCGTTGCGCAAGCTCTCGCCATGATGGAATGGCAACGATCAGGCCGAGGTGGTCGCGGTGGCGGAACACGTTCAAGAGCATGAAGGCAACCCCGAACCCCAACAGAATCGCCAATTCATTGAAGCCGGCCATCGACAATGCAAAGGCCGCCACGCTGACGATCAGCAGCGGCGGTTGGGACAAGATCGTGCGGCCGAGTCCCCAGATTGCCTGCAGTACGACGGCGATGACGACCGGTTTGACGCCATTCAACACGGATTCCAGCGCGGGGGTCGTTCCATAGCGATCGTAAACCCAGGCGAACGCCAGCGTGATGAGCGCGGCAGGCAGGATGAAAAGCAGGCCCGCGGTCAGGAGTCCTCGCCAACCAGCGCGGTGAAATCCGGCATGGATGACCATTTCGGTTGAGTTCGGTCCGGGGATGAGATTCGTCGCTGCCAGGAGATCGAGAAAGAACGAATCAGCCATCCAGGAGCGCCGGGTAACGACCTCCTCCCGCAGCATGGCAATGTGCGCCGCTGGTCCACCGAAGGCGGTGAGGCCGAGCTTGAGGGAAACCCGGGCCACTTCGGACACTGAACCGCGATGCAGCAAATCGCTAGCGACGTCCTCGCGTTCATGCTGCGTATCGGTCACGAGAGCCCGTGTTTCATTCGACTGAGGCCACCAGGCGGTCAGGTGGGGCCGGTTCGGGGGAACGAGTGGCGGGGAAGTACGAGCGAGGCCCGGTCACTGGCCGGGCCTCGCGGATCGTTGCTGCTGGCGAATTACGGAGCCTGAATGCATGGTCAGTGATGCCTGCTGCTTGCTCATGCTCCTTCGCGGCGGTTAGGGCTTGGCCTGCCCCGCCCGCGGCACGGTTAGTGGCGCCGATGCTCCAATACTTCTTGTCAACCTCCTCAGGAAACTATGGTTACCGCGGTTCCGACTGGAGCCCATTCATACATCCAGGCCGCGATGTCCATCGGCAGATTGACGCAACCGTGGCTCATTGGCGCGCCGAAGTTGCTGTGCCAATACGTGCCGTGCAGGGCATTGCCAAGATCAT
>JBBRVX010000056.1:0-24822 GCA_038246475.1 Thermomicrobiales bacterium | reverse complement strand
GACATGTTCCAGGTCGTTCTGGTGCGAAAGCGACGTAGCAGGCGAAGCACTGATCCTCCAGCCACGAGAATAAGGATGACGTTCGCCACGGCGCGGCTGGCATCGTGAACCAACGAGGTGGTGAGGTAAAAGACCGCGTAGCGGTCGAGCGACTCCAGAAGGGTGAGCGAAGGCGACCAGAAGAGTCCGATGTCAGCATTCGCTCCGGGAGCGGCGAACGGCCATGAATAGAGGTTCATGAGCGCACCGTAGACGAAACCGGAGATTCCTCCGAAGAGCGCAATTTCCGCAACTTCAGCTCGTGATGAAACCGGCTTGGGAATCCAACCGGCAACCATTCCCATCCAGCCGGAGCAGAGCATCTGAAATGGCAGCCATGGTCCCACTCCGGCTGTGATGGCCGCCGAAAGGAGCAGCGTCAATGAGCCCATGACGAAACCGAAGCGCGAGCCGAACACGTAGCCAACGAGGGCGATGAGCGCGAAAATTGGAGATGCGCCGAAGAAGGAGGGTATAAGCCGGAGTGTCGCGTCGATAGCGACCAACGCCCCAAGGAGCGCGACCGATCTGGAGAGGCTATCGGCGCCTGGGCCGCGCGCCAGTTCTCCAATGGCGATGAAGAGTGAGCCGGCGACGACGGCGCCAAGCAACAGGGACGAGTCGAGAGTCCTCGTGCCGTCTAGGCTAAACTGTTCACCCAACGCAGAAGAGATGAAAGGAAAGAAGAAAGCGGCCAGCCCCGCGACCGAAACGAGCAGCAAGGCAAACGCACTGGTCGGCCTGGAATGTCCGGGTTTAATCTGCAACGACATGATCCTTTGGCGAGAGAAAAGCGTTGAGGCGAATCGTAGCCCGAGGGTGCGCTTCTATCCGGTGCAGGAATGTTGACTTGGGGACGAAGAGGAAACGACGATCCGGTCTCTTATGGACATTACACTCGATGACCTCCTGATTCTGGAACCGCGGTTTGGCATGCCGAGTTGGCTGTCAGCGCCGGATAGCGGCTCTCGATCCCTTTATTGCGCCGAGGTCTCGTGGGCAGTGACCGCGCGCGCAACTCCTCCGCACCTTCCGGTGCTGCGGGGCAAGGAAATGGTGATCTTCCCGACCCGCGTGGCATCAATGCTTGGCGCCGATCTGGCGGGCTTCCTTCGCGAAACAGAATCGCGGCAGATTGGCGCGATCGTTCTGGATCGACACTTCGCGCTGGACGAATCGTCCAGGCGTGAGATGTCGAGAATTCCGGTTCTAGAGTGGATAGAACCGCTGAGCAGTGACACCGAAACGGTGATCAACCGCAAGTTGACGGAGTTTCGAGGAGACCTCTATCGCATTGGAAGTGAGCTTGAGCGCACGATTTCTGATGCAACAGTCGCGAATCTCGGCATTGCAGGGCTCGTACACGCGGCAACCGAGGCGTCGCGGATCCCCATCGTTGTGCTCGATGCCAGTGGCCGTGAGCTCGCGGCGTCGACTAGCAGAGAATCCCGCTCGGCAGCGATACGCCCTGACGGTTCCTCGTATGAAATTCGGCAGAAGTTGGGCACGGGGGCAACGCTCATTCTGGGACCGTTAGGGGCCGAGCAACGGGTCGTGGCCCGGTTTCTTATCGCCAGAATCGCCTCGCTCGCGGAAGCAGCGTTGCGGCGATCCGAAGCCGCTCGCCCGCGTGGCCCGCGCCGTGTGGAGGCCATAGAGTCGCTTCTGTCATGGCGGCATGGAAGTCCGAGCGATCGACGATCTGCCGCACTCGCGCTTGGGCTCGATCCGGACGCACTCTTCATGGTCGCCGTAACACATGGAGAAAGCGAGGTCACGGTATCGCGTACTCTGGCGTCACTTGGGGTCGTTCATCCAGCAGGGGAGCATAGCGGACGACGAACGACGCTGCTGGCCGCGAACAGCCGGATCGAGGGTGAGACGTTCGCGAGTCGCGTCACCGAGATCAAGCGGCGTTGGCGAGTAGAACACGCCGAGGACGGCGCGACGTTGGCGTTGTCGGCGGCGGCGCGCGGCGTCGCAAGTCTACCCGCGGCCGCACGCGAGGCACATTTCGTGTCGGTGTTGCAGACGCAGGCGGAGGTCCCACGACGTGCGGCGTCGTTTGAGTCGGTCGAAGACATGGGAGAGCTGCGCCTCCTCTATCAGCTTCGGGATACAGGAGAACTCAGACAGTTTGTGACTCAGGCTCTCGGTTCTCTTCAGACGCGGGACCAGCGAGGCACCCTGCGCGCGACGCTTCGCGCGTTTTTGGAAAGTGGCGGGTCTCAGGTCGATGCGTCACAGCGTTTAGGCATCCATCGCAATACGCTGGCATATCGACTGCGGCGCATTGGAGAACTGGTGGGCAGAGACGTGATTGATCCCGGATCGTGGCTAACCTTGCACCTGGCGCTCCGGGCCGCGGAAATGCTCGATGTATGGACCGATGACAACTAGCCGGCAAGTTCTCCAGCTCGTGCGGGGAACCGCGTCGATCCCATTGTTTCGGGGCCAGGACCGGGTGATTTCGAAGCTCACGTGCGACGACGATATTGTGATGAGTATGTTGGAGCATCTCAGGCGAGCGCTGCCCGGCGAGGGGGTAGGGCTGCTCTCGGCCGTCAGATTTTGCGGCGAGCTCATCGCCGGCCGATTCTACGAGGGCAGAAACATCGAATCGTCACGTACGCGGTATACAATGCATCCGGCTGACGTAAGCGCGGCCCTTGCTGATATTGAACGCCGTGGCGAGGTGGTGGGCGCCGTGGTTCACTCTCACCCGCGAACGCCACCTGTTCCGTCGAGGATTGATCTCAAGGACGCGACGATACCGGGGATCGTTCATGTGATTGCCGGCTTCCAACCCACGGTTTCGGTGCGAGCCTGGTGGTTGGATTTTGATCGGCAAGGCATCGCGGTTGCCGCCCGAGAGTTGGAGTTCACGTCTGGCGTCATAAATGGCGAAGCGGGCGAGAGAGAGTCGTTCACCGTCGTACGCGGGGATTTCGAGCAGAGAGGTGATGATGGACACGGTGGCCGAGAGTTTGCATAAACCCAGCGGCACGGTGAAGCGAGTTCGCGAGTCTACCAACGATGCATTGATCATCGAGCTCCTGCAAACGCTCAATCACCTATCGCGGTGGCTAACACCGATCCACGACCGCACGCTTCTCGAGGTGGCGTTATACCGATCGGATGTGACCGTCAAGGACCTTCTCATCGGCTTGCGAGACACAGAAGCGCGGATTTTTTCGCTCATGAATGCGATCGCGACCCAGGTAAACCCTGATCTCGATCGCGTGCCCCGCGTCATGCAATCGAGCCAACAGCAAGCAGCGGATCGGCAGTCAAACGCCCTGGTCATCATGTCAGAGTTCCGCAGAGTGCGCGAGAGTTCGACATCGCTCTTGCGCGCGCTCCCTGACAATGCCTGGCAACGAAACGGGTTCAGCCGGACCGAGCGCGACTGGAGCATCCGCGAGTTAGGTGAGTATCTGGCCGAGAATGATCATGCCCAGCTCCAGGAAATCGATCGCCTATTGGTCCGAAGCGGTGTACGGAATGGGATTGCGCCGGTGTCTCGCGTCAGCCTGGAAGCGATTGATGCTCCCTTTGTGACAGGCGTAGGATCGAGCGAGTAAATCCCAGGGTAGTGCGCGGCTTCGTAAGTGATGGAACGGATGGCCCCCAAGTGGAACGGGATGGAGTCACAAGCAGCGAAAGCGTGTCCGCGGACGAACTGGGACGAGAGTTCTTTGCGGCCATTGATGCGCGAGATCCACGCCGATTGCGTGCGACCCTGGCCAATCATGCTTCGTTTCGAGCCCTGCCGCATCGGGATGTCATTCGCCCGGCCGACGAGATCGTCGCCTACTTTGGAACTGTTGTGAGCTCGTACCCCACGGCGCGATGGGACATCACCGACGTGATTTCCGATGCTGATCGTGCCGCCGTGCAATTCACCTTACGGGAGTTCGCTGGTGACCTGGGCCGGGAGCTGCTCTCGGAACAGGTGGCGATATTCCGCACGAGCGGGGGGAAGATCACGAGCATCGTTGGCTATTACGATACTGACGAGTTTCGGGGTCAGTTCTGGAACGAAACACCTTCGTAATCGGGGCCTACAGCGCTCATTGCAACATACAAGAATCCACCGCTCGATGAATTACGAATCGGCACGCTAGCTTTTCAGAGAGCGGATCAGGTGAGACAGACGCCGATTAACCCAAGCCCGCGAGCCATTCTGTTCGACCTCGATGACACCCTTTGCGATTACGCGTCCGCCAGGGTAGCGCGGCTGCGCATCGCATTTGATCTCGATGCGGACGGAACATCAACAGGTCGCCAACAGAGCGATCTGGACCTGATGATCGCGGAGTCGATCGCGATGCAGCCGCATGGAACAGAGCACTTTGGTGAGCTCTTCCGACGCCACGGGCGCTCCGATCCCGCCGAGGTGCAGGCTGCCACCGAGTGGTTTCGAGAGAACCGTTTCCATGGCTTGCGCCTTTTTCCAGAGGCGAAAGCGGTGCTTGCTCGCGTCCGAACCGTTACGTCGGGGTCCGAGGAAGAGGAACCCAGGCGGTTAGGAATCATTACGAACGGACCAACTGAAGTCCAGCGTGCCAAGATTGATCTGCTTGGCCTTGGCGAACGTGTTGATTTCGTCCTGATCTCTGAGGAATTTGGCGTGCCAAAACCCAATCCCAAAATCTTTGACGCGGCGCTGAAGATGGCAGGGGTCACGCACGATCAGGCCATATTTGTCGGCGATGCTCCGGAATTCGACATCGCCGGTGCGCGCGCCGCGGGAATTCCGTCCGTCTGGGTCAATCGGGGTGGATTGCCCTGGGACGGATCTCTCGTTCCACCAGCAAGGGAGATTTCCTCGATTGGGGAGCTCCCGCGCCTCGTCGGATCGTGATGGCCGCCGGAGTTCCCGAGAGCCTCAAGGTCCAATCGTGCGTGCCATTGGATGGAGGCAGCAACACACTCAGGCTCTCAATCGCGGTGGTCTCGTCACAGATCGAAGCGGCGCACGAACTGATCGCGCGCAGTTGGCTTTGGTAGGCTTGGGTTTAGGTTCTTGACGGTCCCGTCGAGTTGCGTTGATCCGCTGCCGGGAGTCTTCATTCAATGTCACCTGAAACGACAAAGCGCGAGAAGGACATGGGCGTTCGATCCAACGCGATGCAGGAGACGAGCAAGTTTTCCGTCAGCAGATTTTCACGGCGAACCGCCTTCCAAATAGCCGCCGCCACAGCGTTCAGCGGATCCAGCGCGGTGGGAGCGACATCTGCCGCCGCGCAAACACCTGAGGCGACACCGACAGCCAAAGGCCCAGTCGACAAAATGGGCGAACCGCTGCGCGGTGGAACATTACAGATGGTGCGGCCCGGCGCATCCATTGGCGACTTCAATCCAGCGGCATTTGCACAGGATCAACAGATCCCGTTGAGTTACCTCGAATCGCTCGTGCGACCTGACCCAATCACGCTCGAACCGACGCCATGGCTTGCTGAAACGTGGGCCTGGAGGAAGGACGGACTGCAACTTGCCTTGAACCTGCGAGAGGGGATTGTGTGGCACGATGGCACGCCACTTGAGGCGGCCGATGCCCAGTTTTCGTTCAACGTGTACCGCGAGGACACTGAGTCGGCAGTCACGAATCTGTTTGGTTTGGTGGAGTCGGTTGAAGCCGTTTCGGAACGCGAAGTTCTGGTGAATTTCTCCGAACGCGATGGAGGGTGGCTCTTCAATGTCGCCACGCTTCCGATCTTCTCGCGTCGGCAATACGAGGCCTACTGGAACGAGGGGATTGGTGCAGGGCAGTCCCTCTCCCAGTTTGATTGGGCAACGTCGATGCCACTGGGAACCGGCCCCTGGCGAATCACCGAATGGGACGACGACTCGATCGAGTTCGCGCGATTTGAAGACTATTGGGGAACGGCTCCCTGGTTGGATACGCTGCGTGTCGCGGTGAAAGATGGGGCAGAAGAGCGATTCGAGGCTTGGGAGGCAGATGATTCAGAGATTCTGTGGCCGGTTTCTGTTGCATTGGCAACCAACGCCGATGCACCAAGTGACTCGTTGGTCGTGGCGCCAGCAGCTTCCGTGATGTTCGCCGCCTTCAACTTTTTCAATCCGAACCAGCCAAACGGGAGCCTCTGGACCGATCTGAATGTCCGAAAGGCAGTATCCCTGGCGATCGACCGCGATCGCTATGCCGAGGAGGTCTTCGGAGGACGCATTCGCCAGAATGCGGTCGGTACAGTCGCTCAGCCCTGGGCGCACGATGAATCCTTGATGTCTCCGGCCGGCAATCGTGACGCAGCCGCGGTGCTCCTGGCTGAAGCGGGATGGACTGATTACAACGGCGACGGGGCTCTGGAGGATGCGGCGGGCATCCCCTTTCGCTCCGTTGCCATCGTTCGTCAGGATAGCAGCGCTGAGCTGATTTCTACCCTGGCACGAGTAGGCCGAGACCTGGCGATCGTTGGAATCGAGCTTGTTCTCGAAGCGCTGCCAGCCGAGGAATTCGATGATCGCTGGATCAATACGAGAGATTACGATTTGATCGCCTATGCCTACGATCTGTTGCCGGGATTCACTGACTTTGATCTCTACGGCTCGGCGTGGGACATTCGAACGAACGCGGCCGGTTGGAATCCAGGAGGATATGGCAACCCCGAGGCAGATGAGGCAATTGCCGATTTCCTTGGCGCGGTTTCCATCGAACGTCAAAAGTCGGCACTGACACGACTGCAGCGCGCAGTAAATGACGATCTGTTCGGAATCTGGCTCGGGTTCCCGGACGATCTGGTTCTCGTGTCAGATGCGTTGAGGGGGTTCGAACCCGACATGATGTGGCAGACGGCACAGACCTGGAAGCTATGGAAACCCGAACAATCGGGATGATCCAGGTGAAGTGCTCGGCCTATCAGATGTCTTTTGAAGTCGTCCCGCCACTGAACCCCGGGGGATCGCTCGCCGGAAACGATTCCTTGTCCGCCTGCTCGACCTCGGTTTGCTCGACGCGGACCTCTTCAGGCGATGGCGCTTCCTCCGGCTGACCGATCGAATAGATGATTTTTCCAAGACCGACGCGGCGTTCATTTTCACTCATGCGTACTCCCTCCCTCTGGACCCGCCAAAGCTGTGATGGACATTGGGTCACTTTACGGAGCCCGCCGTGAGCCCCTTGACGATGTAGCGCTCCAGCAGGATGCCGATGATCGCCAGAGGCGCAATGGCGGCACAGGTGAGCGCCGCCATGGTCCACCAGCGGATTCCCTGTGAGCTGACCTGGCCCGCGATCAGGAAGGGGAGGGTCACGGCGTCCGTGGAGGCGAGCACCAGGGCGATGAAATACTCGTTCCAGCAGAGAACCACGGTCAGAATGTACGCCGCGACCAGCCCAGGCCCGGCAATCGGAAGAATGATCTTGAGAAACGCGCCCCAGATCGACGACCCGTCCACCTGCGCCGCCTGCTCCAGCTCGTTGGGGATGGTGTTGAATTGGTCGAACATGATCCAGATGACGATGGGCAAATTCATGACCGTATAGATGAGGATCAGCCCCTCCCGGGTGTCTTTCAGGCCGAGGTTGACGAACATCAGCAGAATTGGCAGGGCGACGGCGGCAGGCGGAAGAATCAACTGGGCAAGGAAGAAGCTGCGAATCTGCTTGTTGTCATAAGGCCCGTACCGATATTGATAGCGGGACAGGCCATACGCGGCCAGTGAACCAAACGCGACCGCCAGCGCCGCTGCTGACAAGGACACCACGAGGGTGTTCTGAAAGTGGCGCAAGAAACCGGCCCGTTGCCCTGCCTCGTAGAGGAGGGGAAACCATCCTTTGTTGTCAGGCTGAAAATCGACAAATGGAATGTATTTTGGTCCCTGAATGACCGCTTCACGTGACTTCACTGATGTTGTGGCGGTCCAGTAGAGCGGAAAGAGGCAAATGAATGCCCAAATTCCGAGGGCAAGATAGATGCCGATTCTGCCAAGCGCCCGCTGGGGATCGTACGGGTTGTGGGTCTGATGCTCAGCCTGGTTTGAGACGCTCATGATGGGCCCCGTGTCGAGGTGGAGCTAGTAGACAACGTCGCGCACACGGCGAGTTGCGAATATCAGCAGCGCGGTGACAAAAGCGAGCACGACCACAAGGAACACCATCGCCATGGTGGTTGCATATCCCACATTTCCGCTTTCGACACCTTCACGATAGATGTAGAGTGAGAGTGTATCGGTCGATCCCCCAGGACCTCCGGCGGTAACGACGCGAACGATATCGACGAGCTTGAACTCGAAGATCACCCGGAGCACGATGGCCGTGAGCGATACCGGCAACATGAGTGGAAAAGTGATGTCCCAGAAGCGGCGCCATCCGCTGGCGCCATCGATCTGGGCAGCCTCGAACACTTCTGTCGGCAGGGCCTGCAGGCCGGCCAAGAGCATGACCATCATGAACGGGACCGCGATCCACGAATCCATGGCCACGATGCCGAGAAACGCCGGAACTTTCTGATCGAAAAACGAGACACCCTCAATGCCGATGGTTGCGAGCACGTTCGGCACGACCCCTCGGTTCGCGTCGAGAATCGAGCGCCCGACCATCCAACCAACTGCCACGGGGCTGATCATGAACGGGAGGAGAAAGACGACACGAAAGAATTTCTGGCCCTTGATGTTCTGGTTGAGGAGGAGGGCCACGATGAATGCCACGACGTACTGAAAGGGGACCGCCACGAAGACGTACTTGAAGTTGTTGCCGAGCGCGTTCCAGAATCGCTCGTCCACGGCCAGGCTGCGAAAATTCTCTACGCCGTTGAAGACGGGACCCGAGATGCCACCGATATCCCACCGTGTAAACGCGACCGCAAATCCAAACAGCGTAGGAAATATGACCAGCGAGATGGTGATCTGCAGAGCTGGCAGGAGGAAGAGAAGCTGCTGCCCCTTCAGTCCGCCATTGACGTAGACGTTGATATCGACTGCCACAAACCAGACAACGAGAATGATCGCCACGGAACGCCAGGACGAGAACCCGAGCTCGATCATGCCGAGGGTGCGCAGAACCTGGGCGACGACTGCCGCGATGGCCAGGAGCGTCGTGGCGCGCGCGAGATTGCGGATAAGCGCCTTCCAGGTGGAGGGTGAATTCGACGAACTTGAAACGGGTGAATTCAGCGCAATCTCGCTCACACGGCGCCTCTCGATGTCGGCAGAACAGGTCTGAACAGGTGAGGCGGACAGGATAGCCGAATCAGACGCGAGGCGAACGTCCCGAGAGCAACCTCGGGACGTTCGCGGCTGATTCGTGCGAATTCGAACGTAGCCTACATGCCGAGAGCGGCCTGATACAACGCGATCTGCGTCTCGCGATCGTTGCGATCGGTTATCTCTTCCCACTTCGCGGCGGCAGCGTCGAGCGCTTCCTGCGCCGACGTCTCGCCGGCAACCGCGAGCGCCACTTCTTCTTCCGCGGCGATGTAGTAGTCGAAGATCCCTGGGATGCGCGGCTCGATCGCGCCATTGGGATGGTTGTACGAGTCGGCCGTCGAGGCCAGATAGGCCTCGGCAAACTCGGCTGGATAGTTCGCGTCAGTCCAGTACTGCAATTCGAAGTGGCTGTTGCGATAGGGCTGGAACCCCGACGGATAGATCGAAAGCCAGGTCGAAACATCCTTGCCGCCGAGATGGGCGGCAAGATCCCAGGCCGCCTCGGAAACGCCCCGCTCCTCGGCCTTCTGCATCACGTAGAGACCCCACCCGATGTACGCCTCGTTCGGGGCAAAGTTCACTTCGCCTTCGCCAACCATGTCCCAAGCTCCGGACTCGTTGTTATAAACATCGGGAGAGCCGGGGAGAATAGAAAAGCTCATCTTGTCCTGAACGATCGACGTGTCGTTGGTGTAAACATTGGAGCCGATATCACCCCACCAGGCGGTCATCGCGCCTTCTCCGCCCAGCATTTGCGCGAATGTGGTCAACAGGTCCGCGTTGATCTGATCGGCCGGTTCGACATCAATGACGTCAATCATGTCTTGCAGAGCACGCACGAACGCCGGGTTGTTGACATAGGGCTTCATTGTTTCCGGCTCGAAGAGCCAGGCGGGGCTGGCCGGGTTCTTGGCGTAGGCGGAGGCCCGGCTCGCGAAGAAGTACCAACTGAAGCCGCCGCCCGGCTTGACGACATCGACGTAGCCGGTAATTTTGTTGCCGTCGATTTCCTTGCCGCTCAGGAATTTGGTCTGTTCCTGAACCTGCTGCCACGTTGTCGGGACGGCCCATTCGCCCTGACCGCCGGCCGCTGCCCATTCCGATGCCAGATCGGGGCTGGCGAACACGTCGCTTCGGAAATTGAAGTTATGGCAGTCACCGTCGATCGAGACGCGATAGGTCACGTCGTCCCAGGTGCCGACCGGTGCTTGCAAGAGCTTGACGTAATCGTCGATTTCGATCTGTTCCTTGACCCAGGCAGGCATCGCCGCGCCGAGGCCGCGACCGAGCAGGTCGCCTTCCCAGGGAGCCCCACCTTCGAGGAGATCAAACTCGATCTCTCCGGTCGCGACACCCTGCTGCACCTTGGCGAAAATCTCCGCTTGAGGAACATCGATCCATTGGATCGTCGCGCCGGTGAACTCCTCCCAGGCACGAGAAAGGGGCCGAAAGATGTTGTTGTGCGCACTGGCGTTATTCAAGCCAATGAACGTCACCGTCTGCCCGGCAAACGCGCCTTTCTTTGTGGAGCGGAGGCAGAGCCCGCCGACCTCCTCCATGTTCGCCTCTGTGGGTTGGATGCCGGCGCCGGGGATGCCCAGGATTTGTGTCAAGACATCGTCCTGAGCACGCGCTCGCTGGTACGACTTGCCTGGAAGGCCGAATGCGTAGAATCCGGCAGCGGCGCCGGTCGCGACCTTGAGCATGGTCCGACGGTTGATGTGATTTCTTCTCGATCGATCGACCATTTCGTGCCAACCCCCCTGCAAAGCGTTTTCGCTGCAACGCGCATTGCGACACCGCGCGGCAACATCGCCACGCGCCTGCGCATTGTTCCCAGAGTTCGTACCGCTGTCAACTCGGTTTGCGCCGGAGTCGTGCCGCGCCCCTTCCAGATGAAGGAGTCAGAAATGCCGCATCTGGTGAACCACAATTCCGCGTTGATCTACGGGGAAACGCGCCAGAGCACGCGTGTTCCCCCAGCTCGGATGAGGGCGTACAATCGTCGTCCACGAAGCGGCAGCGAGGATGAATAGGCGGAGCGGGACCATTCAGAGATGGCGGAAGGCAGCGAGGACAGATTGAGCCACAGCGAACAGGGGGGACAGTTGGCGCCGTGGCGGATTGCCACTCGACTCAATTCGTTTCGACGAAACGGGGCTTCGGTGGCCGAGGCGATCC
Source organism: Thermomicrobiales bacterium (assembly GCA_038246475.1). Taxonomy (GTDB): domain Bacteria; phylum Chloroflexota; class Chloroflexia; order Thermomicrobiales; family UBA6265; genus JACCXM01. The sequence continues at coordinate 13,431 of JBBRVX010000056.1, read as the reverse complement.
GTCGCATCGGCCAGGTGTCCGGTGTAAGCGCGCTTGAATTGAACTTTCCGCAACATTTCAGGCGGGCCGAAGATGGGGAACGGGAACGCGCCATCGTGGAAACTGGGCTGCCCATCACGGCACTCAACCTCAGATTCGAGGGCCCACTATTCGAACGAGGCGCATTCACCTCTCCAGTCCTGGAAACACGCCGCATTGCAATCGAGCTCGCTGCCGAGGCGGTTGATGTCGCTGCTGGCAGCGGCGCCGATCATGTCGTGCTCTGGATGGCCGACGACGGATGGGACTACCCGTTTCAGGTCTGCTACGACAAACTGTGGCAGCATGAAATCGATGGTTTGCGCGAGGTCGCCAGTCGAAATCCCGCGATTCGCGTCAGCGTTGAATACAAGCCTAGTGACCCGCGCCGTTTTTCGCTGGTGCGAACGATGAGCGATGCCCTGCTGGCGACGAGCGAGGTGGGACTGCCGAATTTTGGCGTGACGTTCGATGTCTGTCATGCATACATGGCCAGGGAGCATCCGCCCGCGGCAGGCGCCATGGCGCTCCGCCAGGGGCGTCTATTCGGCGTACATATGAATGATGGCCACGGAACCGCGGACGACGGCCTGATGATTGGCAGCGTTCACGGACGGGACACACTCGAACTCCTGCACGTCTTGCGCGAGGGTAACTACGCGGGAACGCTATATTTCGACACGTTCCCGATTCGTGAAGATCCCGAGGCGGAACTGACCGCAAACATCAATGAACTTGGGCGCCTGGTTGCGATGCTCGATTCGGTCAGACACGAGGATCTCAAGATGGCACAGGATGCTCAGGACAGTCTCTCCGCATTCCGGGCAATTGGCCCCCTGTGAGCGCCCGCGGTTCTCCTGACATCATCGTTGTTGGCAGCGCGCACATGGACGTCGTCGCGCGGGCGGCACGCTTGCCTGGTGCAGGCGAATCTGTTGTCGGCGACAGGTACGCACTCCATCCCGGGGGGAAAGCGGGAAATCAGGCGATCGCGGCCGCGCAACAAGGCGCGAACACGGCGATTGTCGCCCGCGTCGGGAGCGACGGCTTCGGCGACGAGTTGCGACGTGCGCTCTCAGGGAAACTCGTCGACGTGACGTTTCTGCAACGGGACGACAACGCGAAGACGGGACTGAGTCCAGTGCTCATGGCCAATTCAGGTGAGTACGCGTCAATCATCGTTCCTGGCGCAAGTCAGACGTTGACACCTGAGCTGGTCGCTGCAGCCATGAATGCCTTGGGGAGTTGCACCGTTCTCATGGTCCAACTTGAAATCGATCTTGCCACCACGGCGGCCGCAATTTCCGCTGGAAAAGTCGGCGGAGCGCTGGTGATGCTCAATGCCTCCCCAATTAGCCGTCTTACCATGGCTTCGCGGTGGAGCTTCTGGCCAGACGTTGATTTGCTGATCCTCAATCGAGATGAGGCCTCGGCGCTCGCTGGCATTGATCTTGGCGACCACACCCGTGCACTTCGTGCGGCAACTGACCTCCGCCGCCGGTTCGGTGTTCGCGATGTGGTCGTCACGCTTGGGGCAAACGGCGTGGCGGTATCGTCGCCCGCGGGCAACGTTCTCATTCCGGGCCATGCCGTTTCCGTAATTGACACGCTTGGGGCTGGTGACGCCTTTGCCGGGGCGCTGGCCGCCGCACTTGTCCGCGGAGAAGACCTGATCACGGCGACGAAACTGGCGACGGTCGTCGGCGGCATCGCCGTGCAACGAGAGGGCGCATACGACGCGGCTCCGACGTTGGCCGAAGCGCGAAGCGTTGCCGCATCTCGTCTGCGTCTAACTGAAGGCTAGGGCGCGCTATCCGCTCGTCGTAGAGATGCGATCGATGCCGGTCATGGGCACGATGTTCGGCGGCAGCTCGAACTCTTCCGCCTCCTCCGTCTCCGTCGCCTGATCTCGCTCGTGCTTGGCCATGTCGTTCACCTGATTTTCGAACCAGGTCGTGACATCGTCGCGCTCAACCGAACGGCGAAGACCCTCTGCCCACCTGCGCCGCTCTTCCAGTGGCATCGTCAGCGCCCGATGGATGGCATCAGCCGTACCCTCGACATCCGTCGGTCCGATGATGATGGAGTGCTCACCAAGCTGGCTCACCGCGCCCGCGCCTTCCGAGAGAATCAGAACACCGTTGCGCTCGTTCAGAAGGGCGCCCTCTTTGGCGACCAGGTTCATGCCGTCGATGATGGAGTTGACGAGGAGCACGTCGTACCACTTCATCGCCGCGAGGGCTCGTGGGTAGTTCTCGCCCATGATGAGGTGGACCGGCTGCCAGCCAGTCTCGACGTTCGCGTATTTGGCGTTGATGCGCCCGACCACCGCGCTCACATCGTCGAGGTAATCCTGATATTCGACTACGTCCATACGCGATGGAACGGTGATCGCAACGAAGTTAACCCGACCCTGGAAATCCGGGTGAGCCTCCAGAAACCGATCAAAAGCGAGGAAACCACGGACGATGTTCTTGCTTGGCTCTGCCCGGTCGACCCGCAGCACGGTGAATTCGTTCCAGTGATTTGGTAGGTAGCGGTCATGAGATCGCGCTTCCTTGGAGTAGGCGAGGCGTCGCACGGCGGCCGCGTCGATCGAAATCGGATATGACCGAACTTCGATGCGCCGACCTTTCCAGAAGATTGACGCGGAGGAGTAGTCAACTTCGGCGCCGGGAACGTACGCCTCGCATGTGTACATGAACGAACGACCATGCTCAGGTGTCTGGAAGCCGACGATATCATTGCCGAGCATCCCCTCGCAGATCGCGCGGCGAATCTCCATCGGGAGAAGCCGCCAATAGTCTGGATCTGGCCAGGGAATGTGCACGAACTGCTGCAAATGGGCATCGGGCCGGCGATCACGGACAAACCCTGAGCAGAGATAGAGGTGGTAATCCTGGATCATGATGAGCGGATCACCTTCAACTGCATCGATGGCAGCGATGATTTCATCCGCGAACTGGCGATTTACGGCCACATAACCGTCCCGCCACGCGTCCCAAATCTCTTTGGTGATATCAGGCGTGCGAGGGGTATCCCAAAGATAGTGCTGAAGAAACCAGAGCAGGGGATTGCTAATGACGTTGTAATACTGGTGGTAGGCCTCTGGGGTGGGCACGACGAATCGAAGCCGAAACTCAGTCGGTTCGCCAAACTCGATAAGATCTTCGCCATCTTGCCGGGCGAGCTCGGCGCGTTGTCGATCGCCATCAGTCATCGCGGCCGCGATCCAGATGGGTTGGCGCTCTCGCGCAACCGCGCTCACGGCCGTGACGACGCCACCGCTCCCTTTGCGGGCGTCGAAGGCGCCTCCGGACCTACGCGTGAAGGTAACAGGCCCCCGGTTTGAGGCAATGATCAATGGCCGTGGTGGCCTGGCGCTGGAACTGGGAACGGGGGAGGCTGGGACATCCTCTGACGCTGTGCGGCGGGTCATAGACACTCCTAACGCCATTCAATTGAACAGCAAGACGTTCGACTGCATCATCCTTCCCTAATTATGCGTTCTTCCCAGCGAGTTCGTTTGCGCTAACATGCCGATCATGAGCATCGCATCATCGGCGGTCCATCGATTGCAGGGAGATTGGTACACTTCACGACCTGAACAGGGTTGGCGTCTGGAGTTCTGAGTGGTCGATCGTATCCGGCTGGAACAAGAGGAGCGTTTCTGCCCCTGGTGTGAATCGGGCAACGTTCGGTTCGTGCAACGCGGGTACGCGGGTCTTACCGATGAACGGGACCAGTACTTGCTCTGTGACGATTGCAATAAGACTACTTTCGAAATCGTCGCCAAGACATCCCGAGAAATGCGGTTGGGTCGCTATAAACCTGGTGACATCTATCAGGATCGTTCACAAAACACCCAATACACCATTAGCCGAATCCTTCGGTCAGGCTCGAACGAGTTCTTGATCTATCTCAAACCAGGTCCAGAGCGAGCGCGTGCCATTCTCTAGTGCAGGCTCAGACGGCCAGGTTAAGCATCGCCTCCGGGGGAGGGTCACGGCACGACGTGTCCTCGGCCACCGCTGGGCACGGCTTGCCGGGCCCCGACTGCAGCAGCCGCGACCGCATTCCTTACCTGGTTCCCTGATCGGGCACTAGGCTCCTGGTGCACGAGGCCTGCATGGAGTCAAGGGTGATATCACATTGGCGCCGCGACGGCGACGACCCGACGCGTCAGATCAAGATGATGTTGCGCCGCATCGAGAACGTGAGCGCGCGTTATTCCGGCAATGATGTCCGGATATCTGGTCAAGTGATCGAGGCCGAGTTCAAACTCTTCCAGTGCCAGAAGGGTTGAGGCGACGCCATCGTGCGTTTCCAGGGCGAGAGGAAGGACTCCGATCAGATAACTTTGCGCGTCGTGCAACTCTTCTTCAGTCACCAGCTCTTCTTGTATTCGCGCGACCTCGCCCACAATGGCCATCAGCGCTCGGTCGACGTTGCCAGGATCGACCCCAGCGCGCGCCGACCAGAGCGAACCATCTGTCCTGGGCTCAATCTGGCTGAACGCATAATATGCAAGGCCATTGCGATCTCTCACTTCGGCGCCAAGCCGCCCCATCAATCCGAGGCGACCCAGAATGAGATTTGCAATGTCGAGCGCATAATAATCGCGATGGCCGCGCGAGATCGTCGCCATCCCGACTGCCAGATCAGCTTGACTCTTGCCCTCGATCGCTTCCTGAACTCGCTCCTCGGATTTACTGGTTCTGGCCAGATCCAGAGTTACCTGTGGCTCAGCGGGCTCAAGCCAGGACCCAAACGCGCGGTTGATCGAGTCAAGTGCGCGATCAAAGCTGCCAAAGCCTCCGACGACGGCGATCGAGGCTCCTCCGGGGCGATAGGTGCGTCGATGAAACTGATTCAACGCTTCCCGGTCGAACTGCTCGACAAGTTCTCTAACGCCGAGCACGCGACGACCGAGCGGATTGGGGTCCGGATAGACACCTCGCCTTAGGAGGCGATCAGCCATGGAGCGAGTGTCGTTGTCGGACTCGGAAATAGCTCCCAGTTGTTCGGCTTTGACCTTTTCCACTTCGTCAAAGGGGAAGTCGGGAGCGAGGAGAGTCTGGGCGAGACGCTCGACCATCTCGGCAAAATCGTCGGTCAGGCATCGCACACGCGCTTCCGCGAACTGACGCCCAGCGTCAAGCGTCATCGAGCTGCCAAGTTCATCGGTGCGGAGATTGATCTCCTCGAAGGAGGCATTGGCGGAACCCCGCAACGATGCGCGGGCCGTGAGATGGGCGAGGCCAGATTCGCTATCCGTTTCCCGCGTCGAACCGGCGGGAACGCGGACACGCATCACAACCGAACGACTCGCCGGCCGGTCTTGCCCAAGCACCGGAATGCCATTGGGGAGAACCGCGCGTTCAAAGGACCCCTTGGCGACTGAGCCGCTGGTCCGAGGACCGTCGATTCCCCACACTGTGGGGGCGAAAAGCGCGGCATTGACTTCTGGCTCATTCAACGTGCCGGAGGCAGATCTCGCGCTTGGGACTAACCAGCCAATGGTTCGGCGTTCCTCAACCAGGTACCGTTGGGCCACTCGCTGCACGTCATCAGCCGTAACCGCTCGCATCTCATCGGGAAGCGTCTCGGCACGCGCCCAGCGATCAACAATGTCCCATTGGCCCAGCCAGTAGGCCTGATTCGTCACGCCCTCGGAGGAGTAGATGAACTGCGCTTCCAACTGCCGAACCGCTCGGCTGATCTCATCATTTGCAACGGGTTCCTCGCGTAACCGCTGGAGTTCGCTATCGATGATCTGCTCAACGCGGGGGAGGTCGCTGTTCGGAAGCCCGGTAACGCCGATCTGGAAGAGATAGGGATCGATCGTGATGCTGGCGTCACTTCCGGCCGCGCGCGCGACCCCAGTCGCAACCAGTGAGCGATAGAGCCGGGATGACCGGCCCATCGATCCTCCGCCGCCGAAGCCCATGGGCTGGCCGCCGGAGAGGACCGCTTCGGCGACGAGGAGCGGAACAAGGTCTTCACTTTTCGCCGCTGGAGCATGGAACGCCATGCGCAGGTAGGGAACGCCAGAAGGTTTCCGGATGGTGACTCGCCGTTCGCCTGGTTGCGGCGGCTCCTGAACCCGAATCGCACGAGGAGCGACCACCTCGCTGGGAATATGACCGAAGCTGCCCTCTATCCGGGTTAACAGGTCATGCGTGTCAAAATCGCCGACGGCAACGATGTAGGCGTTCGAGGGCTGATAGAACCGTTGATAATGCTCATAGAGTTCATCGCGTGTGATCTGGCGCAAGTCGGTTTCGTAGCCAATGACCATATGCCGGTACGGGTGTGCCTGAAGGGCGATCCCGTTGACTTCCTCATAGAGCGAGTAGCCGGGATTGTTTTCCGCGCCCTGGCGTTCCGAGAGAATGACCGTTCGTTCGGATTCGACTTCTTCCGCCTCGAAGCGTGAGTTCCGCATCCTGTCCGATTCGACCGAAAGCGAAAGCTCGATTTGATCGGCGGGGAGTGTCTCGAAATAGGCCGTCCAGTCCTGCGAGGTCAGCGCATTCAGCGTCCCGCCGACTCTGGAGACGTCGCGGAAGATTTGCCCCTTGGCAATCCGGTCCGTCCCTTTGAACTGCATGTGCTCGACCCAATGCGAAATGCCCGTGGTTCCGGGAAGCTCGTTGCGGCTGCCGACGCGGTACCAGGTCCAGAACGACGCGATAGGAGCCGTGTGATCTTCCTTGAGGAGGACACCCAGTCCGTTGCTCAGGGTCGCCGCGAAGATTGGAGAGGATTGCTCGCGAACCACGAAGAACGCTCCTTCTTTTGGCCATGCGCGGTGGCCGAACTGCAAACGACAGGTGCTCTCGATGCGGAAGATCAAACGATCGGGCTAGAATGCAGCCATTGCATGCTGCTGCAGTGGCTTCACCCCTGTGCCGGCAAGGATAGGATGCATTACGGAGCGCAGTGTGGCCCAGATCGAACCAGCACGACCGTACAACGATTGGCTGATGGACCGAGTCGTCGAGTATTTGCAGACGCGAGATCGTCGCATTTTCCCCTTCACCGCCAGATTTGATGATCAACGCGAGGCAGCGTTCGTGCGAGATCTTCGCGAAGGGCTTGGCGAGATTACCGATAGCGGAAGTGCCCGCAAGACATCAGCCACGGGGTTCATTGCCAGCGACCTCATCCTGAGGCGAATCATCGATGAATGGCAAGCAGCAAGTGGTGGCTGGCCGGAGGGTTCCTATCCTGCAGATCCCGAAACTTCGCTGGGATCTTCAACGAACGAGGACTCTCCAAGACCTCGAAATGAGATGAGGCGCGGGTATGCGCGCCGGGTAATCATCGAGGCAGAGTAGACGGATCCCGCGGGGGCGGTCTTCTTTGGCGAGCGACCGATTTCAGGAAGTCACTGTCACGAACCGAGAAACTCTGAGGCGGGGGATGGGCAGAGCCTTGGGGTCCGTTGCCAGATCGGCCAAAAGCTCGCCGATCGCTGGCGCGAACTTGAAGCCATGCCCGGAAAATCCAGCACCGAATATGACGCGAGACATCATCGGGAGGCGGTCGACGACGAAGTCGGTGTCAGGAGTCATGGTGTAAAGGCAAACCGTGCTTTTCACGACGTGTGTTGAGACGCCTGGTAGGACGGCATTGGTGAATTCCAGGCAATCCGCGTTTTCACCGGACCTGGTGTTGCGATCGACCGTCTCTGGATCGGCTGGTTCTCCGCCCCGGTGGTTGGCAATCTTCAGCGAAGGCGTGCCATACGCCGGGAATCCGTAGATTTCACCCGCCGGGGAGTCGCTGATAAAGACCGGGAACCGGTCGGGTTGATAGCGCCAGGGTTCCTCCACCTGCTGCCACCAGAGTGTTTTTCGCAAAACACGAAGCGGAAGCGAGAGGTCGGCCATGATCTTGCCGGCCCAGGCGCCAGCGGTGATGATCAGGGCGTTGGCATGGTCACGTCCCTGGGCGGTCTCGACCCACACGCCGTCGCCATCTTCGCCCCAGGCCAGGGCTGGTCGGTAATCGGCGATCGTCACGCCAAGTCGCTTGGCTGCCGATCCCATGCCGCGAAGGGCAGGTTCTGTGAGCAGGAATCCGCTGTCCGGACTATACAGCGCGTCCCAGTCGTCCGGAATCTGAAAAACGGGCCATCGGGAACGTGCTTCCGCCGGCGAGAGCCATTCGTATGGCAGAGCGTGCTCATCGGCGGACACGCGAGCGAGGCGGGCATGGGAAAAGCCAGGCGCCGCCAGCTCCAATCCGCCAGAACGAATGAGCAACGGCTCGCCGGTTTCTGCTTCCAGTTCCTGCCAAAGCAAGTCGGCGTGCAAGACGAGAGGGACGTATTCCGGAGATTCGGCGTAGGCATGCCTGATAACGCGGGTTTCTCCGCCGTGGCTTCCCTTGTCGTGAACATGCGAGAACTGTTCAAGTACGAGCGCCTTCAGGCCATGCTTCCCAAGCGCCCAAGCCGCCGCGGTGCCCATTGTGCCGCCGCCGAGAACAATGACATCGTAACGTGTTCTCGCGTGCACCCCGGACTCCTTCGCACTCCGTGTCGTTATGAACGGTCTTCGAGTTCTACTTCGCGGCCGAGTTCTGCTGATCGATAGATGGCTTGAATGAGGCGGACGCGTTCCAGCCCCTCTTCGCCGGATGGCGACATCGCGACGCCATCCACGATGCTATCGATAAACTGCCGCAGGACTTCGCCGTGGCCGTGCCGTTCCAGCAGCTTCGGCTCTGTCACGGTGGGAACGTTATCGATCTCCCCAAAAAAGCGAAGGGTGCCAGTCTGGGCATAGTCTCTGGCCTGAATCTCAGCCCCTCCGGCGTTGCCGAAAAGCGTGAGGCCAAAATCGTCACCGTGGTCCGTATAGGCGGCCCAGGACGCATCGAGTTGCAGGGTGAGACCGTGGTCGAAGCGAATGAAGGCAGTCGCGAAGTCTTCAACCTCATACGGCTCATCGGGACGGAACGGAAATCGGCCGCCTTGCCACTGACCGCGGCCGCGAGGACCGAGCTCCGAATAAACGGCTGCACTGACCCGGCGGGGGGTTGGATTGCCAAGAACCCACATCGCCATATCGAGGACGTGAATCCCCAGGTCGATCAAAGGGCCGCCGCCCGCCATTTCCTTCGAGGTAAACCAGGTGCCCAGGCCAGGAATTCCAGATCGCCGCATCCAGTACGCGCGGGCATGGTAAATGTCTCCAAGGGCTCCTCGCTCGACTTCTTTCTTGACGATCTGGATATCGTGGCGGCCACGACGGTTGAAGACGACGCCCAGCACGCGCTCTGCCTTTTGAGCGGCATTGATGATTTTCTGTCCTTCATCCTCGGTGCGGGCTAAAGGTTTTTCAACCATGACATGCTTGCCGGCCTCGAGCGCGGCGAGGGCGACGGGATAATGGAGCGAATTGGGCACCGCGACCGTAACGGCCTCCACAGCCGGGTCCTCTATGAGTTCTTCGTAATCGCGATAGACATGGGGGATGTTGAAGGTGCGCGCCAGGTCTTTGCAACGCTCCTCATCAAGGCCAGCTATGGCCACGACCTTGACCCGGGGATCCTGGGCAAAACCCTGCAGGTGCAACAGGCCCACGCCGCAACCGATCACTCCCACGTTGACCACGCGTGAACTCTCCACGCTCATTCTCCCCCAATTCCCAATTTCCACTTCAAGAGCTGTCCCGATGGCTTTCAGGACGCGCCTGAACGAATCGGCGTTGCCGTTCACGCAAGTGTAAGCAGGGTGACTTCCGGAGCGCAGCGAAACCGTACTTGAGGCCGGTAGACTCCCACGCCCCGAGATGTGTAGACCGGCATGCCATGCACGACATGCATTCCCTGGACGAACTTGCGGCCACCGGGGGGAGCAGCCAGAGGGCCAAGGAGCGGTAGTCGAACTTGCCCACCATGACTGTGCCCAGAGAGCTGCAGGCATGCCCCGAGCCTTGCCGACTCGTCGGCCCAATCTGGTTCATGCCAGAGAGCGATTGGATCTGCTTCGCCAGGAATCCCGGCAAACGCGGCCGTTGGATCGGGATGAGCGAGGATGGCGTCATCGATGCCGACAAGCCAAAGGCTACCCTGTTCCAAAGCGACGCGGATGGACTCGTTGCGCAGCAGCTGGATCCCATGTTTCTCAAACGCCGAAACGATTCGTGGCGCGTCATTAGAATAATCGTGGTTGCCGAGAACACCAATCGCGCCCAGCGGGGCGGCCTTTGCGTAGTGGCCAAGAACGGCGGCGGCCTCCGGAATGTACCTTGGAGATTCGCAGACATAGTCTCCCCCGAGTAGGAGGAGATCCGGTTTTTCCGCGAAGAGCAACGCCAGGGCCCGATCAATATCAGCCGCGCGGATAGCCGGGCCGACGTGAGTGTCAGTGACGAATCCTATGCGGAGTGGTATATGGTCCTGGATAGGAGATGGTAAATCCAGGGCTATGTGCTCCAACTCCGGTTGGTAGGGATCGGCGTGTCGTGCACGGTGTGCCAAGGACGCCACCGACGAAGCGGTAATGGCTGCCAGCATCGCGGCGCCACGAGAGCCTCGTCCCGGGGGCTTTAAACCCTGAATTGCCGCCATCGCCGATCTTTATACCGACGTCAGGCGCAATGTTGGCTTGTACCGCTCGGGCGATTCGTCCTGCACGATGCCGCGCTGGCGCTCATCAAGCACCATCCGGATTTCATCCTTCAGCGCGGCGAGCATGTCTTCCTCGGCAACCGTGCGCACGATCTTCCCCTTGCGAAAGATCACGCCCTTACTGTTACCGGCGGCGAGGCCCACATCAGCGTCACGGGATTCCCCCGGCCCGTTCACGACGCAACCCATGACGGCGACCCGGATGGGTTCCTTCACGGTGGCGAGAAATTCATCGACCTGGTTGGCGAGCGTGAAGAGGTCAACTTCCACACGCCCACACGTGGGACAGGCTATCAATGTGGCGCCCTTTTGCCGGAGTTCAAGGCTCTTGAGAATCTCATAGCCAACAAAGACTTCTTCCACCGGGTCAGTGGTCAGGGAGACCCGGATGGTGTCGCCAATGCCAAGCGCCAGAAGAGTCCCGATCCCGGCGGCAGAACGAACACTCCCCGCGCGCGGAGTCCCTGCTTCCGTCACGCCCAGGTGGAGCGGATAATCATTCGGAAGGGCGGCAAAGCGGCGGTAAGCCTCGAAGAGAACTGGCAATTCGAACGCCTTCAGGCTTACTTTGGTCAGTCCAAAATCAAGATCTTCCAGGATTCGGATGTGGCCCAAGGCGGAGCGGACGAGCCACTCGGCCCGGAGTTCGACCTGTGATGCGTTACGCTCGGCCATCTCGTCGACGAACTCGAGGGTCATTGGCGCCACGGATCCAAAATTCACCCCGATGCGAATGGGGACTTCGCGGTCTCTGGCGACGCGGACGACCTCGCGAACATCCTCTGGTTTGCGGATGTTTCCAGGGTTGAGGCGGAGGCCGTGAATGCCCGCTGCAAGCGCCTTCAAGGCAAGCGTGTGCTCAAAATGGATGTCCGCGATCAATGGGATTGGTGAGAAGGGCACGATGTCAGGCAGCGCCGCGGCGGCCTTTCGGTCGGGAACGGCGATGCGAACAATCTCGCATCCAGCCTCCGCAAGCTCATTGATTTGCTTCAGCGTTGCGGCGGGATCTCGGGTATCGGATGTGGTCATCGACTGCACGGCGATTGGGTTGTCGCCGCCGATCTTGACGTCCCCCACGTGGAGGACCCGAGTCAGGCGGCGGGGGGCAATGAGCGACATCGATGTTGACTCCTGAACAATTTTAGACGGTCGCCCCATGCTGTACCGTGGTCTGAATGCTGGGGTCGACCTCTTTGCCGCGTTAAAGTGAGCATGGCAACATCAAGTCTAGCCAGATGCCGGCATTGATTCTGACCGAGAACTACGGGAGGAACGAACGTCCCTCCTGGATCCGCAACGCGTCGAGGACAAAGATGATGACCATGACGCCAAGCAACAGGACGAGCCCGGTAAAGTGAACGACTCCTTCGCGCTCAGGAGCCAGTTTTTTGCCGCCTCGGAGCACTTCTATGATGACGAACAAGAGCCTTCCTCCATCAAGGGCGGGAAGGGGCAAGAGGTTGAGGACAGCCAGATTGAGCGAAAGCAGGATGGCCAGCTGTGAAAGGGTCACCCATAGCGGAAGCGGACTGGCGCCCACGATTTCGCTGGTGATTTGCCCCATACCAAGCGGTCCGGCGATCTGGTTGAGGGGGGCTTTGCCGGTGGCAAGGTCGCGGATGCCAGCGAGCATCTGGCCGGTCTGATCCCAGGCCTGACCAATTCCGACAGGGATGACCGAGGCCAACGGCACTCGGGTAAACTCTGGATTAATGGTGACGGCCATGCCAATTTGAGGGAGAAGCTCGCCTTTGGAATCGATGACGGGGAGAGAGAGTGAGAGCGTTTCACGCTCTTCCCCGCGAGCGACGGTAACCGGGATTGTCGAATTGCTGGCTTCGTTTAGTGCGAATTGAAGCGCATAGGCGTCGTTGATTGATGTCGCGCCGACCGCCTCAATGCGGTCGCCCGGAAGAAAACCAGCATCCGCGGCCGCAGTTCCAGGGCTTACGTCTCCCACGATAGCGTCTGCAATGACGAGTTCGCTCACGCTAACCCCGGTGGGACCCTCACCGCCAGGGGGATTGATGCGAGGAACAACCGACGTATCCTGCAGGGTTCCGGCTCGCTCCACCACGACACTCATCGGTTTGCCGGCGAATTCCCGGGCGCGCTCGCCGATGTCTGCCGACGATTGGACCGTGATCCCGGCGACTTCAACAATCCGATCGCCTGCTTCCCAGCCCGCCGTCGAAGCGGGAGAGCCGGGCAGAACGGAAGCGATGTAAACGTTCGATCGCGAAATGCCCTGAAATCCAACCACCAGAACCATGAGGAAGACGGCAAGAAGCAAGTTCATGGCGGAGCCCGCGACCAGGAAGAGGGCCCGCTGCGCCGGCGACTTGGTATTGATCGAGCCGGGATCGCCTGACTTTCCGTCGTCCCCCAGAACCTTGACGAAGCCGCCAAACGGGATCCAGTTCAGCGACCAAAGGACTCCGTTGCGCCGCCATCCCTTGATGCGAGGAGGCAATCCGATGCCGAATTCTTCGACCTTCGCGCCAATGGCCCGCGCGGCCGAGAAGTGGCCGATCTCGTGGACGATGATGAGAATGGCGAGAATGGGAATGATATAGAGACCGTTGATAAGACCTTCCGACACGGGCGTACTCGCTCCATCTGTGCAGCGCTCCGCCACGGCTTCCAACGGAGGCCACGCGCGCTACCGGCATGAGTTTACAACGCGCGCCAAAAGAATCGGGTTAGGGAACAGGAATTGCGGCGCCGATAGCGCCCGCGGCGATGATGAAGGTCTGCCGCGTT
>JBBRVX010000055.1:0-24831 GCA_038246475.1 Thermomicrobiales bacterium | reverse complement strand
TGGGGTGATAGGGAAGGCGAGCCGGTCGGCAACGGCTTCTCGACTCCTCGACTCCTCGACTGCTCGATTCCCTATCACCCTATCACCCCATGACCCCATCACCCTCGTCCGGCTTGCGTCGCCGGGAAACGGCGTGGGGGCTGCTCTTCGCCGCCCCCGCGATCGTCTTTCTGGCGGTGTTCAGCCTGGCCCCGATGGCCTATGCCCTGGCCATCAGCTTCACGAAATTTGATCTGACCAGCCCGCCGGTGTTCATCGGGCTGGATAACTACCGATCGCTCCTTAGGGACAGCCAGTTCCATAACTCGCTGCGTGTCTCGGCGGTCTACGTGTTGGGCACGGTGATCCCGGTCTGGGCGTTGTCGCTGGGGTTGGCGCTGCTGCTGGTGCGGGCGCGGGCCTTCTCCAGCGTCTGGCGGACGCTGCTTTTTCTGCCCTCCGTCTTGCCGCTGGTCTCGGTGGCGCTCGTCTGGAAGCTCTTCTTTCATCTCAATGGGGCCATGAATGGCCTGCTGGCCAGCGTGGCGATCCCGCCCATTCCCTGGCTGACCTCCACGCAATACGCGCCCTGGGCGCTGATCGTGATGAGCTGGTGGCACGCTACCAGCTACTACATGGTCATCTTTCTGGCGGGTCTGCTGGCCATTCCTCGCACCCTCTATGAGGCGGCGGCGATCGACGGCGCTGGTGGGTGGGACCGCTTCCGGGACATCACCCTGCCGCTGCTGCGCACCACCTTCTTTCTGGTCATCGTCATCTCGATCATCAACGGGCTGCGCACCTTTGTCTTTCAGCAAGTGCTGACCACTGGCGGTCCCGCCAACGCAACCCAGGTGATCACGCTGATGATCTACCAGACCGCCTTCAGCTTCACCCAGATGGGCCGCGCCTCGGCCATGTCGATCGTCCTTTTCGTGATCATGCTTGTGTTCAGCATCATGCAGTTCCGGCTGTTCCGGGAGCGGGAGTAAGGGCGATGCGCAGGGGGGATGTCAGCCGGGGCAGCGTCTATCTCCTCCTGCTGGTGGCGGTGGCCGCGACGCTGCTGCCGATCGTCTGGATGGTGGGGACGTCGCTCAAGCCGCTCGATCAGGTCTTTACCCGCCCGGTGGAGTGGATCCCGCGCACCCTCGATGTCGTGAACTACGCGAACGCCTGGGCCGCGCGCCCCTTTGGCCGCTACCTCCTCAATTCGACCCTGGCGGCGGTGGCCAGCACCCTGGTCACCCTCGTCCTCGGCTCTGCCGCGGCCTACAGCTTCGCGCGCTACCGCTATCCCGGCCGCAACGCCCTCTTTCTGATCGTCCTTTCCACCCTGATGATTCCCTTGGAAGCGATCGTCATTCCCCTCTATCTAGAAATCCGCGCCTTCGGCTGGGTCGACAGCTACCTCGGGCTGATCGTGCCGACCGCGCTGGCGCCGATCGGTATCTTCATTCTCCGCCAGGCGATGCTGGGGGTGCCGCAGGACTACCTCGATGCCGGCCGCGTCGACGGCGCTGGCGAGATCTACATCCTGACTCGCATCGTGCTGCCGCTGATCGGGCCGTCCCTGGTTTCCGTGGCCATCTTCACCTTTACCTTGACCTGGAACAGCTATCTCTGGCCGTTGATCGCCGTCAACGACGACGACCTGCGCACCCTTCCGCTCGGCATGGCCCTCTTCGAGAACCAGATGATCGCCCGTTACAACGAGATCATGGCGGTGGCCGTTATCGGCGCCCTGCCTCTGGTCCTCCTGTTCGTCGTGCTGCAGCGCCACTTCGTCGAGGGTGTCACCGGAGTTGGAGTCCGCGAATGAAGGAGGGTGGTCCCATCCTCGCCGTCGATCTGGGCGGCACGCGCTTGCGCGGAGCCTTCTTTGATGGCGCGCGCTTGGGAGTGGTTTCGAGCCTCGCGCATGCGGCAGATCGCGAGCGGCCGCTGCCTGTCGATCGCCTCGCCGCCTGGTTGGGGGAGATGCTGGCCGGGGCGCCGGTCACGGGCATTGGCATCTCCATCGCCGGGACAGTGGAAGTGGCGACCGGGGCGGTGAGCGTGGCGGACAACCTCGGTTGGCGCGACCTGCCGCTGGCGGACCTACTGAAGCAGGCGCTCGGCCTGCCGGTGCGCGTCGATACAGATACGTTTTGCGGCGCACGGGCCGAAGCGTGTTTCGGCAATGCCGCGCCATGCTCCGCCCTGCTGGTCGTCATTGGCACGGGCATCGGGCACGCCTGGATCGTTGACGGCCGGGTCTGGCGCGGCGCCAGCAGGAAGGCGTCGATGTTCGGTCATCTGGTGGTGCGGCCGGATGGGAGGTCCTGCTACTGCGGGGGACGAGGGTGCCTCTGCCAGTACGCGGCTGGCCCGGCGATCCGGGCGGCGATCGAGGCGTCATCGGAGAGCGGATCGACTCCGGCGCTCGCCGAGGCCAGCAGCGCGCTGGCCCTGGCCATCGCCCAGGCGCTGACCCTGATCAATCCGCGGGAGGTGATCCTGAATGGCGGCGCGGTGACGGAGCGCTGGCCGGAGCTGGAGGATCTGACCAGGCGGGTGGAGGCCCTTGTGCACCCCGAAGTCCGCCCGATCCGCATCCGCCGCTCGGCGTTGGGGGAGAGCGCCAATCTGCTGGGGGCAGGGTTGCTCTTCGGCGAAACGACGGTATCTCAGTCGATGGAGCAACGATGAGCGAGCGAGGCGATGCCGCGGCGTGGGTGCGGCGGGCGAAAGTCGAAGGCTGGGCCCTCGGCCAGTTCAACATGAGCAATCTGGAGACGCTGCAGGCGATCGTGGACGCGGCGGAGGAAAGCCGGGCTCCCGTCTTTATCGGCGTCTCGATGGGGACCATGCGCCACGCCGGCATGGCCGCTATCGCGGCCCTGGTGCGGGCGGCCAAGGCGTCCGCGACGGTTCCCCTGCTCTTGCACCTCGATCATGGGCCGGATCTGGCCACGGTCGCGGCCTGCATCGACCTGGGCTGGGATTCGGTGATGATCGACGCTTCCGCGCTCCCCTACCAGGAGAATGTGGCGCTGGTGCGGGAGGCGGCGGCGCTGGCCCATCCCCGCGGGGTAGCTGTTGAGGCCCAGATCGGCCAGACCTGGGAGGAAGAGGGCGACAACCGCACGGAGATCGCTACCGGACCGGAGGAGGCGCGCGCGTTCGTCGCGGCGACCGGCGTCGATTACGTGGCGGTCTCCATCGGCAACACGCCCGGGCAGCTCGCTGGCGAAGCGCCAATCGACGTGCCCTTGCTGGGCCGCATCGCGCGTATCGCTGATGTCCCGATCGTGATGCACGGGGGCAGCAGCGTCCCCGACGCCGTCATGCGCGAGGCGATCGGGTTGGGCGTGGCCAAGGTCAACATCGACACCGCTATCCGGCTGGTGGTCACCGGGGCGTTGGCCGCGCACTACGGTCAACCGCGGCCCGGCGTCGACCCGCGCGTGCCGCTGCGGGCAGCCCGGGAGGCGGCGCGGATCGTGATCCGGGAGAAGATCGCCCTGTTCGGCGCCGCTGGCCGGGCCGGCTGAATGCTGATCGTGCTGGCCGGGTTGCCGGGGGTGGGCAAGAGCACTCTGGCGCATGCTCTGGGCAAACGGCTGGACGCCTTGATCCTCGACAAGGACAGCATCCGGGACGCCATCTTTCCCCCATCCGAGGTCGATTATTCCGATCCACAGAACGCGCTGGCGACCGAGGTGATGTTCATGGTCGCGGGCTACATCCTGGAACGCCATCCAGATACCCGGGTGATTCTCGATGGCAAGCCCTTCTCCCGCGAAGCGCAGCGCATGGAGGCGCGCGAGCTGGCTGAACGCGCCGGCAGCGACTTTCGCCTCATCCATTGCGTGGCCCCCGATGCCCTGGCTCGGCAGCGGCTGGAGGCGGAGGCGGCGCGGAACCCCGAAAACGTTGCCGCGGACCGCACCTTCGCCAAGTATCTGCGGATCAAGAAGGCCTTCGAGCCAATCACCATGCCCCATCTCCTCCTCGATACATCGCACCGGCTGGAAGACGAGGTCGAGCTGTGCGCGCGGTATGTGCTGCAGCCGGAGAACCGTTCGTGAGCGGCGTTGCCGGACGGAAGCCGCGCCCGCGCGGCCGGGATGCGCCCGATCGCAATCAGCAACTGGCCTATGTAGCCAGCCTCTATTACGAAGGGCGGCGCTCGCAGGCGGAGATCGGCGCCGAGCTGGGCCTGAGCCGCTCCATGATTTCCCGCATGCTCGACGATGCCCACCGCCGGGGGTTGATCGAGATTCGCATCAACTGGCCGCTGACGACGATCCCGGAGATGGAGCAGCGGCTGAAGCAGGCTTACGGCCTACGCGGGGCCAAAGTGGTCGATGCCACGGGCCTGCCCTACACCACGATGCTGAAGCAACTTGGCGCCGCGGCCAGCATCGAGCTGCGGTCGCTGCTGTGCGATGGCATGGTCATCAGTGTGGCCTGGGGCTCGGCGCTCTGGGAAACGGTGCTGGCGATGCACCCCGCGACGTGGGACGGCCTCGAAGTGGTGCAGTGCATCGGCGCGCTGGGACAGGTCGATGCTCCGGCCGATGGCCCCGCGCTGGCCCAACTGCTGGCCCAGCGCCTGGGAGGCCGCTATCGCTATCTGCACGCGCCGTTGGTCGTCGATACCGAAGCGCTCTGCCGGGGGCTGCTGGCCGATCGGAGCATCGCCGAGACGCTGGCGCTGGCGGCCCAGGCCGATGTGGCGCTGGTGGGAGTGGGCACGATTTATCTGGAGCATTCCTCGCTCATTCGCGCTGGCTATCTCTCCGCTGAAGGCGTCCAGGAACTCCGGGGCCTGGGCGCGGTGGGGGATATCTGCGCCCGGTACTTTGACCTGCATGGCCAGGCGGTGAACGCGCCGATCGACCGGCGCATCGTCGGCATCGGGCTCGAAGCGTTGCAGCGTATTCCCACCGTCATGGCGGTGGCCGGGGGAGCGGTCAAGGCACAGAGCCTGCTGGGAGCCTTGCGGGGGGAGTATCTGGATATCCTGGTGACCGATCGCGCCGCGGCGCAGTTCCTGCTGGACGAAGCGGCGCTCCGCGCGTCGCGCGGACACGAGGGATGAGTCTGTCAGATAGACTGACTATGCCACTCCATGCCTGCATAGGGGGCATGGGTGACGAGACGCGATTGAGGGAAGACTTCCCATTTCCTCCCCCACGGTGAATATCCCCTACGTGCGTGACAAAGCGACCTGGGCGGCCTACCTGCTGCTCGGCCTCTTCGCCTTTCTCGAAACCTCGATCGGGCCGGCGATGCCCTTTCTGCGCGCCGAGTTGGGGCTCGGCTATGCCGTGGCCAGCCTCCATTTCTCCGCCTTCGCCGCCGGGGCCATTGTCACTGGCCTGACCGGGGAGCGCTGGGTGCGCCGCGTCGGGCGAAGCTGGGCGCTGTGGGGCGGGATCGCCGGCATGGTGGGCGGGGCGATGCTGATCGCGTTCAGCCCCAATGCCGCGGGCACCATCGGCGGCGCGCTGACCATGGGCCTCTTCGGCACGCTCTCGCTGATGGCCAACCAGGCGGTGCTCTCGGACCTGCACGGCGATCAACGCACCATCGCCCTGACGGAATCGAATGTGGTCGCTACCTCGGCCTCGATCACCGCCCCGCTGCTCATCGGGGGCCTGGCTGCCGCCGGCTGGGGGTGGCAGCCCGCCCTGGTCCTGACCCTGCCCGGCGCGCTCCTCCTCTGGTGGGTGTTTCGCGGCGTTCAGTTTCCGCACAGCGTGCCCCACTCCGCCGGCCATGCGGAGGGCGATCACTTGCCACTGGCGTTCTGGATGCTCTGCGTTGTCCTCTTTCTCGTCGCCAGTGTGGAATGGTGCATGGCCTATTGGGGCGCCGAATTCCTCGCCTCGGTGGTCGGGCTCGAACGGGCCGCGGCGGCCTCGGCCATGACGCTCTTCTTTGTGGCGATGGCCGGCGGGCGGTTGCTCGGCTCGCGCCTCGCTCGCCGCTATAGGGGCGTCACCCTGCTCCTGGCGGCGATTGTGATCGCCCTCGGCGGGTTTCTGCTCTTCTGGCTGGCCGCCGCGCCCCTGGTCAGCCTGCTGGGGCTCTTCGTCGCCGGGCTCGGCATCGCGAACTTCTATCCGTTGACGGTGGCGGTGGCCACCGGCGCGGCGCCGCACCTGATCGACCGCGCCACGGCTCGCCTCGCCGTCGCTGGCGGCGCCGCCCTGTTGCTGGCGCCCCTCGCGGTGGGGGCCATTTCGGATGTCGCGGGGATGCGCTGGGGGTTCGGCATCGTGGCGCCGTTGCTGCTGATTGCTGTTGTCAGCGTTGGCATCTCGGGGCGCTTTCTGGGGCGGCAATCAGAGGACGCGGCGGATCTCGTTATGGAGAATCCTGCTGAGTGACATCGTTTGAGTGCCCAGCGGCCTCACCGGTGTTCATGGGCAGCACCCGCGGCAGGCGCACGACGAAGCGGGTGTCGCCCGGCTGCGAGGCGACGCGGATCGTGCCGCCGTGGCGATTGACGACGATGCGGTAGGCGATATCGAGACCGAGTCCGGTGCCGGCGCCCATCCGCTTGGTCGTAAAGAAGGGCTGGAAGATCCCGTCCTGGACCTCCAGCGGCACGCCTGGGCCGGTGTCGGCGACCTCTACCTCGACGCCGTCGCTCGTGCGCGAGGCACGAAGGGTGAGCGCTCCCTGGCCGCCCATGGCGTCGATGGCGTTGTCGATCAGATTCGTCCAGACCTGATTCAGCTCGGAACCGTGCCCGGCGATGCGCGGCAGATCGGGGTCGTAGTCGCGCGTGATGGCGATGTTGCCGAGCTTGTGACGGAGGATCGCCAGCGTGCTTTCCAGCCCTTGCCGCACGTCGACCTCCTGCACCGCGCCGCGATCCATGAAGGAGTAATCCTTGACGGCCTGCACCAGGACAGAGATGCGTTCCGCACCACGGCGGACTTCGTCGATCAGATTGCCCACCGTCAGGCTGTCGGCCACCCAGCCAATGCCATCCTCGACCGCCGCGGGGGGCAAGGCGGCGGCGACGGCTTCGATACTCTCGAGGTCGAGCCCGGCGGCGACAAGGCTCGGCGCCATCTCCCAGGCGTCAGCGACCCCCCGGTCTTCGAGAAAGAACGCCAGCGCGTCTTCGCGGTCGCTGCGCGTCATGGCATCGAGCAACTGAGGCGTGGCCGGAGTGCGGCTGGCCACTTCCAGCAGGGTGATCTGCTCGGCCGCAAGGGCCAGGCTGCCGAGGCGGAGCGCGCGGGCCTGCTGGGTGGCCAGGGCCTCGGCCAGGTGGTCGACGGCGCGCCGCACCGCGGCGGCGGGGTTGTTCAACTCGTGCGCAAGGCCGGCCGAAATCTTGCCGAGCTCGGCCAGCTTCTCCCGCTCGCGGATCAGCACTTCGGCGCCCTGCACGCGGGCGCCCATCAGCGGCAGAACCTGCCGCGCGACGGCGGGCAGCTCGGTGACGAGGGCGCCAAAGGTCTTGCGGTCAAAGACGAGGAGGCGGGTCAAGCGGGTGGCGCGGGCGGCGCCGACGTGGGGCAGGTCGATCAGCAGCCCGATATCGCCGGTGAAGCCGCCGGCCGGCAGCAAGTCGATCTCCGTTTCCCGCCCTTCGATCAGCTTGGTGACCCGCACCTCGCCATCGAGGACGACGTGAAAGGCGTCGGCGGGATCGCCCTCGGCGTAGAGCAGGGCGCCGCTCGGCAGTTGCGTCTCCGTGCCGCGGGTGGCCAACCAGCGCAGGTCGCCGTCGGAGAGCGCGGCAAAGATCGGGACATCGCGCAGTTGGTTCGGCGTCATGCGCGCTGCGGCGGCCCAGGGGTTTACCGCCATCAGACGTGGCCCTGGCTGAGGTACTGATGCACGAAGGAGACGGCGATCGACCCTTCGCCCACGCCGGACGCGACTCGCTTGATGGAATCGTGGCGCACGTCCCCGGCGGCAAAGACGCCCGGCATGCTCGTTTCCAGCATCATCGGCTCCCGCTCGGGCGGCCAGCCCGCGACGCGGCCGTGCGCATCCCGGGGCACATCGGGACCGGTGAGGATGAACCCCCGCGCGTCGCGCGCCACCGCCGATCCGAGCCAGTCGGTGCGGGGCTCCGCGCCGATGAAAATGAAGAGGGCGTCCGCCGCGATCGTCTCTTCGCCGCCAGTGACGGTATCGGCAATCGTCAGGGATTCGAGACGGCCTTCTCCGTGGGCGGCGGTGACCCGGACATCGTTGCGGACGACGATGTTCGGCGTCTGGGCGATCTGCTCGATCAGGTAGTGCGACATGCTCTTGGCCAGCGGGCTGCGTGTCAGCATGGTCACCCGGCGGGCGTAGCGGGCGAAGTACATGGCGGCCTGACCGGCCGAATTGGCCCCGCCGACGATGACCACCTCTTCGTCCTGACAGGAGATGGCCTCGGTCATCGCCGCGCCGTAGTAGACCCCTGCCCCGGTGAGGTCGGCGACGCCGGGGGCATCGAGGCGGCGATAGGCAACCCCGGTAGCGACGATGACGGCGTGGCTGGCCAGCTCGGCCCCATCGGCGAGGGTGACGAGATGGGCCGATCCTTCGCGTCGCAGCGCTCGCACTTCCCGCGGCGAGACGATCTCCACGCCGAAGCGGCCGGCCTGGGCCACGGCGCGGCGGGCCAGATCGGCGCCGCTGAGGCCGACCGGAAAGCCGAGGTAATTCTCGATGCGCGAGCTCATGCCGGCCTGGCCCCCCGGCGCTTCCCGCTCGACGAGAATGGTGCGGAGCCCTTCCGATGCGCCATACACGGCGGCGGCCAATCCGGCCGGGCCGCCGCCGACGATCACCAGGTCGTAGAAGGGGCGGGCGGCCTGGGTTTGCAAGCCAACCTTCTCGGCAACTTCCTGGATCGTCGGCGCTTCCAGGCGCGTGCCGTCGCTGAAGATCAGTAGCGGCAGGCCGGAGCCTTCGGCGCCCTCGGTTTCGATGATGCGCTGGGCTTCGGGATCGGTTTCGATGTCAAACCAGCGGTAGGGGACCTGATTGCGCGCCAGAAAGTCGCGGATTTCGTGCGAGGCGGGCGCCCAGCGGTGGCCAAGCACGCGCAGACCGCGGTAGGGCGGGCGGAAACCGGCGCGCCACTCGTCGAGCATGTCGTCGAGGACGGGGTAGAACTGTTCCTCCGGCGGGTCCCACGGCTTGAGCAGGTAGTAGTCGAGGCGGACGGTGTTGATGG
Organism: Thermomicrobiales bacterium; assembly: GCA_038246475.1. Classification (GTDB taxonomy): domain Bacteria; phylum Chloroflexota; class Chloroflexia; order Thermomicrobiales; family UBA6265; genus JACCXM01. The sequence goes on along the minus strand of JBBRVX010000055.1, from coordinate 15,662 downwards.
CGCGGATGGCGGCTTCGGTATCGGCGTAGGCGGTGAGCAGCACCCGCTTGGCGGCAGGGGCGATCTCGCGGGCCTGCTCCAGGAACTCGACGCCGGTCATGTGCGGCATGCGCTGATCGGCGAGCAGCAGGGCGACCGGCTCCTCGCGCCGCCGCAGCTCATCGAGGGCGTCGAGGGCGGCTTCCCCCGAATCGGCGCTGACGATGCGGTACTCGCGGCCGAAGTGGCGGCGCAGATCGCGCTCGATGGCGCGCAGCACCTGCGGGTCGTCGTCGACGGTCAGCAGCGCCGGCCGGATCGCGGGTTCTTTCTGTTGCATGGTGATCGTCTGCCTCCCCCCGGATCATACGAGGAGAGCGGGACGCGCGTCGACGCGTGTCGGTAGCCGAGCGATCAGGAGACGGCCTCACCGTTCGGGCAGGAAGTAGTGACGACACAAGACGATTGTCACTCCGCGTACAGCGCTCACGGCGCGGTGCTTCACTCGTCGCCTTGATGAAGTTGTGGCCGAGCAACGACGCTTACGGCATTGCCGTAGGCTGCGATCGAATCAAGAACCAGCTCTCTGGTTCACAGAGCGTCTCAGGGTCAGGCCTCGCGAGCGCCGGTTGAGGCTTCCGATGTATCTTCCTGCTGCATTCGCTCGCGAATCGTCGCAAGCGATCTCATGCCGTCCGATCGTTCAATATGCCAATGACTCCAGCCGTTCAGCGATTGTCTTCCAAGAAGCGAGGCAAACGCCTTGTCTGAAGGAGAGCGAAAAGAACCCCCGTTCCATTCGATGTGGCCCGATGCATTGAGGCGGGCGCGTGCAGCCACGCTTCCGCCTTGACCAATCGGCACCAACTCAATGTCCGGTTGGAGATACCCCTTAGCAATCAGATCGCGCAGGGCAACTCCGTGATGGGCCTTTTTTCGAGTTTCGCTGAGGCTATGGACGCGTGCAGCCTCTAGAAGCACCATGAGTTCGTTGTCAATTGCCGATTCAGACTGAACCACCAAAATCTTGGTCATTCGAGCCCAATTGAACTCTCCCCTATTTTCAGAAATGCGCGGTGAAGTCGTCGTTGTGGGCAGGGTCAATCCCAAAACCAAATGGTGCTGGCGTACCTGAACCGCGAGAAACGTATGTCCATCGAACTCCGCGGCAACGTAGGAATTTGTAGGGCGCCAAACGACCCCCGGCATTTGCGTTTCAATGGCTTGCGTTAGCGCCTGAAAGAGCGGGGAGGCTCCCGCTTTGCGACCTCCGATCTCCGGCTGGGGTAGTGGCCGTTTCTCAGTAGCTTTGAATGGCGAGGGAGGAAGCGGCGTTACGTGGGCGCCCAGATGGCTTCGGAACCACTGCACGACGTCCTGGCTCGTGGCATTGATCTCAGCGTCATTGAGCGTCCTTCGGAGTTGGCGAACGGTGGACGAGTTTGAATCAAGCAAAATGGCGCGTAGCGCGGCATCGAGACGACGCTGTTTGAGCCACGTACGCACACCACTCGGCGTCGTCATGCTTTCACGCGATAGCTGCCAAACCTGACTGAAGAGCGCATCAAACTCTGCATCGCTGTCGCTGTTGAACGCGAGGAGATCAAGTCGAAGAATGCGCTTTGCCGCAAGATCAGGCTTGAGGAAGGTATTGAAGAATTGCAGTTCTCGACCGTTGGTCAGGGCAGCCCACTCAATGCCTTCTACGGCACAATACTGCACGAGTTGGGCGGCATGCTTATCTGTAAGGTCGGTTTGCAGGGGCTTCGCCTCTATTGCCAGGAGAAGGCCCGCCGAGCCTGTCATCACATAGTCGATGAACTCTTGTGAGTTGCGAACGTAGTATTCGCGAGTGACGACCCCTATACCTTCCCATCCCAACGCCGAAATGATTGGATCGAGAAAAATCGCCTTGGTGTCAGATTCGCTCAGCTTTGGTCGGGTCTCTTGCGCCAGAAACGTCTTTACTTGTCTGAGCCGTCCACGGATGAGATCTTTGGCTTCTTCCATCGTTGGCAGAGCTCCATACAATCGGTCTGGTGCAAAAGTATCGGTGCATTATCGTAGAGATTGCGCGACTGTCGACTAATCAACCAGTTGTTCCAACTTTGAACGAGTACGTCTTCTCGCGTGTGAGGGCAAGCTCAGAACCGGTGCGTTTCACAAGGCCAAAGCGGCCCCTGATCAACGGCAACAGGTATCAGACGCATGGCGTTTGCTGCATCGAGTTCGTCATGGTTAGCTCTGCCCGGTCCACCCATTGACCCGGATCGTCAGCTTGTAGCGTTCCTCGCCGGCGTGACCATAGAGAAAATCGGCGCCGGTGTACCTCTGGGCGAGCTGGTTGACGAAGTCGAGCGTTTCGTAGCGCTCGAAGGCGATCACCTCGCCGCGAACCTCGAGATAACGCTGCGGGTTGGCGGCATCGAGAAACGAGATGGCCAGGTGTGGATCGCGGCGCAGGTTCCGATACTTCCTCGTCTCGGCCTTGACGCTGATCAGGACGTGCTCCCCATCCCAGAGAAACCAGATCGGGTTGACCTCCGGCCGGCCCTCGGCATTGACCGTGGCCAAGTGGCCGAGCACGCGGCTTTCCAGGATGTCGTGGTACTGCTTGGGAACCTGACCGGCTGGCATGGATGATAGTCCTCTTCTTGATGCCAGCGCATGCGCCGGACAATGATGTCGTGTCGCGGCTATCAGAATACGCGGTCCGCACGAGCTCCCCGCGGTGGCCAGGAATGGGTGCCGATCTCCTTCGACTACGTTTTTCGCGAGCCAACCATAACCATGGATTGGCGTGTGGTGATGCAAACACCCATGTTGGTGACAACGGAGATGGGATGATACCGATCGGGTCGAAAAGGTATTGAATTACTTCTACGAAGGCAATTCATCTAAGATTTCTATACAGATTGCTGGCTCAGCGGCATAATCTGACAAACGCTGAAGAATGGGGGACAAGTGGAAGCTCCAGTACGCCGATCCAGTCTCCAGCAGTTCTCGGTTGCTGACTTTCTTCAGTGGGATCGTCAGCAGGAACTTACCCTTAATCCGACGTTTCAGCGGCGTCCCCTTTGGACGCCCGATGCCCGCAGCTATCTAATTGACACCATTCTCCTTGGCTATTCGATGCCAAAAATCTACCTTCGCACAACGATCAATTCGAAGACATTAACATCAAGCCGGGATGTCGTCGATGGCCAACAGCGCCTGAGGGCTATCATCGACTTCGCTCAAGACGACCTTGTCTTGAATCGGCGTTCTAAACAGTTTATGGGTGTGCGGTATTCCAGTCTCGATTTGGCGTATCAAGAGGCTTTCTTAAGTTATCAGATCGCCGTCGAACATCTGATCAACGCTGATGACGAGGCTGTCTTGGAGACCTTTGCACGCCTAAATACATTCACCGTGCCTCTAAACCCTGCCGAGCTCCGCCACGCAATGTACGACACGGAACTTAGGTGGTTCATTTTCTGGATCACGGAGGATTTGCGTTGGTTCCTGCAACGCTATGACATCGTCTCCGTACGAACTATGGTTCGGATGGACGACGATGCGTTCTTCGCAGAGCTAGTAAATCTGCTACTCAACGGCATTGTCGATGGAGGAGCGAAAGCGCTCGATTCGCTCTACCGGAAAAACCAAGAAGCATTTCCTCGGGCTGAATCGTTCAGGGACAAGATCAGCGATGCAATCACCTGGATGGACAAGAACTTAATGCAGATTCTCACGGATACTCCGCTAGGACGTCCGTACCAGGTCCAGATGCTCTTCGCGGCGTATATTCATCATCTGTACGGACTGCCCCAGGGGCGCCTGACGGAAATCCCCGAGCGTCGAGAGTTGGACAGCTCTGATGCAATCCTCATACGCTTAGGTGAGTTGGCGGCGGCGATCGAATCAGAAAACGTGGAAGGACCTCATCGCGCATTCGTAGCAGCGTCGTCTGGCGCGACAATCCGTGTAAAAAGTCGAAGCGTCCGTTTCCTCGCCTTCGTGGCTGCCTTTGCTGCCCGGTAACAGCGATGCTGCCGGCAAATCAGACCCTCATTCAGGTCAACTCCACATTCTCCGATGAGATCAGCCTCCACAGAGCCGTATTTCTCCGAGCACTAGCGAACAAACCAAGTACGTCTGGGATAGATCTTGATCTCCAACATTTCGCTGGCTGGCATTGCCTCATTGGCTTGCATGATGCGTGGTCCCGCTTCTGCAAACAGGCGATCATTGTCAGTGCCCTTGGTGGAGTAGTGACGAGAGGGGGAAATCACGTTTCTCCCTCGCCTGTTCTTCCGGCCGGCATTCATCCGCTTGTCTTCTTGAAACAACTATGGCCGGGAAACGGATTCGGCAGATGCTACGACGATGGTCCTCAGTGGTATGACCCATCAATCACCGATAAAGCTGCTCAGCTTCTCCAGATCAGTAACTATGCGACGTTCTCAGGAGCCATCCTCGCAAGGGCGGACGTTCCCACCGAACTCAAGGCCTGCCGCAATTATCTTGCTCATCGGCAGCCGGGCACTGAAAACCACAGAGATATCCAACAACTGCGCGCCCGCATCAAAGTTCCCAGAATGACCGCGCACATCGAAAAACTAGGCGAACAGATCGTCAGCGGAAACATCACGCTTTTTGAGGAATGGTGCATAGAGCTCAACACCATAGCAGCGACAGCAATCGCCTGATCTTGGACCTGTGTCGCCTTTCCTTTGAGCTAGGTTGCACTCACTGATCTCCGGCGGTTAGTAGAAGTCCAAGCTGCCAAATTCACGAATAACAGCGTGCATTTCGACGAGGACGTTGTGGTGACACTTCGGGAATCGATTCATGTAGGTTTCAACATACTTAAGACAGAGCCTCTGCGATTTCCCATTATGTCCCTGTGTATAGTAAATCAGGAGACAAAGCGCGCTGAATCGCGCCTCATCCTCGACGCCATCGTCGAAGGCTAACTGCTCTAACAGGCAGTCTCTGTAACGAACTATATCGATTATTGCATGAGCAGATTGACCAATTTCCCCCCGTGCGAACCCATACTCATCGACAGCTTCTAGGAGGATCAGTATCTCCTCCCGTCCGAACTGCTCCTCAAGGAACTCTTGAGCTGCCTGGCGTACACTTGGGTCGATGACGTTGTCGTGTCCCCACGAAAGGTCCATGTGTCCGGGAATGCGACAAAGGATGTGGATCAACGTCCCTAAAATTGGATGACCCCGAAAGTTGCGGAAGCACGAGATCACGTAATACCAGCTCGCCGAACGTTGCCGGTGGAACGAAAACAGCGCCTTTAGACCATCGACACATTGCTCAATGTCAGCTTGGTTGGCAAATTGCTCAAGGGCGAGACCAAAGTTGGTTCCCTGCCGGTATCGCTCTCGGTACTCCAGGAAGTGACGCGCGAACTCGGGGAAAGTCTCTGCGTTGAACCCTCGGTCAACGGGCACCCGTAGCGAATAAGGACCCTCGTCTACAGCCGAGGGATTCTTGGCAAGATGCTCTGTGATATCCAGCCACGCCGCAGTATTGGTCACTAGGTTAACGAGGATCGCGCCGACAGGCAGAAGGTGGTCACGCCAGTATTCGAGATGGGCCCTGTCTGTTTTAAACGTAAAGTGGCTACCGTCGGACGAGAGAAACGATGGCCCGGACTTTATCTGCACTGCGATGCAGCAGCCAGTCGCGTCCTCCTCCAGTGTGAATTCAATGTAAGCATCGTTGCCCAGATCGTTATCGAGGGTGATCTCCTGGAATATACAATTGTGCGCCTCGACGATGGAGCGAATGTGGTTCACGCCCGCTCTACTTGTCGCCATCGTTTGTTTGCGCTTAGTTGGCATCACCCGCCTTGGTTTGTAGATTACCTGCCCCGACTACGATCGGGTTCTTTCAATCCAGTCGGTCAAGTCACTCAGCCGATGTGCCCAGTAAAGAGATAGGCCGCGTTCTTGTGCTTCCTCGAGCTTTTGCAGCCAATACACGCCACTTAAAACCGCAACTGGTACGACGTTGCTGGTGCCCAGGTCTTTGGACCATATCTCAGCTTTCACGGCGGCGTCGTTGTTCAGGCGCTTGACGGAGTTAATAGAAGAATTGGAAACCTTGCATTCGATGGGCATGATCCGCCCATCCCAGAGCCCGACAATCAGGTCGGCCTTGCGCGAGGTCAGCGTGGTTTCCCGGCAAAATTCTCCCGCGGCTGGCGCTTCGCGAATGGTACGAGCCACACCACCTGGAACTCTCGTCTGCGTGAAGCCGAGGCTGATGAGTTGCTCGCGTACTCGGTTCTCTTGCGCCTTCTTGCCCTGGGTGCGGCGGTTCGTTGCCACGCCCTGCGTCGCGAGCAAAGTAGCCGATGCAAGGATCGCGGCACTTCGCTCCGCGGGGTCGGGTTCGCGCCTTTCGATGATCCACGGGAAGCGTCCTCGATCAAGCCCCGCGAATACGGTTTCAATCAACCGCTGCAGGAGGCCCGGGTTGCCGACGAGGGTTTTGCGGGAGATCGAATTGGTATCGACCAGGGTCTTGAGATCATCAATGGAGATTGGCGGCCCAGCAATATACCGAAAGGCATCATGCGAAGCACGCCCGGTGAGGATCGAAAGAGCATGAGGCGAGACATCCGTTAGATCGACAGTGGCTTCAAGGAGATCCTCCATGACTGCTTGCGCCTGGGCAAACCGCTCACTGAACTCCTCAGTCGGCTCTTCAAGCCGCTCTTTACGAAACATTTCGATTGCAAGCATTCGGTCGGCGTCGAGTTGCTGACTGTTCCACTGAGTCCGGGGGACCTGACCGTGTCGTCCGCCAACCATCTAAAGAATTGCCTCGATGGGCACCTCGTCGGCAAGCAGCTCCGGACGCGGCACGAGTAGTCGCTCCATTTCACGCGGCTCGAACTTGGTCAAGCCTCCAGAATAGGTTCTGCCCTCGGTAATGGAGACGCTATGGGAGAGGTAGCTTGCCAGATGTGCGAGTTGCTGTTGAGTGAGATCTTCCCGGGGATAGAGACCGTGAGCGATGTTGATGTGGCGGGCGTGAGCCAAATTACATACAAAGACCGGCGGCCGTCGCGCCATGTACGTCGCCAGGATCGGTGCCGGTCGACGCAATCCGACCGACCACCACGCCTTCCGGTGGCGAGCAACGAAGCCGCTGTCTGCTCCTTGGGTCTTCGCGTAGCGGAGAAACCTATCGATCGTACGGCGCTCCGACCTCTCAAACGCATCAAGATCGTGTGGGAGATCGATTACGCGGCGAAGGGTTGAAGAGTCAAGAAGGACACCGCCGGAAGCAAATAGCTCGCGGGCCTTCGTTATTGAAGGATAGAGAACTGATTGAGGCAGCGCCTTGGAATGATCACCAGCGATCCAGACGGCATTCGCCCCGGTCACCTGCCCACGATGGACTCGACACAACTCGCCAAGCTCGACGAACCCTTCTCTTCGTTCCCGAAGGGCTCGGGTCAGAGGCGTCCAACGATCAGCCGCTTCCAGCCGCTCTCGCCGAACAAATCGTTCTGTAGTCAGTGCTCCAAGGTCAGTGAGCGTTGAGACGCGTCGGAGTCCAATTGTCTCGGGCTTGGCGCCGACTGCAAAACCCGTGATCACTGCCGTTGCTTGCGTTCCGGGAAAAGGATCAGCGGTTGGCTCGATAACGTGAATGTTCTTACCGCCAAGGATGCCGGTAAGGAGTTCGCGAACCAGTCGGCCGTAATTGACGTCCAACCACTCCGCCGCCGTGATCAGCACGCCAATGTCACCAGGCCGCGCGAGCTCCGCGGTAGCCAGGAAGAAGTGCACATGCAGGCCAGCGAGCTGACTGGCATCGTGACCGTGGCTACGCGCCGTTTTCACCAGCCACGTCTTCCAGAATGGTTCGATCAGGTGATGGCGGACATAGGGTGGGTTGCCTATAAAGAGCGTACGACCGGCGATCTTGGGCAGAGTAAGCTGCCGATAGTCCCCAACGAACACACGGGACCGGTCACTCATTCCAGCTGCAGCCAGGTGACCACGCGCCAGGATAGCTGCCAGGGGATCAATTTCGCTAGCGATCAAATCCGCGTTTGGGAATCGACGACCAGCGGCAACAAGGAAGCGCGCCGAACCCGCCCCAGGATCGATGATTCGACTCGGAGAAAGTTCAGTCTCAGCCCATTCGAGCATCGCGTTGATAATCGGCTGGGGGGTGTAGGTGGCTCCATTCGGACGCCGAGCTTCAGCAGAGAAATTGCGACAGAAGGCATCTCCCAGGGGATCTACGCCGCGCTGTATTGCTTCTCGCTCGACGGATGTGAACAGGGGCAACGAGAGTGACGCCTCACGGGCGAGCTGCTCTTCAGCGACGGTCCATCCAGAAACGTCGCGGGCGCCTAAAGCTAAGGCGAGTGCGACGAGGCTGCTAACGGTGTCCGATTGTCCTTTGGTGGCTGCCTGCAAATCCGTGCTCCAACTGGACCAATCATGCCCGATCCTGAGCTTATCATGCAATTGAAACGTGCATAAGAGTGTGTCTTGAGGTCACCAGACAGACCCGCCCAGGCAAACGTCAGGCGTATTTGGTGAAGGCGACGAAGAGCCGAGCGGTTGGGCTGGTTCGGCGGACAGCCCACCTGGGCACGCTACGACAGCCCTCGGCACTCATGCCGGCGCAACCGGCACATGCAGGGTGAAGGTGGAGCCCGCGCCGACCTCGCTTGCCACGGTGATCCGGCCGCCCATCAGCTCGGCCAGCTTCTGGGCAATCGCCAGCCCCAGGCCGGCGCCGCCGTGCCGCCGCGACAGCCGGCTATCGACCTGGCGAAACTCTTCGAAGATATGTGGGAGGTCAACAGGCGCTATCCCAATGCCGGTGTCGCGCACGGTGACCTGCACCTCGTCCGCGTTCGCCTCGGCGCTAATCCGGACTGATCCCCGCTCGGTGAACTTGACCGCGTTGCCGGCGAGGTTGAGCAGAATCTGCCGCAAGCGCTCCGCATCGCCCAGCACCAGCGGCAGGGCGGGCGGCAGGTCGATCCGCAGCTCCAGCCCCTTCTGGATCGTTTGCGGCGCCACATCCTGGCGCACCTCCTCCAGAATGTCCGCCAGATCGACCGGCTCGCGCAGCAGCACCAGCCGGCCCGCCTCGATGCGCGAGAGGTCGAGCATCTGATTGATCAGGGCGAGCATGCGGGCGCCGCCGCGATGGATAAAGGCGAGGTCCTCCCGCTGCTCGGCGTTGAGCGACACCTCCGACCCGGCCAATAGGAGCTCGGCGTAGCCAAGGACCGCCTGCAACGGCGTGCGCAGCTCGTGGCTCATCATGGCCAGGAACTGGCTCTTCGTCCGGTTCGCCTCCTCCGCGGCCTCCAATGCCGCGCGCAGGTCGCCCTCTGCCTGGGTGCGCGCGGTGACGTCGGTCTGGATGCCCACGAAATGCGTCAACGCGCCGCCTTCATCCCGCACTGCAGATATGCGCAGTTCGTTCCAGAACGGCGTCCCGTCTGTGCGGTAGTTCAGCAGCGTCTCCGATACGTCACGGCCGGCCGCGATGGCCTCCCGCAACCGTGCCACCGCCGCGGGGTCGGTCTCCGGTCCCTGAAATAAGCGGCAGTTGCGGCCGACCATCTCCTCGCGGGTATACCCCGTCAAGCGCTCACTGGCGGGATTGACGTCGACCATCGGGTTGTCCGGCAGCGTTGGGTCGGTGATGAGAATGCCGTTCGTCACCGCCGCCAGCGCCCGGTCGCGCAGACGTACGGCGTCCCTGGCCTGCCGGAGCGCCGAAATGTCGCGTGATATGGAGGCCAGGGCCATGATGCTGCCGCTGGCATCGCGGATGGGGGACATCGCCACGGAGACATCGACGCGGCGGCCATCTTTTGTCAGCCGCACGGTCTCGTGCGCCGCGATATGCTCGCCTTGGCGGACACCCTCCACCATGGCGGCGATGTCCTTCTCCAGCTCCGGCGGCCGCAGCATCGTCACCGATTGCCCGATGGCTTCGCTGGAGGCATAGCCATAGAGCTTCTCCGCGCCGGAGTTCCAGCTCAGAATGGCGCCGTCGAGGGTGCAACTGAGAATGCCGTCCTCAGCCGATTCGACGATCGCGGCCAGGCCGGCGCGAGCCGCTTCGGCTGCAACCCGCTCGGTCACGTCCAGCAGTACCCCTTGCCAGGCCACGATCTGCCCGGACCCATCAAGGACAGGTACGCACTCATCCACCACCCAGATATAGGTTCCGTCTTTGCGTATGGTCCGGTACTCCATCCTGATCGGCGTCCCGGCCGCGACCGCGCGGCCGGCTTCAGTGGCGACGCGCGCCCGGTCATCGGGATGCACGGCCTCGGTCCAGTCGTGCTCGGCACGCCATTCCAGGGCTTCCTCGGAGGAGAACCCCACCAATGCCTTGAGGTGCGGGCTGAAATAGAGGGTGTGGTGTGCCTCACGGCCTTCCAGCAGGTAGACCACCACCGGCAACTGATCGACCAGCGTTCGGTGCCTCTCCTCCGAGACGCGGATGTCCTGGATCCACTGCCTCGTCGCGGTCACATCGCGGAAGAAGACCGAAAGCCCTTCTGGCGAGGGATAGGCGTGCGCGGTGAACCAGGCCTGGAGGGGTTCGTAGTAGAACTCGACGCTCTGGGTCACGCCTTCGGTCATCGCGCGCTGGTAGGTGTGATAGACCGGTGTTTCCAGAGCGGGAGCAAACGCTTCCCAGATGTTCGTTCCCAGCAAAGCATCGCGGCTCTGGCCGAGGATGCGCTCGGCAGCCTCATTGACATACGTAAAGCACCACTCCCGATCGAGCGCGAAGAAGCCGTCGGCGATGCGCTCCAGGACCTGACGCGACTGTTGGTGCGCGGCCGCCAACGCCCGCTCCGCCGCCTTGCGCTCCGTGATGTCCTCGATCTGGGAGATGAAGTAGCTGGGGGCGCCCTCCGCATCGCGCACCAGCGAGCCGTGAAGCTGGGCCCACACGACGTGTCCATCGCGATGGAGGTAGCGCTTCTCGAGCTCGTAGGTCTCGATCTCGCCATCCAGCGCCCGCTGCATGCAGGCCAGATTGGGCGCGAGGTCGTCCGGATGGGTGAGGATCCGGAAGTCCGTGGCCAGCAGTTCTTCCTTCGTATACCCCAACATGGTGCAGAACGCCCGATTTACCCGGAGCACGCTTGAGTCGGGGCGAGCCAGCACTTTCCCGATCGGCGCGTTCTCGAAGGCCACCCGCAGGATTGCCTCCGTTTCCGTCAACGCACTGGCGGCGCGCTTCCGTTCGGTGATATCGCGCACGATCGCCGAGGTGGCCACGATCTCGCCGGCATCGTTCCAGACCGGTGAAACGGTGAGGGAGACATCGATGCGCCGTCCATCTTTCGTCCAGCGAAAGGTCTCGATGCCCTCGATCTGTTCGCCGTTGCGTACTCGGGCCAGGATTTCGTTCGCCTCGGCCATGCGCTCCGGTGGCACGAGCATGGTGAGGTTTTGGCCAATGACGTCCTCAGCACGGTAGCCGTAGAGCCTTTCAGCGGCTGGGTTCCAATCAGTCACGATCCCTTCCAGCGTTTCTCCCACAATCGCATCGGCTGACGAGCGAACAATGGCGGCCAACCGCGCCAGGCTGTTCGGGTCTGGCAGGGGTTCAGTGGCTCTGGTGGCGAGTGCATGGCCATTCGGAGTCGACAGCGTGTTTTTCAAGTTCATAGGTAGCCTCTCAACGCGTTTGTAAGGCCATGATCCGGGTTTTGGGAGCTATTCAGGAAAACATCCTTAGGGAGGACTCTCACTATCACTTCATAGAGCCAGAAATGTGCCACGCTCTCGGCGCCGAGCAGGCGGCCACGGCTATGCGGCGTGATGTGACCGGTTCCTGGCACCCGCTGCCATCCCTCCCTCATGCACCGCGAAGTCAAGCGCATCAGGCCCACGCCACTGTCGACATCAGATTCCAACAGGATTACGCGTGAATGCGTCAGAATGGATCAGACTCTGAAGGCGGGCGCTGCCTGACGGCATCTCGACCGGGTGTGATCCCCTCCGCTTCTCCTTGCACCATGTCCAGGGACCACGTTCCGAAAAGGTACTCGACACGGCCGCTGACGACGATCAGCGCGCCGGTCGTCTGAAATCGAGCCCTTCTTCACGCCTTCCTCGTCCGGGGATAGGGGGGATGCAAGGGGTCGCGCTCCATCCGCTCGCCAGCCCCCAGGACCGCTTGGATACCTAGATTTACCTAGATATGGCGCACTTTTTCTCGCAAATCGTGTCTATATAAGTGAGGGGGTTGCACGAGGGAGGTCCGGGCGGCACGACGACGTGGCTCACCGCCGGGCTCGCTGGAAAGGAATCATGGACGCGCCACACGAGAGTGAACGATCGTCATCAGGAGAAGAGCGCGCAACGGCAGGCGCCGATCCACGCGAGCTCCTTGCCCGCTTCCGGGAGCGCCTGCTCACCGGCAGCTACAACGCCGTGATCGGTCAGGGCCTTCCCCGCACCCTGCGTGCCGCCTCCCGCGACACCGGCCTGGAGACAGAGATCGGCGCCTTGCGCCTCGCTCTGGTGCGGCTGCTGATGGAGGAGGACGATCCTTCGCGGCTGGCCGCCGGCATCTCGCGCGTCGCCGGTGTCGCGGTCCAGGCGGCACGGCTGCGCGGCGGTCCCCGGGCCGACCTGGACGAGATGCGGGCGCTCATGTTGCGGGAGTTGGATGCGATGGAGAAGGAGTGTGCCCGGGATGCGCCCCGGGAGAAAGGAAGCAAGACGGCATGATGCTCATGGATGGAACCGCGGCCTGTGCTCCGGGCGCCGCGGCGGAGACGATCTCCGCACCCGGGCCGCGCGGAGCGACGATCAGCCTGGAGCCGGCCTCGACCTACGAAGCGGTGACGCGCCAGATGGTGCTGGGGATGAGTGAGGATTTGCGCGAGATCAAGGCCCGCCTGAACGGGCTCCTCTTCATGATCGCGGGATCGTTGCTCATGGATGTCGCGTTGCGGTTATCGGCCGGGAGGTGAGACGATCGATCAGGCCATTGCCCGATGACCTCTTCATCCGCCGCGGCGAGCGATCCCATCGCCCGCGCCAGTCGCCTGGCCCTGCGCGATGTCGGGACCTTTTCTCGGCTGCTCCTCCCAGAACGGACCTTGCGGCCTTATCAGGTCGATCCCGCACGGGCCATCGCGACGAGTGTGGCGCGGAGGCAAGGTCATTCGTTCGCGGTGGTCTTCTCCCGGCAGGCGGGGAAAGACGAGCTGTTGGCGCAACTAGCAGCCTATCTGTTGCTGCGCATGCAGCGGCGGGGCGGCTCCATCGTCCTGGCCGCCCCGACCTTTCTGCCGCAAGCCGCGCTGATGCGCGACCGGCTGCTGGCGCGGCTGCAGGAGCCGCTGCCGGCCGCGTTTGCTGGCAAGGTCACCGTGCGGGATGGCTACGCGGTCACCCTTGGCCGCGCGTCGGCGCGCTTCCTCTCGGCGGGGCCGGGGGCCAACGCCCGCGGGCAGACCGCCGATCTGCTGCTGGTGGCGAACGAGGCGCAGGATATCGCCCCGGATGTCTGGGACGCCGTCTTCGACCCGATGGCGGCCAGCACGAACGCCACCACCCTCTTCCTGGGCACGGTCTGGAGTCGCGACACCCTGCTGGCTCGCCAGATGGCGTTTCTGCGCGAAGAAGAGCGGCGCGATGGCCAGCATCGGGTGTGGACCGTTCCCTGGCAGACGGTGGCCCAGGAGCTGCCGGCCTATGGAGCGCGGGTGCGGGCGCGCATGGCGCAGTTCGGGCCGGCGCATCCGTTCATCCGCACCGAGTATTGCCTGGAAGAGCTCGACGGCGAGGGGGGCCTCTTCCCGCCCGCGCGCATCGCCGCAATGCAGGGCGATCACCCCCGCCGCCATGCCGCCGAACCGGGGAAGCGCTACGCCCTGCTGCTCGATGTGGCCGGCGAGGAAGAGGGCGACCCCGGCCCCGCCGGCTTCCGCGACGACACCCGGCGGGATAGCACGGCGCTGACGGTTGTTGAAGTCGAAGTCGAGGACGGGGGACGGAGGACGGAAGACGGAGGACGGGGGGGCGTAAGCGGAACGCCCGGCAACCTTGCACTTCCGTCCTCCGTCCCCCGTCTCCCGTCCTACTCCGTCGTCGATCGCATGGCCTGGACCGGTGTGCGCCACTCGGAGCTGCACGCCCGGCTGGTGCATCTGGCGCGGCGGGTGTGGCGGGCGAGCGTGGTGGTGGTCGATGCCACGGGGGTTGGGGCCGGGCTGGCCTCCTTTCTGGCGGCGACATTGGGTGACCGGCGTGATGGGCGGCCGATTCCGGTCGTCCCCTTCATCTTCACGGCGGCGAGCAAGAGCGCGCTGGGGTGGGACTGGATCGGGCTGATCGACACCGGGCGCTACCGGGAGTACGCCGACGATGGCGAGCAGTTGACGCGCCTCTTCCGGGCGCAGCTCGCCGCCACGGCCTATATGACGCCGCCCGGGCCGGGCAAGAGCCTGCGCTGGGGCGCGCCGGCAGGCCGGGGGCATGACGATCTGGTGATGAGCGCGGCGCTGGTCACGCTGCTGGACGGCCGGGATTGGCGGCCGCGGGTGGCGCGGGGTGATGGGACGTAGGGTGAGGGGTGATGGGTGATGGGTGACGGAAGTCGGAGGCTTATAGCCGATAGCCGGCCGTTCCATCACCCATCACCCATCACCCATCACCCACCACCCACGAAAGGAGCAACACATGGACGACCACAACGAGACAGACGTCCGAGAGGAGGAGCACGTGGAGATCGAGGCAGGGAGCTTGAGCGAAGACGATCTGGCGGCGGTGCGTGAGTTGGCATTGCGGGCCTATCCGGAGACGGTCCCGGAAATGGTGAGCGGCGAGAGTATCGCGGCGCTGATGCAGAGCCTCGAGCCCGCGGCGGCGGCCTACCAGCGGATCGCGGCGGGCGTAGCGGCGCGCGCGCCCGCGACGGTCGCCGCCGTCGCCCCGGTCGTGCCGGCGGGCAGCGCGCCAGCGGTCACGGTCGATCTGGAGCGGCTCCCGTCGGTGGAGAAGATTCGCCGGGGATTGGCGACACGACGGTGAGGGGATAGGGGGGAAAGGGGGAGAGTCAGGGAGCTGACGAGCGTGAGGTGCAGCCGGCAGCACTGAAATATGGCTGATCGGCGGGGCACGGGCCCCGCCGCTGACGTTTCCACCAGAGAGAGGATCGACTAGCAATGGCAATGACGAAGGCCGAGGCCGCCAAGCTGACCCAGGATCTGCTGCTGCGCGGCGTGATCGAAACCGTTATCAAGGAATCGCAACTGCTCCAGCTTTTGCCGTTCATAGAAGTGACCGGCACCGCCGTGACCTACAACCGGGAAGCGACGCTGCCGGCGGCCAGTTTCTATGATGTCGGCGATACCTGGACCGAGGCGACGCCGACTTTCACCACGGTGACGGCGGCGCTGAAGATCATGGGTGGCGACGCTGACGTGGACAACTTTTTGCAGGCGACCTACGCCGACCCGACCGACCTGGAGGCGGAAGTGATCGCCAGCCGCGCCCGCGCCGTGGCTCACAAGTTTCTGGATGGCTTCTACAACGGCGATAGCGCGGTCGATGCCAAGTCGTTCGATGGGCTGACGAAGGCGACCCCGGCCGGGCAGACGATCGCGGCCGGCGCGAACGGCGGGCAACTGACCCTCGATTTGATGGATC
>JBBRVX010000054.1:0-24854 GCA_038246475.1 Thermomicrobiales bacterium | reverse complement strand
GCGCGCCCGCCTGGTACATGGCGTAGTCGTAGATGTCGTCCGGGCTGACCTGCATCCGTCGCCGGCCGAAGCCGAGCAGATCGGGGAGGCTGACATGGGCGCCGATGCCCACGCCGTTAGCGATCGCCATCTCCACGGTGGCGCGCATCACGGCCGGGTCGCCGCCGTGCCAGCCGCAGGCGATATTCGCCGAGGTTATCACTTCCATCAGCTCGGCATCGTTGCCGAGCGTCCAGCGGCCGTAGCTCTCGCCCATGTCGGAGTTGAGGTCGATCCTGATCGGGTCCGCCATGTCACACCCGCTCCAGATTCGCTTCATCGATCACGGCTTCGGTGGCCCGCGCCAGATCGGCCGCGTCATCAATGCTCAACTCCTTGAAGCGGATCTGGTCGCGGCCCGGAACCATCTGGCCGAGTTTCCACATCGCGCCGTAGGCCACGCCCGCCGCGCAGACGAAGCCGCCCAGGGTCGGCCCATCGACGCAGAGGATGATCGGCTGATCGCCGGAGATGTTCACCGCCCCCACCGCGTAGCCATTGTCGAGGATGTTGGAAGGATGGCCCCCCGCGACTCCGCCGGTCGTGCGTGCCCATTGCCAGCTATGCGGCTCGAGGCGATATCCCATGCGGTTCGAGTTGCGATCGAGCTTCCAGGTGTGGGCGAAAAAGTGATCGTAATCGTCCCAGGTCCAATAATCGGGCGCGGCTTGCGGTCCCGGCACCGCCTCCAATTCCCACTCCGCGGCGTAGCTAGGGACCATCTCAGGCTTCAGCCGCCGTTCGCTGAAGTCGGCGAGATTCCCCAGGGGATCACCCAGGGCAATCCGATCGCCTTTCTTGAGCGCCCGCCCTTCATGGCCGCCAATGGCGCCCGGCACGTACGTCGCCCGGCTGCCCAGATAGGCGGGCACGTCGAAACCGCCGCTGACGGCGAGGTACGCGCGAAACCCGCGACCAGCCACCGTGCCCAGGGCCAACGTTTGCCCCGGTAGGACGCGGTACGACCGCCAGAGGTCGATCCTTTCTCCATCCAGCTTTGGCTGCATGTCGGCGCCGGTGACCGCGATCACCGCCTCCCGCTCGAAGCGCGCCTGAAAGTTCCCGGCGGTGATTTCGAGCCCAGCCATGCCTGATTCGTTGCCGACGAGCAGATTCGCCAGTCGGAAGGCCAGGTTGTCGAATGGCCCCGCCGGACAGATTCCCTGGTCGAGCAGCCCCTGCCGCCCAGGGAAATCCTGAATCGTCGTCTGGATGCCCCCTTCGAGCACCTCAATCATGCGTGTTTCTCCCGTCGCGTTCGCCGGCAAGCAGATGCGTCGATTCGCTATGGCACCGGCGTCTTCTCGGCGGCTGCCTGCTGGCGTTGCCGGAACGCCCGTGATTCCGGCTCGATGCTGTCGAGGAACGCCAGGTACTCGCCGACGACCAATTCGCCGTCCTTGATCTGATACTGGTAGGTTCCGTCGTAGACCTGCTCGCGCAAGGCGATGAGTTCGTCGTCCGTGACCGTCGTGAAGGAGACGCGATCGCCTGGTTTCATCAGGATCGGATTGTCGGCAAAGGCCGGATTACGCTGCTGGGCATCGTAGATCGGGATGGTGCGCCCGATGAGCTGGTAGCCGCCCGGCGATGGCACCGGGTAGATGGCCAGGCAAGGGCCGGCGATGCCCACGGCGCCTTCCGGGGTCCAGGGCCGCGTCGGGTTGTACTTCGGAATCACCACCGCGTAGCGGGGGTCGAGCGGAAACATGAAGGGCAAGCCAGGAAAGAAGCCGTTCGCGGCGTTCCACCAGGGCGTCGCCATCAGGTATTCGAGGAACTCATCGGCACCCTGCAGGCCGTTGTATTCCGCCGCGTAGTCGATATTATTGCCATCGCGGATGTTCGGCGCGTCCTTGCGGATGAACTGCACGTACTTGGCGATATCCGCCCGCGTCCACTGATCGTTGACCGCCATTGGCAGCGTGATCTCCCGGCTGGGGATGGTGAGATCCTCGACCGGCGGCAGCAACGCGTAGAGGCGATTGACCTCCGCGATGAGTTCCCCGGGCGGCAGCGTCGTGCTGTCGTAGTGAATAAGGATCGAGCGCAGGGCTGGGATCGTCTCGATGACGCCAGTCATGGCGGCATCTTTCATCGCCTGATTGAGACCCAGCACCCGGAAGTTCAAGGTCAGATCGAGTTCCATCGGCCCGAACTCGACGAGCAAAAAGCGATCGCCCGCGGAGCGAAACACTGCGCCCGGCCGCCCATCCCGCGCCGGAGTCTCCGCCAGGAGCGCCGCATTCGCCCGTCCATTGGCCTGGCCCACTGTCACCTCCCTTGGCTCACCCTGGTGTTTCGCTAATCATCGCGGATTTTTCGCATCGGCGCGACTCTCCCTGCTTCCACGCGCGGCCAGTAGATCCGGGTGTTCATCTCTTGACAGTTTCCCGCCTCGCCCCGATGATTTTTCATGTAGCGAACGAACTCGTGGTCGCGGACTCCGACATCACCCGGGAGGAACGGTATGTCTATCTGGTCACGCTCGCAACGAATCGGCGGGCTGGCGTTGGCGGCAACGCTCGGCATCGGGGTGCTGCTTGGTGGCGCCGGCAACGTCGGCCTGGCGCAAGACGCGACGCCTCAAGTGGGCAGCGCGGAAAGCCTGGCCTCCGAGAACTGGACCTGGCCGGTAGAGTGGGTCGTCGATGGCGAGAAGCAGCCGGCCATGTACGAGCCCATCCCCACCGACCAGATCACCAAGCAGTGGAACATCTGCGTCTCCTTCCCACACCTCAAGGATCCCTACTGGCTGGGAGCCAATTACGGCATTGCCGAGGAGATTCGGCGCGACGGGGCCAAGATGCAGCTGCTGGAGGCCGGCGGCTACACCGAGCTGGACACCCAGCTCAGCCAGATGGACGACTGCGTGGCGCAGGGGGCGGAAGCTATCATCCTCGGCGCCATCAGCGCCGACGGCGTGAATGCCAAGGTTGAGGAGATCGTCGCCAGCGGCATTCCGGTCATCGACTTCGTCAATGGCGTCAACTCACCCGATGTCTCCGCTCATGCTCTGGTCAGCTTCTACGACATGGGCCACGTCACCGGGACCTACATGAAGGAGAATCTGGTCACGGGCGATGAGCCGGTCCAGGTCGCCTTCTTCCCCGGCCCCCAGGGCGCCGGGTGGACCGACACCGCTTATCAGGGCTTTCTCGACGCCACCGCGGACACGAACATCGAGGTCGTCGCCACCAAGTGGGGCGACACTGGCCGCGACATTCAGCTGGCCCTGATCGAGGACGAGCTGCAGGCAAACCCCGATATCGATTTCATCGTCGGCAACGCCCAGGCCGCCGTCTCCGCCGTTCAGGCCATCCGGGAGGCCGGCCTCGAGGATTCGATCAAGGTGCTGGCCTTCCACCAGAATCCTCCCGTCTATGATGGCCTCGCCGCCGGCGAGCTGACCGGCTCGGCGAACGATCACACGGTCATTCAGGGCCGCATGGCGGTCGACATGGCCATCCGCCTGCTTGAGGGCCAGACCCTCGATCCGAGCAATCGGGCCGGGCCGGTGATCACCATGATGACGCCCGACAATCTCGAGACCGAGTTCGTCTGGGAATCGACCTTCGCGCCGAAGGACTACAAGCCCGAATTCAACGTCGGCTAGCCACTCTGGCAAGAGCTCAGGGGTCGGGGCGAAAGGTCCCGACCCTTTCACATCGGATCAACCACGACAGGCGATAGGCTCTCCGTGCAGCAGGAAACAACGACACCGGCACAGCCACTCCCAGAACCAGAGGCGCCGCTGCTGTTTCGCCTATCGGGAATCAGCAAGCGATTTCCTGGCGTCCAGGCGCTCAGGAACATCGACTTTGATTTGCGGGCCGGCGAAGTGCACGTCCTCTTTGGCGAGAATGGCGCGGGCAAGAGCACGCTGATCAATATCATCGCCGGGTCGTTTCCCCTGGACGACGGCACGATGGAATTGCGTGGTCAAGCGATCCGCCTCCACTCTCCCCATCACGCCCGGCAACTCGGCATCAACGCCGTCTTTCAGGAATTTTCCCTGGTGCCCACCCTTTCCGTTCAAGACAATCTTTCCCTGGGCCGGGAGCTGACCCGCGGCGGGATTCTGGACAAGCGCGCCATTGCCCGCGGCGCCACGGCCACCCTCGATCTCCTGCAGTTCCACCTCGATCCGAAGGTCCCCGTCAGCTCCCTCCCCCGCGCCGAGCAGCAAATGGTCGAGATCGCCAAGGCGATGCAGGGTGAGCCGTCGATTCTGATCCTCGACGAGCCGACCGCATCGTTGACCGAAAACGAGGCTAACCATCTCTTCGCGGTGGTCGAGCGGCTGAAGGCGCAGGGGCTCGGCATCATCTACATCACCCACCGCATGCACGAGATTCAGCGCGTCGCCGACCGCATCACCGTCCTGCGTGATGGAGAGTTGGTAGGCACGGTCGCGGCCGGGGGCATCTCGGAATCGCGGCTGGTGGAGATGATGACCGGCCGCTCCATCGAGGCCCTCTATCCCACCATTGCCTACCAGCCTGGGCCGCTCATGCTGCAAACCTCCCGGCTCACCCTGCCCACCGGGCGGGTGCACGATGTCTCCATCGAGGTCCGCGCGGGAGAAGTGGTCGGGCTGGCCGGGTTGGTCGGCTCGGGGAAATCGGAGATCGGGCGGGCGGTCTTCGGGCTGGAGCCCATATCGGGGGGAAGCGTGACTCTGGCCGGCGACGTGGTCCTTCACCCATCGCCTGGCGCCATGCTCGCGCGCGGCGTCTCCTACATCCCTCCCGACCGCCGCGCCGAAGGGCTCGTCGCCTCGCGCTCGGTGCGCGAGAACATTTCCCTCGCCTCTCTGGGTCTTCCTGCCTTCAGCCGCTTTGGCCTGGTGCGGCGCTTTCAGGAGCGGCGCATCGTGCGCGACATCGCCCGCCGGTTGAACCTGCGCCCTCTGAATATCGAGCGGCAGGTGGCCTTCTTCTCCGGCGGCAATCAGCAGAAGGTCGTGCTCGGGCGCGGCCTGACGCGCGATGTGAGACTCTTCATTTTCGATGAGCCGACCACCGGCGTCGACGTCGGCGCCAAAGTCGAGATCTACGGATTCATCAAGGAATTGTGCGAGCAGGGCGCCGCCGTTCTCCTCATCTCGTCCGATCTGCCCGAGCTGCTGCACCTCGCCCGCCGCGCGTACGTCATGCACCAGGGCGAGGTCCGCGCTGAGCTGATCGGGGCAGAACTGACCGAAGCAGCGGTCCTCGCCAACTTCTTCGACCGCGACGCGCAACCACCTCCTGATGTCGAGGCGGCATGACCAGCAGGCTTCACCGATGAGCGGCGGACCTCACGAGGGATGGAGACGATGACCACGGCGCCGCTGGAGCAAGAGCTCGCTCGCCCGAACCGGGGCCGGGAAATCGCCCACGCCGTCTTTTCGACGGTGGGCATTCTGCCCATTCTCCTGATCATAGCGATCGTTTTCTTCTCGCTGCAGGAGCCCCGTTTCTACGGCGCCGCCAACATCGCCAACGTCTTCCGGCAATCGACCTTCCTCGTGATCGTGACGCTCGGTCAGGCGTTGGTGCTGATCTGCGGCGGCTTCGATCTCTCGGTCGGCGCGGTCATCGCCGTGACCAGCGTCGTTTCCGCCCGCTTCATGTCGAATTACTTGGCGGGGAACCCCGACGCCGAGTTGATGTCGATGGTCGTGGGGATTACCGCCGGGCTGGTGGTGGGGCTGGTCTTCGGGCTGATCAACGGCATCGGCGTGGCGCGATTCAACGTCTCGCCCTTCATCATGACGCTCGGCATGGCCTCGGTCGGCAGCGGCTTTGCCCTCTATTACACCGGCGGATCGCCGGTCAGCGGGCTGCCGCCCCTCTTCACGAAGGAGCTGGGCACGGGGCGCTGGTTCGGCATCCCGATCGCCATTTATGTCGCCATCGTTGCCACGATATTGATCATCTTTCTGGTGACTTCCACCTCCTGGGGGCGCTACCTCTACGCCATCGGGGGGAACACCAAGGCCGCCTATCTTTCCGGCATCCCGGTCGGCGTGCTGATCGCCTCGGTCTACGTCCTGTGCAGCGTGCTCACTGCCATCGCCGGCATCCTGCTTACCGCGCGCACCAGCTCCGGCGAGCCGAACCTCGGCCCGGAATACCCCCTGGAATCGATCACCGCCGCGGTCATAGGCGGCGTCTCCCTGCGCGGCGGCGAGGGGCGCATCATCGGCGCCGTCCTCGGCGCGCTCTTCATCAAAGTCCTGCAGAACGGCATGAACCTGATCAAGGTCGAGTCCTACCTGCAAACCATCGCCATCGGCGTGCTCTTGATCTTCGCCGTCGTCGCCGACCGCCTGCGCAATCGCTGGCGCGCCTGATTCGGCTCGAACCGGGATCAACGCTATCGAAACTGGAGGGTAATCGCTATGGAAACCGCTTCGAAGAAGGAAATCCTCTGCAGCGTTGGCGTCCATGTCGATGCCGTTGCGGGGTGGCTCGGGTCGTATGGCGGGGAGGATTCGCCGGCCGACATCTCGCGCGGCCTCTTCTCCGGCGAAATTGGCTCCCCGCGCCTGCTCGATCTCTTCCATCGCCGCGGCCTGCGCACCACCTGGTTCATCCCCGGCCACTCGATCGAGACCTTTCCCAAGCAGATGAAGATGGTCGCCGACGCCGGGCATGAGATTGGATTACATGGCTATTCGCACGAGAACCCCATCGCCATGACCCCGGAGCAGGAAGAGGCGGTCCTGAAGAAGTCGATCGACCTCGTCGTCGATCTCTGCGGCGTCCGCCCGAAGGGGTACGTCGCCCCCTGGTGGGAGCTTTCGGGCGAGACGGTCCGGCTGCTGCTGGAGAACGGCATCGTCTATGACAACAGCCGCATGGACAACGATTTCCACCCCTTCTATGCCCGGGTCGGCGATCGTTGGACCAAGATCGACTACGCCAAACCCGCGGAGTCGTGGATGAAACCGCTCGTGCGCGGCGAGGAGACCGATCTGGTCGAGATCGGGGCCAACTGGTACGTCGATGATCTGCCGCCGATGATGTTCATCAAGAAATCGCCGAACAGCCACGGCTTCGTCAACCCGCGCGATATCGAGCAGCTCTGGCGCGACCAGTTCGACTGGATCTACCGGGAATACGACTACGCCATCTTCCCGATCACCATTCATCCCGATGTCGCCGGCCGGCCCCAGGTGCTGCTTATGCTGGAACGACTGATCGACCACATCTCCGCTCATCCGGCCGTGCGCTGGACTACGTTTGACGAGATGGCCGCCGATTTCGTCAGCCGCTATCCCCGCGCGGGAAGCGCGCGTCCGGAAAGCGTCCGCGAAAGCTGGACTTTCGGCCGCACTGGCGAGTAGTCGCTCGTCGCGCCACCCGCGAAGCGAGATCGAACCATGTGTCTCCTGTGCAGCCAGCTCTGGATCGACGACCACTGGTCGGATGCCGTGGCGGAAGGCCCCACTCCGGGCGATCTGGTTGTCCTGGAAACGCATGTCAAACGCCGTGGCCAGCGCCTGCTCGATCGCGCGGCGCGAGCCAGATTTTTCAGCGTCGTATTGCGGAGTCGCGGCCTCACGCTGCAGGACTGGGAAGGGTCGAGCTATATCCTGCGCGATGCCAAGGGGCGCTCGGCCGTCGTCTCGAATCTCGCCCAGGTCTGGGCAGAAGCAGAAGCGATGACCGGCGCCCCGCTCGATCCGCTGGATCCGCTCCTCCTCGACAACCTTCGCGATCTAGCGAGGTCATCGGCATCACAGGGGTGACGAGTCCCAGGGACGGCAGAATCCCGCTGACGATCGTCACCGGCTTCCTCGGCAGCGGCAAGACAACCTTGATCCGTTCGTTGCTTGCCAACCCCCGGTTCGCCAACGCGGCGATCATCGTCAACGAGTTTGGCGCCATCGGCATCGACCACCATCTCTTTCGCAAGACCGACGAGCGGATCACCCTTCTTGGCGGTGGCTGCGCCTGTTGCGCCCGGCGCGACGATCTGGTTGAGGCCCTCCTCGATCTCCTGCGCCGCCTTGACCGCGAAGAGGTCTCGTTCGACCATGTCCTGCTGGAAACGTCTGGCCTGGCAGACCCCGCTCCCATTCGCCATACGATCGTCGCCGACCCGGTGCTCAGCCGCCGCTATCGGATCGCGCGGACCATTGCCACGCTCGACGCCGTCGCGGGCGCCTCCAATCTGGAGACCTATGGCGAAGCGACGCGCCAGATCACCAGCGCCGACGCGGTGGTCATTACCAAACGCGATCTCGCCGATGAATCAGCGGTTTCGGCGTTGACGCGCCGTATGTCCGGGTTCAACCCGGTAGCTGAAATCATCCTGGCCGAGCATGGACACGTCGATATCGACCGGCTTTGGCAGGCGGGCATCGATCTCCCTTCTCGCCATGGCCACGCTGACCTGATCGACGCCGCCTCGCCCGATCACGACGCAACCAAGGCCATCCACTCTCTTGCCCTGACCTTCGATGAGCCGCCTGATTGGCGCATGGTTGGCCTCTGGCTGACGATGCTACTCCACGCCCATGGCGAATCGGTGCTGCGCGTGAAGGGCCTCCTCGATGTGGGCGAGGAGGGTCCTCTCCTGCTGGAAGGCGTGCAGCACGTCGTCCACCAGCCGCGCCACCTCGATCGCTGGCCCGATGCCTCGCGCCAGGGCCGCCTGGTCTTCATCATGCGAGACATCGATCCAACGCGTATCGCCGATTCGTTCGCTGCCTTCCAGGCTGTCGCGCAGTCTTCCTGACATGGAGACAGAAACAGAACCGCGGGAGCGCTTGGCGCTCCCGCGGTTCCATTGATGCTTGCTCGTCGCCCGGTATTACCCGATCCGGAAGAGCTCGATTCCGTCCTCGTCCTCTCGTCGCTCTGGCAACGTCGCCACGAACGAACCCGAGGCAGGCGCCGGGACCGGAGCGCTCGGCACGTAGCCCACGCCAGTGGAAGGAACGCGCGTCACCTTGACCTTCGCGCCGCCACCCTTGGCAGGGGTCCTCACCGGGTACTGAACGGCCTTCCCAGGCTTGGCCGGGGCGCCAGGCTTGCTCGGCTTGGCAGGCTTCGCCGGAGCTTCCGGCACATAGACCGGGGCCGCTGGACCGGCGCAAATATCGCCGACGTCGATCGTATTCCCTTCGTTGCCACCGGAGTTGATCTCCTCGATGACCACGATGCCGCCGTCAGCGCTGGCGCCAGCCTGCCCGCCATTCCCGGCCGAGGCAAGGTTTCCGGCAGCGCCGCCGCCCTGCCCGCCGCGCAAGCCGTAGCGGCTGCGAATCGGCGCGCGCACCTCACCGCCATTGTCGTTGCCTGAGGTGACAGCCAGGTTGTCGCTGCCACCGGAGGCATCCGCGATGGCGGTGCCGCCACCCGCGTCGATGTTCAGGTTTGTGCTGTTGTCGACGTTTCCGCCATCGATGTAGACCGGCCCGGCGAGACAGTCGCCGTTGCCGCCGCCGCCGATGTTGCCAACGTTGACGGTGTTCCCCTTGTTGCCGCCGGAGTTGATGGCCCCGATCACCACGATGCCGCCGTCGGCGCTCGCGTTGGCGCGGCCACCGTTGCCGGCCGAGGCGGTATCGCCACCGCGTCCGCCACCGGTCAGCGCTGCGACACGGCTCGCGGCCAGGCCCATGCGATGGTTGTTGTTCTTGCCATTCCCGTTCTTGTTGTTTCCGTTTCGATTGTTGTTGTTATTGTTTCTCGCCTCACTGTTGACATTCTTGTTTCCGTTGCCGTTGCCATTGTTGTTGTTCTTGTTGTTGTTGTTATTGTTGTTTCGAGCCTCGCGCTTGACCGTCTTGCGATCGGCCTTCTGCTGCTCAACGACGCTTACCGTTCCGTCGCCGGTGATGTCCGCGTTTTGCTGGGCGCGGGCATCATTTGCGGCGTCCGAATCGTCGGTTGCGTCGCCAGAGCCATCTCCGTTCTGACCGGCGGATTCAGTATTGGCGGCATCCGCCTGGGTCGACGTGGTGTCGTTCGCCGGCGCGGCATTCGTGCCGCCCCCGCCGCCGTCGTTCGACGCGGGTTCGATGGTGTTCCCGCCGGTCGAACCAGCATCACCCTGGGATGTGGTGTCCGGCGCGGCAGCCTGCTGGCCGCCCTCTTCCTGAGCATTCTGGCCTGAACCGCCGTCTGAACCAGTGTTGGAGGTGGAATCGTCACGGCCGCCACCGTTGCCACCGCCACCACTGTTGTCCTGCACCACCGGCTCGTCGGCCGACGCGGGCTCGGGCTCGGGCGTGACGATTGCCGCGTTGAAGGTCGGGTCTTCGAAAATGTTGTAGTCGTCGACGGGTTCTGCAGCGGGAGCTTCGCCGCCGGCCTGGCCGTCATCCGTCTGGGTCGCGCCACCGTCAGCCTGACCGCCATCAGAGCCACCGCCGCCATTCCCCTCGCCGCTGCTATCCGTCGCGGCCGGTTCTGCAGCCGGTTCGACCTGCTGAACGACGCCCGCGTCCTCCAGAGCCGCCTGGGCCGCGGGATCGTTGAGGATCGGATTCCCATTCGACGCAACGGGATCGAAGTAAGGCGTCTCAGCGACGACCTCCGGCGCGGCCGGAACCTCTTCGATCTGAGGCGAATCCTGAGCGGGCTCTGGCGCGACCTCTTCCGCTACGATTTGCTCGACCGGCGCCTCTGCGACGGCGACCGGCTCTTCAGCCGGGGCTGCTTCCTCAATGGGGGGCGCCTCTTCCACCACGACATCGGTCTGCTCCACGACTGGAGCTTCAGTCACTGTTCCATCGTCCTGCGCGAACGCGGGACTGATCGAGCCGGCCACGGTCCCCGAGACCAGCGCCAGCGCGACCGCCCATCGCATCCAGACGCGCGGGGCTTTCGCCTGTTCGGACATCACGTTATCCCTCCCCAATAGAACCATCGAGATGCGACCAACTTGGCGACGCGCGTCCGGGATTTGATCGGTCCCGGTTTCAACCCCTTGATCGGCCTTTGTCTCGCTGTTCAGACGTTCGAGAACGATGCCCGGTTTCGCTGCCAAAGGTCCGCGTTCGCGTCATCGGATGTACGATAGCCTCAGCTATCTCGCCGGGTCCGACGAGCTTCGGCGCTTTTCCGTTGCGCCGGGCGGTTTTTCGGACGCCGCTGGCAGCCGTTTTTCGCGGTCGAGGAGTTTGCATGCCCGGCTATCCAGAACTGATTCTCTGGGGTGCTCGTATTCGCACGCTCGATCCAGAGCTTCACTCATGCACCGCCATAGCCGTCAAGGACGGGCTCATTGTAGCGACCGGCGACGACGATTCGATGCGGGCCATGAGGGGACCCGGGACGACGGTAATCGATAGCCGCGGCATCGCCTTCGTGCCGGGCCTCACCGATTCGCATATCCATCCCCTTTGGGGGGCGGCCAGCACCCAGGGCGCCGATCTTTTCGCCGCTGCCACGTTGGACGATCTTCGCGTTGCTCTCCGCGCCGAGCGCACTCGCGTCGGTCCCGATGCCTGGGTCCACGGCTGGGGCGTCCACTACGAGCTCTTCACGGAGACCGGCATTTGCGGCGAGCTCTTTGACGACGCTGTCGGTGGACAGCCAGCGATCCTCGACTTCTTTGACGGGCACACGGTCGTGGCCAACAAAGCCGCGCTCGATCGCGCCGGAATTCACGGCCCGGTCACCTTCGCGGAGGAGGCTGCTGTCGTCTGCGACAACGGCGTGCCAACCGGGGAGCTCCAGGAAAACGCGGCCATGCAGCTCGTACGGTCAGTTGTTCCGGAAGCGGACGAGGAGACCCGGTACGGCTGGTACCGCGACGCCTTTCGCCGCTTCAGCGAAGCCGGCCTGGCCAGCCTGCACGCCATGGATGGCACACCGGACGTTTTCGACATCTACCGCCGTCTCGAAGAGAACGGCGATCTCACCTGCCGCGTCGTCGTCCCCCTTTGGCAGAAACCCGACACGACCCTGGCCGAAATGCGCGACCAGCTTCCGTTGCGCGACGAGCGGGGCCGCCTCTGGCGCGGCGGCGCCGCCAAGTTCTTCATCGACGGCGTGATCGAGACGGGCACCGGCTGGCTGGTCGAACCGGACACGAAGGGCGATGGCCTGCACGCCTTCTGGCCCGATCCCGCACGCTATGCCGAGGCAGTGGTCCTCTTCGCCGGCGCCGGCTTCCAGTGCATCACCCACGCGGTCGGCGACCGCGGAGTTCAAGCGGCCCTTGACGCCTACGAAGCGGCGGCCCCGGCGGGCGAACGCCGCCATGCTCCCCATCGCGTCGAGCACATCGAGCTCGTGCAGGCGACCGATGTCCCTCGCTTTGCCGCGCTGGGCGTGACCGCCTCCATGCAGCCGTTGCACATGGAGGCGGCCAACGCCGATGGCGACGACGAGTGGGCCGCTCGGATCGGGCCCGCGCGCACCGCCCGCGCCTTCCCGGCTCAGGAGCTCCTCCGCTCCGGTGCGACCCTCGCTCTGGGCTCGGACTGGATGGTCGCTCCCTTCGATCCCCGCCTGGGCATGGCCTGGGCCCGCCTGCGCCGCACTCCTAAGCAGGAGATCGTCCCGCCCCGCGCCCCCGATCAAGCGTTGACCGCCCTCGAAACGTTACACGGCTACACCACGGGAGCCGCTGCCGCGATTGCGGAGTCCCATTTGTCTGGGCGCATCAAACCCGGCTACCGCGCCGATCTCACCGGCTTCGCGGCCGATCCGGTCGACACCGACGCCGATGAGCTGCTCGATCTCCCGATCGTGATGACCATTGTCGATGGCCACGTCACTCATGAGGCACGCTAACGTGATGGCCACTCCGTCCGGACACGCAGATTCGACGGTCTGCCTGACCTTCGACTTCGACGCCATCTCCCTCTGGATCGGACCGTTCGGGGCCCGCTCGCCAAGCATGATTTCCCGTGGGGAGTTTGGCGCCGTTGGCTGCGAGCGTATTCTTCGCCTCCTCGAACGTGAAGGGATTCCCGGAACGTTCTTCGTGACCGGACACACTGCCGAGACCTATCCTCATCTGGTGCAGCAGATTGCCGCCGCCGGACACGAGATCGGCCATCATGGTTATCTGCACGAGAACCCGCTTTCGCTGGAAACGCCGGAGCGCGAGCGCGAAGTCCTGCTGCGCGGCCTCGATGCCCTCGACCGCGTCGCCGGGGTGACGCCGCTCGGCTACCGCTCTCCCTCCTGGGACAACAGCCCCTGGACGATCGAGCTCCTCCTCGAACAGGGATTCCGCTACGAAAGCTCGTTGATGGGGAACGACTTCACACCCTATTGGTGCCGCAACGGCGATGTCATCCAACCCGACGGCCCGTATCTCTTCGGACCCGAGGTTGATCTCGTCGAAATGCCGGTGAGCTGGATCCTGGATGACTTCCCCCACTTCGAGAACGTCTCCATCCCCGCGATCGGCCTCAACCGGCCCGGACTTTCGGCGTCCTCAAAGGTGGAAGAGATCTGGCGGGACGAATTCACCTTCATGCACCGCGACGTCCCGAACGGCGTCTTCACCCTGACCATGCACCCGCAAGTCATCGGCCGCGGCCACCGCTTCCTGCTGCTCGAACGCCTGATCGCCTGGATGAAGTCGCACGATGGCGTCACCTTCTCGACCCTTGGCGCCGCCGCTGCCGCTTTCCGCGACGCCTATCCCCGTCTGACCATCTGACAAAGGGAGGCATGCAAGAATCGACGCCTTCCACGAGACAATAAGCCCCTCGCCCGGCCCGACGGGAAAGGGGTTGGGGTGAGGGCTTGTCGCGACGGGAGCGGCACTTCCCCCCCTTACCTCCCCCTGTCAGCCAGCGCACTGGGAGAGGGGATGGGGTGAGGGAAATGCCGCGACTTGGCGATGGCCTCCCGTGCGAGGAACCGAGGTAAACGCCAGTCCTACGCCCTTCTCCTGGCCCGTGGGTCAAGCACGTCGCGTAATCCGTCCCCCAGCAGATTGAAGGCCAGGACTGTCAGCAGAATGGCGATGCCGGGAAAGGTCGAGAACCACCACGCCTCGCGGAGGTATTTGCGGCCGTCGGCGATCATCACCCCCCAGTCGGGCGTCGGCGGCAGCGTGCCGAGCCCGATGAAGCCCAGGGCAGCGGTGGTGAGCACCGCGAAGCCGATATCCATCGACGCTTTCACCAGAATCGTCGGGAAGGCGTTGGGCAGGACATGGGTAAAGAGGACCCGGCCCCGGCTGGCCCCAATCGATTGCGCCGCTTCCGCGAACTGCGAGTCTTTCAGCGCCACCACGTTCGCTCGGGCCAACCGGCAATAGCCCGGCCACCAGACCAGCGACACGGCGATCATCACGTTCAGCAGACCCGGCCCCAGCGCCGCCGCGAAGGCCATCGCCAGAATCAGATCGGGAATCGTCAGGAAGATATCGGTCAAGCGCATGATCGCTTCACCGATGCGCCCGCCGAAGAAGCCGGCGACGGCACCGAGCAGTGTCCCGATCGTGAACGCCAGCACGATCACCACCAACCCCGCGATGAGCGACACCCGGGCGCCAACGATCACCCGCGTGAAGATGTCGCGCCCGACCTGATCGGTCCCGAACAGATGCTGCCAGGACGGCGGATCAAGCTTCTCCTTGATGTTCAGCGCGCCGGTGGCGTCCCGCGGATAGGGCACGAAAAACGGCCCGAAGATCGCCACCGCCAGGAGGACCACGATGATCGAGAGGCCAATCATCGAGAGCGGGCTCTGCCGGAACTTTCGCCACGCCCGGATCTGGCTCTCGCCGAGGCGAAATCGCCGCTCGCCCGTAACTCGAGGCACGGCCTGGAGGAGCGACGGCGTGGCGCCGGGAGCGGTCACGATCGGCTCACCCGGGGATCGAGCATGCCATAGGTCACGTCGACAAGGATGTTGATAATGCTGAAGACGAAGCCATAAAGCAGCGCGATCCCCATGATCGGCATGAAGTCGAGCGTCAGCGCCGATTTCGTGGCGTACAGGCCAATCCCCGGCCAGTCGAAGACCGTTTCCACCAGCACCGAACCGCCCATCGACCAGCCGAACGACAGGCCGATCATGGTCACGGTCGGAATCAAGGCATTGCGGAGCGCGTGGCCGAGAATGACGCTCCGCTCTTCGGCGCCTTTGGCGCGTGCGGTGCGCACGTAATCTTGCCCCAGCACTTCCAACAACGTCGCGCGCGTGAAACGCATGATGGTGGCCATCGCCGGCAAACTCAGCGTCACAGCGGGCAAAGCGAGCTGCCGCAGCGATTCCCCGAACGTCGACCACTGCCCCCGCAGCAGACTGTCAATGGTGTAAAGCCCGGTCACCGTCTCTGGCGCTTCCGCCAGCGCCGCCAGGCGGCCGCTCACCGGGAACCACCCCAGCTTCAATCCAAAGAGGATCTGGAACAGGATGGCCAACCAGAACGCCGGTAGGCTCACCCCGATCAGCGCCACCACGCGCGAGACCTGATCGGCTGGCCGGTCGGCGCGGACGGCAGCGACGATCCCCAGCGGAATGCCGATGGCCACGGCGATGAGCATCGCCACTAACACCAGCTCGAACGTCGCCGGCCAGAAGACGCGCAGATCGTCCACCACCGGACGCCGGGAGAGGATCGAGCGCCCCCAGTCCCCCTGAAAAAGACCGGTGAGGTAGTTCCAGTACTGCAGCGGCAACGGCTGATCGAGCCCGAATTCCTGGCGAATCTGGTCGTACATTTCGGGCGTCGCCTGGGCCCCCGCCGCCAGACGCGCCGGGTCGCCCGGCACGATGCGTGAGAGAGCGAAGGTCAGCAACGTGACCCCGAAAAGCGTCGGGATGAGGAGCAGAACGCGGCGCAGAACGTAGTTGAGCAGGCTCATAGAGGCGATCTAGGATGCCGCCGGCCAGAGGTTCTCCTCCGCCCGGCGGCTCTCTTCGCGGCGAACGGAGGAACGCTACTGGTAGCCGATCGACCTCAGGTCGCCGCCCATGATCGGGTCATACGGGTTGCCGAGCTCGGCCACCCAGATCTCGCTCTCGATCTCGGTATAGACGAAGATCTCGACCGCGTCGTTGACCAGCATGAGCTGGGCCTCGTCATAGAGCGCCTTGCGGTTCTCCTGATTCGTGTCGGCGCGCGCATCTTCCAGCAGCTTGTCGAAGGCTGGATTCTTGTAATGCGACGCGGCCGCCCAGAACCCGGCTTGCGACGAGTGATAGGCCTGCCACAGGAAGTTGTCCGGATCAAGGTAGTCGGTGCCGGAATAGACCGCCATCGCGTTCGGCGCGGTCTCCGCCGTCGACGCCCGGGCCACCATGTCCGGCCAGACCATCGGCAGCATGTTCACCGTGATGTTCAGCTCGGCGGCCTTTTCCAGCAGGATCAGCCCGAAGAGCTCCTCTTCCGTCAGGCCGGTGACGTAGACATACTCCATCTCGAACCCGTCGGCGAAGCCGCTCGCGGCCAGCGCGGCCTTGGCGGCCTCCATGTCGTGCTTGAGAACCGGCAGTCCCGCCTTGTGCCATGGCTTCAGGGCCGTCGCCAGTGGGCCCTCCATCACCACGCCCCGACCAGAGACGGCCTCGATGGCCGCGTCATAGTCGAAGGCATGGGAGAGCGCCTTGCGCACATTAATGTCGGCGGTCGGCCCGGCCTGATTGTTCAGTTTGATGGCAAATGGGGTCAGCGACGGCTCGTTGTTCACCACAAAGCGGGCGTCAGCGGCCAGCGCCGCGGTGTCTTCCGGCGTAAAGCGGTCGCCATACTGCAGCTCGCCGGTCTCCATGGCGATCCGCTTGGTCGATGATTCGCGAATGATTCGCCAGATCATGCCGTCCAGCGGCGTGATGCCATTCTCTGGATCGAACCAGTAATCGGGATAGCGGACGAACTCGTACGTCGTGCCGACTTCCCAGCGCTGGATGGTGAACGGGCCGCCCCCGGCCTCGTTCTCCTTGAGCCACGCTTCGCCCTCGTCGCCATCGACCTCATGCTCCTGCACGATCGCCGGATTGGCCACGAAGAGCCACGGCAACACGGCATCGTACGGGGCGAACGGCTTGAGCAGGTTGATCTCGATCGTCGTCGGATCGGTAACGACGATGGAGTCTTCGTCCATCACCGTCGCGAACATCCAGGCCACGCCCAGATTCTTGCGCAGCATGCGCTGGAAGTTGTATTGCACGGCCTCCGCGGTCACCGCCGAGCCATCATGGAAGGTCGCGTTATCCGCCAGCTTGATGGTCCAGGTCGTCGCGTCCGGGCTGCCAATGACTTCCGTCGCCAGCAACGGCTTCAGCTCCGCCGGATTTCCCTCATAGCGCAACAGGCTGTCGTAGACCGCCCGCTGCCCCCAGGTGATCGAATAGTCATGCCCGGTGTGTGGATCGAGATTGCTGATGTCCTGGCCGCTGCCATAGACCAGCACGTTCGCGTTCGCCTGGGCGCGGAGGGCTCCCCTCCGGCGCGGCGCGGCCAGCGAAGGAACAGCCGCGTTCTGGCTCAGCCCGGATGCTACCGCCGTGGCGCCAGCGACCTTGAGGAATGTGCGCCGGTCGATGCTCTCGGTACGGAACGCCTCGTGCAGATTGGCAATATGCCGTTCGCTTCGATCGTAGAACGCCACGGGCAGGTCCTCCCCCTGTATCGCGATACGCTGCTCAACGACGCGCGCACCCTGTTCATCATCGATTGGTGAAGCGGCGCGATTATACTGCACGCCATCCGACAATTTCTGAGTTCTCTATCGGGAAATATCCTCAACGCGCGATGGAAGACGTTGATGGTTCCCTTCACCCTGGGAGGCGCAGCGATGACGAACGATTGGCCTGTTGACCAGGCGATCACCTGGGAGCACGACTGGGAAGTTGCCCAGCGGCGTGCCCGCGACGAACGCCGCCTGCTCCTCGTCGACGTCGAAAAGGACCACTGAATCGGCTGCGAGTTACTGGATGCCGTGGTGTATCCAGATCCTGCCGTGATCGCCGCCGTCGCGGCGGCGTTCATTCCCGTGCGCCTTGACCATCGCGATCCCAAAGTCCGCGAGCTGAACATCGTCTGGCTGCCGACCGTGCTGGTGCTCGATCATCGTGGCAACGAGCACGCGCGTCACGTCAACGCCTCGCCCCCCGAAGACTTTCTCGATGTCCTTTCGCTCGGCGAAGCGCATGCCCGACTGAAGGAAGGGCGCTCCGCGTCCCATGCCCGCGCCGAAGCGCTCCTGGCCGAGGCGCTCGCCCGCCGCGACGACGGTCCCTTCCATCCCGAGCTGCTCTACTGGCACGCCATCGCCGGCTATTTCCGGGGCAAAGAGGACGGCGACTTCCGCGACCGGGTCTGGAGCGACCTCCTCCATCGGTACCCCGATTCGCCGTGGGCCCACCGCGTGCCGCAGCACCTGCGAGGGGGTAGGTGGATAGGGGGATAGGGGGGATATCCCGTTGGATGCTGTCTCCTGGAGCAACCGGCGCTGTCCTGGCACTGGTCCTCTTTGCTACCCGCACGCGGCACTTCGATCCTGCACCGTGAAGATGACCCCAGTTCCCGTGGCCCCTATCCCCCTATCCCCCTCGACCGAACTTCCCCGGCAACGGCACGTACTCCACCCCCGGATAGCCAAACGCGGCCGGTCCCACGACGGCCAAGGCCTCCGCCGTCTTCAGCATCTCCGGCGCCGGGATGCCCAGCACCACCACCCGCAGCCCGTAGCGCACGATCTCGGTGGTGATCGGCTCGGCCGTGTCTTCGTCCACCAGGCAGATCAGATCGGGCACGACCGCCAGGACCTCTCCTGCGCCGGTGCGGGCGATGAGATTCTCGTTCTGGAAATCGATGCGCAGCGTTCGCCCCGCGTCCTTGCCCGTTCCCTCGAGCTGGAGCACGCCCCGCGCGAATCCCCCGAGCAGCCGCCGCTCGACATCGACGATCTTGCCGTGAAACAGCCGCTCCCCACCCGAGATGGTCAAGACCGCGTCGACCGGGTTGCTCAGACTGGCTCTGGCGCGCATGACCGCCCGGCCCATTTCGATGGCCAGCGTGACAGTTCCCGGAATGGCCGTTCGTTTGACTTCCTCGGCAGTCATGGGAGGAAAGGCGTATCCGGCCGCGCCACCCATCTGAATGGTGACGACACGAGCATAGCGCTCCAGGGTCACCGGATCGCTGATCTTGTCGAAGATCACCTCATGCCCGCGCGGATCGGCCAGTGTGCCCGGGGTCGGCGCTACGCCATAGATGCTGAAGGTATCCATCTGCAACTCGGGGAAGGCGCGGCCCATGCCATCGCCGTCTATCACCGGGATCCCCACCTGCGCCGCCACAATCATCGGCCGCATCGCGTTCGAGCCGCCGATCTCGCCTGGGATCACATGGGTGAACTGGCGTCCCATGTGCCGCTCCAGCGCCTGCATGGCCTGCAAGCACTCATCCCCTCGCCCGATCCGCTCCACGCCAACGGTCGGCGAGCCCATGCCCCCCACCGTCGTGGTGTAGGCATCGTCCGGCAGCTCATCGAGTGAGACAACCTGGATCGACTTCCCGGCTCGTAACTGCTGCAACGCTTCGAGCTTCCCCAGATAGGGATTGCCACCGCCGCCGGTGCCCAGAATCCCCGCGCCGATCGCCAGCGCTTCAAGCATCTCCTCGGTCACGTCGAACATCGGTACCGCGATTCCTCCCCAGGTCGGTTGCGTCTGCTCTCTGTCGGCTCGAAGCATCGCATGGAATCGTGGGGTGTCGCGACAAGTCCCGGAGAGCGTCATGTTATGATCCGGCCGCTTCCGGCGAGACGCCGAGGGTTGCCACGATTGTGTCCGTCGCGCGGCGAACCATCCGCCGCACGCGGGAAAGGGAGGCCATGAGCCGGCGGATCGGGATCGACGTTGGCGGCACGAATACCGATGCCGTGCTGATGGATGGCCTGAGCGTGGTCAGCAAGATCAAGACGCCGACGACGGAAGATGTGACGAGCGGTATCACCACGGCGCTGCGCCACGTCCTCGCCAGCTCCGGCACCGCGACCACGGATATCGCCGGCGTCATGATCGGCACCACCCACTTCACGAATGCCGTGGTCGAGCGCCGCCGCCTCGAACCGACCGCCACCGTGCGGCTCGGCCTGCCGGCCACCGCCGCGCTTCCGCCGATGGTCGATTGGCCGGAGGATCTGGCCCAGGTCGTTGGCCGCAGTACGTTCATGGTCCATGGCGGCCACGAGTTCGACGGCCGCGAGATCGCCCCCCTCGATCCGGAGGAGATCCGGGATGTGGCACGTCAGATTGCCGACCGCGGCATCACCGCGGTCGCGGTGTCATCGGTCTTCTCTCCGGTCAATTCGGGCATGGAAGAGGAGGCTGGCGCGATCATCGCCGGGGTCATCCCTGCGGCGCAGGTCACCCTCTCCAGTGATATCGGCCGGGTCGGCCTCCTGGAGCGGGAGAATGCCGCCATCCTCAACGCCTGCCTGAGACCGCTGGCGCAGCAGACCATTTCCGCGTTTCGGCAAGCCATCGCCGAACTCGGCATCACCGCCCCGCTCTACCTGACCCAGAACGACGGCACGCTGATGAGCGCGGACTATGCCGAGCAGTATCCGGTGCTGACCTTTGCCTCCGGGCCGACCAATTCCATGCGCGGCGCGGCCTTCCTCTCCGGGCTCACGGATGCCATGGTCGTCGACGTCGGGGGCACCACGAGCGATGTCGGGGCGCTGAACAATGGCTTTCCGCGCGAGGCCTCGGTGGCCGTCGATATCGGCGGCGTGCGCACCAACTTCCGCATGCCCGATGTCTACTCCTTCGGCCTCGGCGGCGGCTCGCTGGTGCAGCACGAACCGTTGCAGATCGGCCCGCGCAGCGTCGGCTACCGCATCACTGAGCAAGCCCTGGTTTTCGGCGGCCACACGCTGACCACCACCGACATTGCCGTCGCGGCTGGAGTCGCGGAGATCGGCGACGCCTCTCTGGTCCGCCAGCTTGACCCTCTGCTGGTGCGGGAAAGCATGGCCCGCATCAAGCAGATGACCGACGCGGCGGTCGATCGCATGAAGACGAGCGCCGAGCCCGTGCCGGTGATCGTGGTTGGCGGCGGCAGCATTCTGATCGCCTTCGACGTCGCGGGGGCCTCCGAGCTGGTCAAGCCGGAGCACTTCGAGGCGGCCAACGCGGTCGGCGCGGCCATCGCCCAAATCTCCGGCGAGGTCGATCGCGTCTACTCGTTGGCGTCGATGTCGAGAGACGAGGCGGTCGCGGACGCGAAGGCTGAAGCGACCGCCAGGGCCGTGGCCGCGGGCGCGGATGCGGATTCGGTGCAGATCGTCGACGTTGAGGACGTGCCCCTCGCTTACCTCCCCGGCAATGCCACCCGCATCCGCGTCAAGGCCGTCGGCGACCTCGCATTGGCAGCCACGGCCTGAGCCCGAATACGAACGAGGGGACCACGATGCGGCAAATCACTGTTGAGGCACTGGACGATATCGCCCGTGGCGCCGCCGTCCTGGGCACCGGCGGCGGCGGCGATCCATACATCGGCAAGCTCATGGCGCAGGGCGCGCTGCGCCGCCGCGGGAACGTCGCTCTCCTCGATCCACTGGATTTGGACGACGACGATCTCGTCGTGCCCACCGCCATGATGGGGGCGCCCACGGTCATGGTCGAGAAGATCCCCAGCGGCAAAGAAATCGTCATCGCGTTCCAAGCGCTCGAGAAATACCTCGGCCGGCCCGTGCGCGCCACCATGTCGTGCGAGGCGGGAGGGCTCAACTCGACGACGCCGTTCACGGTGGCGGCGGAACTCGGCATTCCCCTGGTCGACGGCGACATGATGGGCCGCGCCTTCCCCGAGCTGCAGATGGCCACGCCCACCCTCTCCGGAGTCACCGCCACGCCGATGGCGATTGCCGATGAAAAGGGGAACTCGGCGGTCATCAACACGGTCAGCAATCGCTGGACCGAGACGCTGGCCCGCACGCTCATCGTCGACATGGGCTGCTCGGCGATGATCGCCATCTATCCGATGACCGGCAAGCAGGTCAAGGAAACCTGCGTCCTCCACACCATCACCCTGCTGGAGCGTATTGGCATCACTATTCGCGAAGCACGCCAGCGCCATGAGGATCCGATCGCGGCGGTCACCGGCGCCACCGACGGCTACGTCATCTGGCGGGGGAAGGTCGGCGACGTCGCCCGGCGCACCGAAACCGGTTTTGCCCGCGGCGAGGCGGTGATCGCCGGCGTCGATGAATTCGACGGCCGCGATCTGCGCGTGGCGTTTCAGAACGAATTTCTGGTCGCTCGATCTGGCGACGATGTCCTGGCCACCACCCCGGACCTCATTACCATGCTCGACGACGAAACTGGCGAGCCAATCACCACCGAAGGCTTGCGCTACGGGTTCCGGGTCGCTGTCCTCTCCATGCCGTGCGACCCGCGCTGGCGCACGCCAGCAGGACTTCAGGTGGTCGGCCCCGGCTATTTCGGCTACGACATTCCCTACGTGCCGATCGAGCAGCGGGTGCGCGAGCGGACCGCGTAGGCCCGCTCGCGTTCGTTCCTTACGTCACTGGCTCGACGCTCACCGCTTCGCTGGCCAGGGTTCCCTCGGTGACAACCAGAGCCACGCTCCCAGACGCGAGGGGCTCGTCGTGGTCCACGACATCGGCCACCGTCACGCCGTCCACCTCGCCGATGATGCGGGTTCCCGCGACGGTCAGAGAAAGATGGTACGAACGGTCCAGCTCCCAGGCCAACGCCTGCTCAGCCAGCACTGACTCTGCCTCCCGGTCCTTCACCAGCCGCACTATGCCGTCATCGCAGAGGAGCAGGGCGTACCAGCGCCGCATGCCGCCCACCCGCGCGGCAATGCCGCCTCGCTTGGCGAGCATGATCGTGACGTCGGCCGACACTCGATAGTCGTGCCAATCGGCGGCGCCCTGGCTGATCAACCCGGTGCCGTCGTTCTGCGAGATGCGATACGTCTCCCGCCAGCGCCCCTCGAATTGATCGACCCCGTCGACCCAGGCGCGCCGCCACATTTCGCCACTCTCCCGCGGCCGTGAGAACGTCACCATTGGCGAGCCGCTCCACGTCAGCCAGTCGAGATAGACCGCGCCAGCTCCTGCCTCGGCTGGCTCGATGGAGATCCCCACGAACGTGATCGGGGCGCCGCCCACATCGGGAATGCGCCAATCGAGCGTCGTCGCGCGGCCAGGCAGCAGCAGTTCGGGTGACCCGGCGAGGCTCTGCAGGTCATCGCGCTCGCCGTAGAACTGAATGGCTAGTCGCGCTTCGACCGGCCCTTCGTTGCCGGGATGAGCGGTCAGGCGCGCTGTCACCTCCTGCCCCGGATAAAGCGTTGGCGAGGCCAGCAGCGTGTATCCAGGCATGACAATCGCTTCGGGCGGAATGAACGTCGGCGTCATCGCCACCACCGGGTCGTCCGGCCGATCGTCGTCCCACCGCACGACGAGGCTGCGTGAGCCCCTCTCGCTGTGCCCCGCGACGTTCTCGACGGAAATCGACTCCCCCCTGGCGGCGAAACCCTGCACCGCGCCCGGCAGATCGAAATGGAAACGTGCGCCCTCTTTTGGAGCAATTGGCGGTTCGCCCGCCAGCGCCCGCGCGGTATTGACGACGTGGTACGTCTCGATCACCGCGTCGGTAATCGCCCGGCCGCCGTCCGCGGTGGCCAGGTACATGCGGTCGGCCACCGGACCTCGCCAGTCGTAGGGCGAATCGTCGATGCCGGCCAGGCCGTTCTTCACTCCCAGGATGGCGCCCACGTTGCCGGCGTTGCAGTCGGTATCCCATCCAGAGGTGTTCACGATCATCTGCGATGTGCGGAAGTCGTCCTCCCCATAGAGGAGGGCAAAGATGATCAACGCGTGGTTCGGCACCATGTGGCAGTTGCCGAGGTATTTGTCATAGCCGTAATTCGTCTGGATCTGCGCCAGGGTCTTTCGCCAATCGGGCTCACCCGCGTGCCAGCCTCGAATGTCGGTGATCAGCTTTGCGATGGTGGAGTTGGCGGGAATCTGCGCCAGCCCGGCATCGATCAGGCGATCGATGTCCGATTCGACGAAGGCCTGCGCCACCATCGCCGCGATCACCTGCGCGCCGTAGATCGCCTCGCCATCGTGGCTGACACTTCCGGCGCGACGGGCGAAATCGGCTGCCCGCGCCGGGTCGCCGGGGAAGAGCATGCCCCAACTGTCGATGAAGATCTGCGAGCCGATCTGCTCAGCGATCGTCTTGCCGTTCAGTTCGATCGAGCCGCTGGCTGGCGCGGGAATACCGTTCTTGAGGCGGACATAAGCGGTGTGCTCGGTCGAGTTGCCGATGCCGCCCCACCACAGAATCGTGCGGCGATCGATCAGGTAGTTCAGCCAGCTCTTCCCAATCTGCTCCGGGGTCAGATTGGGATCGTTGCCGTGGTCAGGAAGGGCACGGAGAAAGGTGAACGTTCCCGAAACGTCATCGTCGGTGACGACCAGCGGCATCCCCCGCGATTCGTGAATGTAGCGATCGACCTCGCCATATTCGGCACTGATCCTGTCGTACGTCCAGCCTTCGATCGGCCGTCCCAGGTAGACGCCAATCAGTTTGCCGAGCACGCCGGCATACACCCGCTCGGCATAGTCCGCGGGAAACGTCGTTACCGTCATTGAGTTTCTTACTCCGTTCTCTAACTCGTCGGTCGCAGCATAAGAACTGCTGGCAATATCTCATCTGTCATACGGAATCCGGGTAATCACTTCCTCGTGTCGCGGCGGCCTGCCCTCACCCCCCTACCCCCTCACTCCCGGACAGTTTCAGCGCAGCCACGGAAAGGACCAGCCGAGCGCGGTGTGACGGAAGGGTAAGGCCGGGAGATGATCCCGATCGAGGGTTTTGAGGCAGGCGGTGCGACCGATG
>JBBRVX010000053.1:0-25103 GCA_038246475.1 Thermomicrobiales bacterium | reverse complement strand
TGACGATGCAAGCCGCCGAGCTGACGAAGCGCGGTATTCGCAATACGCGCGAGACATCATTGATGAAGTGGTACGCCTGCGACGCCGCGCTCGAGGCGGCCAACGACGCCATCCAGGTCCATGGCTCGTATGGTTACTCGAACGAGTATCCCGTCGAGCGGTTCTGGCGCAACTCCCGCGGCGCGGTGATCTACGAAGGCACGCGAGAGATTCACACCATCGTCCAGGCAGACTATGCACTCGGCTACCGGCAGGACAAGCCGCTGCGATGCCCGCAACCACCGGCAGTTGGCTTCGAGCGCGAGGACGACCGGGTGCTGGAACTTGCTCTGTAGCGGACTTTCGCGGACCTTATCCGGAGCAGCCAAGAGGATGCCGGGCACGATTTCCCCGAGATCGCGCCCGCGCCGTTCCATCCCCGGAGCGATCGATTCAACCTTTGCCCCTATCCGGATCGCGGCAAGCCGAATACGAAGGAGCAGTCGCGATGATCGACCTTGACGGAACGGGGCAGCGCCTTCCTTCCAGTGTTGGCTCGCGCCGCGCGCTGTTGCAATCGTCGATCGCCGTAGCTGGAGGTTTCCTCGTGCTTCGGGGCGGCACGCAGTTCACTCTTACGACCGCTACGGCACAAGATGACGATGGCGGTGACGAGTCCGGAAGCGGACGGGGACGCGGCCGGGGCCGGGGCGGCGAAGGGGACAATCGAGACCAGCCTGCAGATGGCGACCCTCAGAACGCGCAGTCCGTGGGGGCGGTTGAAGTTCCGGCGGGTTCACTCGAGATCCGCATCGTAAGCGAGGATGCGAGCGGATTCGTGCCGGGCGAACTTACGGTCGATGTGGGCCAGCGCGTGACCTTCGTCAACGTGTCCGACGATGAGCACACCGCGACCGGCTCCGGGTTTGACACGCGCGCCATCGATCGGGGCGGTATGGTCACGATCACGTTGGACGAACCTGGCCGCTTTCCCTACGCGTGCCAGTTCCATCCCGTGATGACTGGCAGAATTGCCGTCCGCAACGCCGAAGGCGTTGTGCCTGAACGGGCCGGCGCCGCGGCCCCACCGGGCGCGACAACCGTTTCCATCGTCAACCTGAGTTTTGAGCCGCCTCTGCTGGATGTCCAAACTGGAACGACGGTCGCCTGGTCGAACGATGACGCTGTCCCACACACGGTAACCGCCGCCGACGGGTCGTTCGACTCCGGAATTCTGGACCCCGGCGCAGGGTTCAGCTGGACTTTTTCGAAGCCGGGGTCGTTCCCCTACATCTGCCAGTTGCACCCACAAATGCAGGCCACGGTGGATGTGACCGGTGACCCGGCGGCGGCCCCAACACCAGGTGAGGCGACCGCCTCACCGGGGGCCAGTGCACTCCAGGCAAGCACCCCGGGTGGGGAAGTGTCGATCGTCGATTTCTCCTTCGAGCCTGCTTCCCTCTCCATACCCGTTGGCGGGAACGTCATATGGACAAACGATGGCAGCGCCCCGCATACCGTAACCGGCGACTTCGCGGACTCTGGAGTGATCGACCCGGGCGCCACGTTCACGCACGCCTTCGATGCCGAGGGCGTCTTCCCGTACGCCTGTGCGTTTCACCCGGACATGACCGGGCAGATTACTGTCGGTCCGCGCGAAGCCACGACGTCAGCAACACCAGATACAGAAGTGCCCAGCGCGCTTCCAACCGCCGGCATGTGGCTTCTGAATCTCCAGCCAGATGACGAAACTCTTATCGGGCCGCAGCGTGCACTGGTTGCGCTTGATGCGGACGGAACCGCCGGGGCTGACTTCGCCCCGGTCAGTCCGGGTGCAGACCAAGTATTGCCGCAAGGCGGTTTGGGCACGTGGTTCGAGCGAGACGGAGGAATTGAACTCGCCTTCGCGATGCTGACGGTCGACGATTCCGGACGCTTCGCGGGCCATATGACGATCGACGGAACCGTGTCGCCTGATGTCGCCGGCGATCGATTGTCTGGGTCGTTCACGTTCCGCCACACCTCGCCAGCGGGAGATCGGGTGGCAGAAGGGAGCGGCTCCATTGCCGGTGAGCGTATTCCGCTGGTTCCGTAGATGCTCTAGCTTCTCGCGTACCGCTCGCGAATGCGCTTCCGCGGATTTGGATCGGGCCGCGGTCAGGCAGTGACGCGTCGATTCGCGGTAGCATCTCTGGCTGGCGTGGCAGGCGTGTCGCGCCCAGGCTCGTCGCGCCATATGATCCCGCCAGAAGTGCGGGCCAGCAAGGCAATGCACAATGGCTGATCCTACGCGCCGGGCAGTGGTTCTCGGCGGCGCGCGTACACCCTTCGGTAAGCTTGGCGGCGCGCTTTCGCCCCTCACGGCCGTCGAGCTTGGCGCCGTCGCGGCCATGGCGGCACTTGAACGATCGGGCATCTCCGCCGGCGACATCGAAAACACCATTTTTGGTCACGTTCTGCAGGGCGGAGCCGGCCAGAATCCCGCGCGGCAGGCGGCACTGCGGGCGGGAGTGCGCATCGAATCACCAGCGGAAACGATCAACCGGGTGTGCGGCTCCGGCATGCGCGCCGTAACGCTCGCGGACTCGATGATCCGTGCGGGAGACTTCGAGGTCATTCTGGCAGGGGGCATGGAAAGCATGTCCAACGCGCCATACATCCTGCGCAAAGCCCGCACGGGTTATCGCATGGGTGATGGCGTCCTAGAAGACATGATGATTGGCGATGGTTTGCAATGCGCTATCGACGGCTGCCATATGGGGATTCATGGCGGCAATGTCGCGGCAGAAGAAGGAATCTCCCGTGAAGAGCAGGACGCCTGGGCCCTCCGCTCCCATCAGCGGGCGATCCTCGCCCAGGACGCCGGCCTCTTCGCCCGCGAGATCGTTCCGGTTGAATCCCCCGCGAAGAACGCGACCGTTCTGGTGGCGCAGGACGAGGCCCCCCGCCGTGATACCAGCGAGGACGCGCTTGCTCGATTGAAACCGGTATTCGACCAGGAAGGAACCGTCACCGCCGGCAATGCCCCGGGCGTGAATGATGGCGCCGCCGCGCTGGTCGTCACCAGCGCCGACTGGGCGGCGTCTCAGGGCCTGTCGCCCCGCGCGCGGGTTCTGGCCCATGGCGAAGCCGCCTGGAACCCGCCGTACCTCGCGTACACGCCAGCCATGGCCGCCGAAAAGGCGCTGGCCAAAGCTGGGATGAAAGCGAGTGATGTCGACCTCTGGGAAATCAACGAAGCATTTTCCAGCGTGCCGATCATCTCGGGGAGGCGGCTCGGCATCGATATGGAACGCGTCAATGTGAACGGTGGCGCAATTGCCCTTGGGCACCCCATCGGCGCCAGCGGCGCGCGCATCGTCAACGCGCTGATCGAAGAACTCCGGCGTCGCGGCGGTGGCATCGGCGTCGCGGCGATCTGCTCGGGCGGTGGTGGTGGGGACGCGATCGTTCTGGAAGTCTCTGGGGCGGCATGAGCGAGCCCCTCATTCTCCCGTTCAATGGCATCCTCCCCCGCATCGCCCCGGGTGTGTATCTCGCCCCGGGCTCCGTAATCATCGGCGATGTGGAGATTGCAGAAGGCTCGAGTGTCTGGTTCAACGCCGTGCTGAGAGGTGACGTTGCGCCAATTCGCATCGGGAAGCGCTCGAACGTTCAGGACAACGCGGTGCTGCACCTCGACAGGGGGACGCCCTGCATCATTGGCGACGAGGTCACCATCGGCCACAGCGCGGTCGTCCACGGCACAACCGTCGGCGACGGCGTCACGATTGGGATGGGCGCGGTCGTGCTTTCCCGATCCAGGATCGGCACGGAGGCCATCGTCGCCGCCTCCGCGCTTGTTCCCGAGGACGCCATTGTTGAGGATGGCTCCCTGGTCATGGGCATCCCTGCCCGGCTGCGACGCGCCCTTTCTGCCGACGAGCGCGCCGCATCCCGCGAGAACGCCACGCGATACGTCCGCAATGCCCTCCTCTATCTGAACGAGCCGCCGACGCCACACGCGAGAAATGGAGGGCATTCGGATGCCGGTTGACATGGACATTATTGACAACATCGCCATCATCACGA
This sequence comes from Thermomicrobiales bacterium, assembly GCA_038246475.1. Taxonomy (GTDB): domain Bacteria; phylum Chloroflexota; class Chloroflexia; order Thermomicrobiales; family UBA6265; genus JACCXM01. Next base: position 21,053 of record JBBRVX010000053.1, on the reverse strand, counting down.
TGAACAGACCGCAAGCACTCAATGCCTTCAATTCAGAGCAGCTCGATTCGCTCAAGGCGACATTGGACGAGGTGTCGAGCAATCGCGGCGTGCGCGCGGTGATCCTCACGGGGGCCGGCGAGCGCGCGTTCGCGGCCGGCGCGGATATCAAGGAGATGGTTGAACTGAGTCCCGCCGAAGGTCTGGCCTTTGGCCGCAAAGGGCATGCGATTACCGGTGCGCTGGAGCTCCTGCCCCAACCCGTGATCGCGGCCGTGAATGGCTATGCCTTCGGTGGCGGGTGCGAGATCGCCATTGCCTGTGACATTAGGATTGCTTCCGAGAACGCGCGCTTCGCCCAGCCTGAGGTCGGCCTTGGCATACCTCCGGGGTGGGGCGGCAGCCAGCGTCTGCCGCGCCTGATTGGGGCTGGATTTGCGGCCGAAATGATCTTTACCGGGCGACAAGTCCATGCCGAAGAAGCATTGCGCATCGGACTGGTCAACGCGGTCCATCCGTTGGCTGACCTGATGCCAGCGGCCCGCGCGATGGCGGAGCAGATCGCCCGCAACAGTCCCCTCGCCGTTCGGGCCGCAAAGCGACTCAGCGCGCTCGCTTTCACCGGCAATCCGGGGGGTGGGCTCGCCGCGGAGGTGGCCGCCTTCGGCGCCGCATTTGCCACGGTGGATCAACGGGAAGGCATGCGTGCGTTTCGCGACAAACGCCCCCCGGCGTTTTCGGACGAAACATAGCCCGAGGGCCATCTCCTTCCCTTGAGAACGTTTGCGCGTCCGAACCGAGATCCTTCTGTACCTTTCGTCAGAATGACGCGATTTGTTGAGCACTTTACCCAATTTCGAGATCAGCCGAACTGCCGATCAGGAAACCGCTCGCCGTTCCTCTCACGGCGGCGTCGAGTTCAGCGCGCCATACGTGACGAGATGAAAATCGCTCTGGCGCTCGGCCAGTCGTGTTGTTCATCTCGCGTGGCGTTACTTCCCTCTTGACCAGTCACCTGCTGCATCACATCGAGGTCAATCATCCTCACCGTCAAAGATTGCGCCTGCTGTGCCGCTATAGTTTCGGCAGATTGATGAATGCGCGCGAGCTGAAGGGGTGGATCAACCATGCGGTTTGAAGGTCAGACGGCGATCGTGACGGGTGCGGCTCGTGGCATCGGCGAGGCGATCGCGATCAGGCTCGCCAGCGAAGGCGCATCGGTCATGATCGCGGACATCGACGAGGATGCGGCAGTCGCTGCCGCCGCGGCGATCGGCGAGCGGGCCATGGGCCACCAGCTTGACGTTACCGAGCCGGTATCGTGGGACGCCGCCGTACGCACGGCACTCGATCGCTGGGGACGCATCGACGCACTCGTGAACAACGCGGGGATCGCTGGCCGCTCCGCTCCCATCTGGGAGCTGGCTGTTGACGAATGGCAACAGGTGATCGATATCGATCTCACCGGAGTCTTTCTCGGCTGCAGGTCCGTCATTCCAGTCATGGTGGAAGCGGGCTTCGGTCGAGTGGTGAACATCGCCTCGATTGCCGGTAAGGAAGGAAATCCGAACGCCGTGCCCTACTCCGCCGCCAAATCGGGAGTCATCGGCTTGACGAAGGCGGTCGCCAAGGAGGTGGCGACCAAAGGAGTGCTCGTGAATGCCGTGGCGCCCGCAGTGATTGAAACCCCGATTCTGGAGCAGGTCAGCGAAGCGCACATCGCATACATGACGAGCCGTATTCCCATGGGACGCGTCGGTAAGCCCGCCGAAGTTGCCGCGCTCGTCTCGTTCCTCTGCTCGACCGATCTCTCCTTCTCCACGGGCGCGGTGTATGACATCTCTGGAGGCCGCGCCACATACTGACGCGAACGTTGCGACCGCTCCGGAAGGCCGGAGGGGAGGCGCGCTTCGCTATCTTCGCCTTCTGGGGCAGGCCGACCTGGATTTGAGTTACGGGCTGGTCTGTTCGATGCCGCGCAGAAAGAGTTGGATCGCCGCAAGGGTCTGCTCGGAACCGGGTCCGAGAAAAACATCGTGCCCAGATCCAAACACCGTCTGCACTCGTCCCCGCGACAGCACATCAACCATCCTTGCCGCCGTTTCGGGCCGAATCTCGCCCCGCTGGCCGCGCAGTATCAGGAAAGGGCAGCGGACGCGTTCCAAGACGCTCCAGTCGGATCTGGGCATGGCAGCGGCTTCGATGCGGGTCACGACACTGAGATTATGTCGCCAGCGATAGCCGCCATCACTCCCTCGCTCCAGATCACTCGGTAAATCATGACGCGCTCTGGCGCCGGAGAGGCCGAGGCCTTCTTCGTAGAATCGTTCTGCCTCTTCGCGCGAGGCAAACGTGGGCGGAAGAGCGGCGACGCGAGCCAGGAGCCGGGCGGCGCGCTCATCGCTCACCTCCGGACTCGCATCCCCCAGAACGACTCCGCACACGATGTCCGGGCGCTGCGAGGCCAGATGGTACCCAACGACACCGCCATGGAGACGGCCAATTGCCACCACGTCTGTCATGCCGAGGTGATCGAGAAGCGCACCGACGTCCTGCGCCATCGTGGCGGGATCGTAGCCTGCGTCCGGTTGCTCAGTGTCACCTCGCCCCCGCAGATCGGGAACCAGCACCTCGCCATCGAGGGCCAGCTTTTCCGCGAGGTGGCGCATCCCGTCACCGGTCTGCAGTACGCCATGCAGCAAAACGACACGCGGGTGCGAGGCGTTCGGCGGCGCCGAGCAATGGCGGAATGCCATTGTAATGCCGTTCACTTCAGCAGTGGCGATGGTTGGTGCGGTCACCCCGAAGTCCCATTTCGCTAGAGGCGCAAGGCAGTTGAAAGCAGATCGTAACACTCCTCGTTGCCAAGAATGGGCCACTCGATCATATGGCGCACACCCTGGTCAGCGAACGCTCGCCATTCGGCGGAAGGGTCTTCTGGATCCGAGGCGCCGTGTCCCTACCCCGCGGGCGATGCCACCCTGCTCGTCTGAGACTGCCTTAGGTCGCCCGCGAACGAGTACAATCGCGCCGTTGTCGATCGCGCCAAGCGCGGTTCAGATGTGGCTGACTGCCTTTCAAGGCTGAACCAAAGTAGGGGGACTATGGCCGGGCTGTTCGGCAAGCGGGGCGCGACACGCGCTGGATCGTTGCTCGACGACGTCACGAGCGGTCTCGCCTCGACCAGCGGGTGGCAATTCTCCCTGAAGGGGTCGCCACGTCATTATGACGATGTTCTCCGCATCATCGAAAGTGATGGCGGGGCGCATGTCTATTTTGGCGAAGCGCTCACGTATGAGCGCGGCGCCGCGGTAGCCCTCTGGAGGGTTCGCGCCACGAGTTTCAACTGGCTGCCGGTGCTGTACGATTGGTGGGCAGACGAAGAGCGCATAGAGCCCATCCGGTTCACGTTTTACCTCTATATTCCGCCGGAATTGAAGTACCCGGCGCTCGACTTGCGCGCTCACACCCCGGGCGAAGTCGAGGCCTTCATCACGTCGTCGGCGCCACGTCAGTAACGCTCCATCCACTGAGGCAAAACGGAACCGCCCCAGCGTCATACGCTGGGGCGGTCGCTTTGTTCGAGATCGCTTGCCCGCTCAGTCTCCGGGAACTGCCACGGGAACTTCGCTGAGAGCTTCGCGAACCTCGATCTCAGCCACGGCCAGGAAACGCTCCGGGTGGACTTTCCAACACGCTGGCACCGAGTCGGTCTCGCGGCAACGCATCACGTCGTCTCTACCGTGGAGGGCCCACCCAAGTGAGCACCGGTGAACCGGTTCGACCCTGCCACGCAATGGTCCGCAGTGTGCACGCACAAGCATTGGACACCCGAAGTGCCCCGGCTCCGCCGTCTGCTCTTCCTCGAGGAAGAGCCGGCGTCGCTCGCGGCTCATCGTTGAAACACCCCTTCTTCTGGGAAACTCGCCGCTTCAATGTCGAAACTCGCTTCTCATAGAGCAACAAGATCTCGACCGTTTCGCGGTGGATTTCGCCAGCGCCCCGTTGGCACTCGGCCAAGGGGGAAAGCTCACGTCGAGCCTCGCGGTCAGTATAGCGTCACCTTCGCATTGCTTTCCTTGCTCGTCATTGGGACTCGGAAACGATCGGCTGGGCCGCGACGGGCGGCCCGGCGTTTCGTTCTCATTCTGCTCCGGAACGCGGCCCTGCTCCAATCAACGTTGGAGCAGGGCCAACTCGGCAGCGAAAACGCCGCAAAGTGGTGGACATTCGTTGTCAGAGGACGCGGTGATTACCGGCTGGGGCGAGCGTTGCCTCGAGTCATGCAGGCAATCAGGGCGGCCATTGCCACGGCGCCGAGGACCACAAATGGCGCTTGCACGCCGGCGCTGTCGGCGAGGGCGCCTGCGGCCGCCGGGCCCACCACCAGGCCGACATCGCTGGACAACCGCACGGCGCCCACGGCGCGGCCTCCTCCTCCGCCAAGACGGAGCACGAGGTCTCCCGCGGAGCTGTTGCCCGCGACCTGGCCGATTGAATAGAGCGCCATCGGCACGATGAGCAACGGTACGCTATTGGCAAATGGCGCCAGCAACAAGCCCAGGCCGACCATGCCGAAGCCCACGGCCAAGGACTGTGCAGGGCCAGCCCGCTTGATCACTTGACCAACCGGAATCGCACAGACGAGATGCACGATGTTGACGAAGAGCAACATCAGCCCTACCTGACCGGCATTGAACCCAAATTTCACGGCGCCAAGCAACGGCAGCGAGACGATCCAGATGGCATAGTTGATGAAAACCAGGAGATTCGCTCCTACCGCCGAAGCCATGGCCAAACGTGAAGGATGCGGAAGCTCCGGAATGTTTTCGAGTTCAACAAGAGATGGGGCCGCCCGCGCCTGTTGTGCTCTGGTGAACAACGTGCACGCAAGCAGCAGACCGGAAACCAGGGAAGAGAGCCAGAAGACCGCCCTCCACCCTAGCTCCCCGGCAAGAAATCCGCCGCCCAGGAGTCCGAAGCTCCCGCCCAGACCGGACGCGACGTTGAAGGCGGTCATGGCCGAGCCGCCTTCGGGACGGGCTCGGAGCAGCGATAGCAGCCCCGACGTGGCCAGGATGGCCACGCCCGCCCCCTGAATTCCCCGAGCGGGAAGCAACGTGGCCTGGGATGCGGCTCCCGAGGCGAGAAGCGAGCCGAGCAACAACGCGGTCGCCCCCACGGCAGCCGTCCATTTTGACCCAATCTGCTCAACGAGCCAGGCGGCGGGAAGATTGGTGAGTAATCGACCAGCAAAAAAGATGGAGAACACCAGGCCCGCGCCGGTTGAGCTCATCCCCAACGAACCCTGAATCGTGGGCAGCGCTGGCGAAACGATGTCAACGCACCAATAGGCAAAAAAGAGCACCAGTAACGACAGCCGCGGGGGCAGCGCGTCGCTGGGGATCACATGCGCGGGATTCCGCACACTTCCTCTCTGACCGATGAGACGCAAACGGCTCAATCGAACCCCTTATCACCGATAGGAACGTCCGCGACGCGCAGCATACCTCTCTACACTTTCGGAACTTCGACGGCCAAAGGCGATGTCCCGGGCTATCCTTGGCGGCATGATCGAGCCCCGGATGTCCGCCGCGACCCAGTTCCCGATCGAGGCCACGGTCCGAGATACGCTTTACGATCGCATCCCCCTCACGGGTCCGGAACGAGCGATCATCGGAACGGCCGCATTCGGGCGCCTGGAGCGGATTCAGCAGCTCGGATTTGTGTCACGCGTCTGGCCCGGAGCCCGGCACACCAGGTTCGAACACTCATTGGGCGTGATGCATCTCGCCCGTCTCGTGGTCGATCACCTCCGCACGACCCCCGGTGGGGAGCACATTTCCGTCGACGACGCCCGCGTGGCGGTCGCGGCGGCCCTCCTGCACGACATCGGGCACTACCCTTTTTCCCACGCCATCGAGGAACTTGGGCACCCGATCGTTCCGCATGAGAAGGTAGGCAGGCGCATCGTCGAAGGACCAGAAATCGCTCCCATCCTGACCGAAGCGTGGGGCATCGATCCTCTCCGGGTGGCCGCGTTCATCGATCCATCGGGCAGCGATCTCCCCGCGCCCGATCGCCTTCTCCGGGGAGTGCTCTCCGGCGCTTTGGATATGGATAAGCTCGACTACCTGCCGCGCGACGCCCGGGCTTGCAATGTGCCGTATGGCGGCGTCGATACCGCGCGATTGATTGATGCCTTGCGCATCGCGAACGTGGAGGACACGCGAGCAACCGCGGTTCGGGTCGTCATCGGAGAGAAGGGCATCAGTCCGCTGCATTCACTCATCAATGCCCGGCAAGAGATGTTTGACAACGTCTACTGGCACCACACCAACCGCGCTTGCATGGCCATGCTCCTGCGAGCAACCCAGGACGCGCTGCTCGGCGGAGTGCTGCAGCCGGAAGAGCTGCAGCATCACGATGATGCCTCCCTGTTGCATCGTCTCGGCGAGGAGCATATGCCCTCGACTTCGCGAAGGCTGGCGGAAGCTTTGCGAGACCGTCGCATTCACAAGCGAACCGTGGAGATCGGTTCCCGGGCGTTTGAGCTGTATGCCCGGCTGGGAAACCTCTTCTTCGATCCGCTTGCCCGCCGGGACGTGGAAATGAAGCTCGCTTTGGCGCTGGGGAATGCATTGGGTCAAGATGTGCCGCCGGAGGCGATCTTGATCGACATCCCAAAGCCGGAACGTTGGCGCACCGATGTCTGGGTTGCCTTCGAGCGCCCGCCGATCGGGTTTGCGTCACTCATGCCGTGGCGAGACGTGGTCGGGTTCGGCGATGACGACCTCAAACGCTACGAAGAACATCGGCGCCTGATCCGAATCGTTGCCGCGGAGCCATACCGGGAATTTGTCACGTCGTCCTGGGAGCGGTTGCTGTTGCCGCTTCTCGGTGCTGCGATCTAATCCGGCATTTCTGGCGCGATGAGCTCGACTTCGTTGCCCTCGGGATCAGTGACGTACATGGTACGGACGGCGAGCAGGGGATGCTTCCCGTTTCTCACCTCATAGCCAGCGTCGGAAAGGATTTCGCGTGACGATTCGAATGACGCGTCAGACACGGTCAGGGCAAGATGGTGCAGCGAACGCGGGTGGTCGAACGCGGGAGCGTCTGCCGGCAGGGGCACAAGGACCAGCATCGACGGCACGTGGCTCGTGGCCTGACCGGCCCGGAAGAAGATGGGGCCCGGGTGACCCTCGGGCGACATGCGCTCAAGGCCAAGCAGCGTCCCGTAGAACGCTACCGCACGCGGCACATCATGGACGTGCAGGACAACCTCGGCCAAGCCGTCGATCTCGATCATGAGCGTTCCTTGCTCCTGGCTAGAACAAGCGCGAAATTGTCGCACTCTACCCTTGTTCCGAGGCCCGCGGTTCACTGGTAACACGATAGAGATCGCCGGCAAGATCGACGATGTAGACCTCGCCATTGGCATCTTCGCCGAACGAACTGATCTGAAGTCCGGTTTCAATTGGATCGCTCCTGATCCACTCTCCTGCCTCATTCCGAATCATTCCCCAGACCAGCCCCGTGCAAAAGTCCCCAAAGAGATAGACTCCCTGCAGCTCCGGCTCCAGCACCCCGCGATAGACGTAGCCACCAACGACCGAGCAGCCAAAGTCATGGGGATACTCCGTTACGGGCTCGGTTAGGCCCATCGCATCGCAGTCTGTCTCATCAAGGCAGCGGGTCCCTTCCGTGATGTTCCAGCCAAAATTCGTGCCGCCAGTCGTCCCGGCCGGCAGCCAATTGATCTCCTCGATCGCCCCCTGTCCGACATCGCCAAGGTAGAGATCGCCGGTTGCGCGATCGAATGAATATCGCCAGGGGTTTCGCAGGCCCCAGGCCCAGACCTCGGGCGATCCGCCTTCGCCGTCGGCAAATGGGTTGTCGCCTGGGATCGCGTATGGAAAGAGATTACCGCTGGGATCGATGCGCAGCACGATTCCCAGGAGCGTAGCTGGATTTTGGCCATTGTTATCGGGGTCGCCGCCACCGCCACCGTCGCCCAGGCCGGCGTAGAGATAGCCATCTGGACCAAATTGCAGGGTACCCCCATTGTGATTCGTGCGCGTATCGGGAACGGCCAGAAGAACCTCAGCGCTCGCTGGATCAGCGAGATCTGGATCGTCCTCGCTGACACGATAGCGAGCAATGGTGTTGTCTCCGACGCCTTCTTCACTTCGCGCGGTGTAATAGACATAGAACGCGCCCGATTCAGCGAAGTTCTCCGGGAACGCCAGGCCCAGGAGGCCCTGCTCGGAGCCACCCGATTCGACGATTTCGGCAATGTCGAGAAACGGCTCGGGGACGACCTCGCCCTCTCTCACAATCCGAATCCGCCCCGCCTGTTCCAGGACGAAGAGGCGGCCGCTGCCGTCATTGGGGCCGACGGCATACACGGGAGACTCAAATCCGCTCGCGAACGGCTCGAGACCGATGGAAAACGAACCTGGATCGAAGGACGCCGCGTCCTGAGCTATCGCCATGGCTGGGACCATGGCAGAGAAGATCACGACGAGCGCGAACATGAACCGTTTGCAGATTGCGATGTGGGGATTGGGCGCGGATTTCTGTTGAATCATGGCGCGTATCATCACTCCGCTGCGATCTGATAGGATGCCGGAACCTTGCACCGGCCCGTGCCGAGCATAAGGTTTCGCGCCGGGCGACACAGGGACCCGGCGCAACGGGCGCTACTTTGCGCTCTCGCACGTTGCTCGAAGGAGGACATTTCATGCCAGATCACGATGACCTCTCAATGCAGACCGATAACACGCCCGCGGGATCGATCTACGGCGATACGATCGAGGGCGGGCCGATCAGCCAGGTGATGATCGATGACCGCGTTGTCGACTCGACTGGCAAGGAGCTGGGCAAGGTCAAGTTCGTCAAAATGGGCGATCCTACCGCGGCAACCGATGAAGGGCAGTGGGATTTCCGCACCAGCATCCTTGGTTGGGGGAGCGACTATGACCTCTCCTCGCTGCCCGAACAGGCGCAGGAACAGTTCATGCGGGTGGGCTACATCCACATCGATATCTCGTTCGCACCCGACCGGTATGCCGGGGCCGGGCAGATCGATCGCGTGGAAAACAACACCGTGTACCTGAAGGTGTCAGAGGAATATCTCGCCTAATGTGAGCGGAGAGGCGGAGGTATGGCGAACGGGATGCTCCTGTCGCGCAAGACCCTCACCCCAAACCGCCACCCGCAAGCGGGCGTCCGGCCCGTCGGGCCGGGAGAGGGGCCTATTGTCGTGGGCGTCGAGGCGTTTACCCACCTTCAGTAAAGAGATCTGTACTCAGATATCGTGTTCCGGTGTCGCAGGCAACCGTGGCGATGGCGGCGCCCTCCGGCATGTTCGCGGCTAGGTGGAGCGCAGCAGCCACGTTTGCCCCGGTGGAGTAGCCAGCGAGAACGCCTTCGCGGCGCGCCAGCATTTGTGCAACGGCAATCGCTGCATCATCGCGGACGGGAATGGTCCCGTCGCAGAGGGCGTCGTCCCATTGCGACGGGATCATGGCGTAGCCGCCGCCCTGCAGCTGATGGGACGAGTTCGTGATCGGAATTCCGGCCAGCGCCTGAGCGCCTTCAGGCTCGACCGCATAACACGCGATCGCGCTGTCTCGCGCCTTCAGTGCCCGCGCGATGCCGATGAATGTCCCGCCCGTGCCCACCAGTGCCACGAATGCCCCGAGCCGGCCTTCCGATTGCTGCCAGATTTCCAGTCCCGTGCCCAGTTCGTGCGCTCGCGGGTTCGATGGGTTGTTGAACTGGTCAGGACGCCAGGCCTGAAGCTCTGCGACCAGTTGGACAGTTCGTGCCTCCACGAGCGCGAGATCCTCGCCGCTCACCTTGCCTGGTTGACCACCCGGCATTTGGGGCACCAGTTCGATTTCGGCGCCATAGGCGGCCAGCAATTGTCGTCGTTCGGGGCTGTTCCCCTCGCTCATGACCGCGATCATGCGATAGCCCATCACGGCACACGCCACCGCCAGCCCGATGCCCATGTTGCCGCTGGTCAGCTCGACCACCGGGGCGCCTGGCCGCAGCCGGCCATCGGCCTCGGCGTCGCGCAAGCACTGCAGCGCCGCGCGATCCTTGACGCTTCCGCTGGGATTCATCGATTCGAGCTTCAACAGAATGCGGCCCGGCAGTCCCTCTGTCAGGCGATCGAGCCAGACCGCGGGGGTATTTCCAAAGGCTTCGACGATGGACGAAGAGCTCCGTCGTGCGGCAGGCATCATCGGGCGGTTCTCCTGCACGCTTTGACCATATGGAGTCATCCGCCGAAAGCGCGCGTCTATACTCGCCCGAGTATGCTTGAGATCACTTTCCTCGGCACCGGAACGTCCAACGGCATTCCGGTGATCGGCTGCGAATGCGATGTATGTCGATCCACCGATCCTCGCGATCGACGAAGCCGGACCTCCGCGATCATCCGTTTCGCTGATCGAACCGTCCTGATCGACACCTCGACCGAGCTGCGTTCGCAGGCGCTGGCAAACGGCGTCACGCGGGTCGATGCGGTCCTGATGACGCATGCCCACGCCGACCATACTGGTGGCTTTGATGACCTCCGCCGCTTCAATGAAGTCTTGCAGCAGCACCTGCCGGTCTACGCCGATCCCGGCACCGCGTCGGTTCTGCGCGAGCGCTTCGCCTACACGTTCATTGATGCGTTCCCATTCTATGGCGGCAAGCCGGACCTCATCCTGCACGAAACGGATGGACCGTTCGAGCTGTTCGGGGAGACGATTTATCCCATACCGGTCCTGCACGGCCGGCTCCCCATCAATGGCTATCGCATCGGCGATCTCGCCTATGTGACTGATGCCAAGGAGATCCCGGCGTCGTCGCTGGAGCTTTTGCGGGACCTCGACATCCTGGTGCTCAATGGGCTGCGCGAAAAGCCCCATCCCACGCACTTGAGCATTCCGGATGCGGTGGAAATCATCGGCGCTCTGCGACCCCGGAAGGCCTATCTCGTCCATCTCTCTCACGAAACGAGCCATGAGGACGCGGAAGCGATGGTTCCGGCCGGTGTCGAGATTGCCTGGGATGGATTGCGGGTGACATCGAGCGGCTCGCTCGAAGAATCCGGGAACGCCATCGGGACCAGCAGTCTCCAGTGCGGATCGCCTTGAAACACGGCACTCTCACGGCAGTTTGAGAAGCCAGGGCAACGCCCGCCGCGCGGAGTTTCATCTCTTGCAGTACCATCCGCTCACGGTCGGAGTTTCTCAGCAGAAGAGCACGTTCGGCGGCGAAGTGAGCCAGGCCAGCGTCGTGCTGGACCGCGCTGCTTCACAACTGGAGGATTCCTTGGACGATCATCGCAACCACGGTCTGTCGTTCGACGCCAGAATGGCCAGGTATCTCAACGAGCTGCGAAACGCGGCAACCAGCCGGCGAGGATTTCTCCGCCTAACGGCTGGCTCGGCGGGGGCCGCGACGCTAACCGCGGCCCTGGGTGGTCCGGCTCAAGCGGCGCGGCGCGCACTTCTGCCCGGCTTGCATGTGCTAGCGCAGGATGCAACGACGGTTGTCTTTGCCCTGGAAGGCGATGTCCGCGGCCTCGAACCCGCGCTCTCCTACGACTTCACGGCTAACCCGGTGGTCTGCAACATCTCCGAGGGCTTGCTGAAGTTCACGCCGGAAGGCGGGCTGGAGCCGCTCCTGGCCGAGTCGTTCGATCAACCTGACGAACTGACCTACGTCTACACGCTTCGAGAGGGTATTTCCTTCTCTGATGGAACGCCGGTCACGGTGGACGATGTGCTGGCCTCCATTGCCCGTGTGCGCGACCCGGAAGTGGCTGGTCCCCTGGCCTGGATGTATGACGGCCCCGGCGCCACCGTGGAAAAGGCTGACGAGAAGACGGTCACGATCACGCTCGCCACGCCGAGCGCGCTCTTCCGCTTCGTTCCCGCCACCACGGCTGGACATGTCATTCCGGCGGCGGCGATCGAAAAATTTGGCAAGGATCTGCTTCGCAATCCGATCGGCACAGGCCCATACACGTTCGTCAAGTGGGATGCGGGCACCGAAATCGAGCTTGCCAAGAATCCGAGTTACTGGCAGGAAGGGAAGCCCCACTTCGACCGCTTCATCTACAAGATTGTCGAAGAAGGGACCACTCGCATCACCGCTTTGAAGAGCGGTGAGATCAACATGCTGACGGCCGTGCCAGCCGATCAGATTGATGCCGTCATCGGCTTTGAAGATGTGGAGCTCCAGGAGGTTGTCGGATACACCATCAACGTGATGACGCTCCGCAACGACCAACCGCCGTTCGATGACGTCAATATCCGCAAGGCCGTCTGCCACGCCATCGACATGCCGGCCATCATGGAAGCCATCGTGGGCGAGACCGGCGTGCAGAGCCGCAATACCACTGTGCCACCGAATATGCCGGGCAGCGCCGCTGAAGAGCTGGAACCGATGGCCTTTGATCTCGAAAAGGCGAAAGAGTTGATGGCAGAGTCGAGCTTGCCTGACGGCTTTGCCACCAAACTCCATGTCATAGCCCCGAGCGATATCTGGGTTCCGCAGGCAGTTGCCGTGCAAGAAGCGCTCAAAGAGCTGATGATCGAGATTGAAATCGTGCAGATGCCGTACGCGGACTTGATCTCCCTGCAGCAGGCCGGCGACTACGAGGGGATGATGAACTTCCAGTGGGGGGCGGACTTCCCGGACGCCGCTGGAAATCTCAATCCCCTTTTCCTCTCGACGAACATTCCGCCGCAGAACAACCACTTTTATTACAACAATCCCGACGTGGACACGCTTCTCAATGACGCCGAGGTGGAGCTCGATGAGGAGAAGCGCATGGGGATGCTGAAGGAAGCGCAGAAGCTGATCTCGGCGGATCAACCAGCGATCTTCTTCGAGCACTTCAAGTGGTTCTTGCCGACCTCCTCCACGCTCGCCGGGTATGTCCTCTCTCCGCTTTGGTATTGGGATTCGATCGGTCGCGATCTCGTGCCGGCGACGGCGTAGTCTCGACATCGGACGAGAGCGGGTTTCGTGGCCAACCACGGGACCCGCTCTTGGCGCGAGGAACCGCTTGGCCGCAACACACTCACGCGAGCAGGGCTTCATCGACGTTAGCGACGGACGCATCTGGTACGAAAGCGCTGGCGTTGGTCCCCGCACGCTCTTGCTGCTTCACGGTGGCCCCGGTGGAAACTGTGAGGATTTGGAGCCGTTCCTCGATCTGGCCGAGCTCGGATTCCGGGTGGTGCGGTACGACCAGCTCGGGTCGTGGCGTTCCGATCAGCCAGACGATATTTCGCTGTGGAACGTCCCTCGCTTCGTCGATGAGCTCGAGCGCGTACGGGTGGCGCTTGACCTAGGGCGCATGCACCTCCTGGGGCAATCCTGGGGGGCGTTTCTGGCGCTTGAATATGCCCTCCATCAGGGCGCAAACCTCCAGAGCCTGGTCATCGCGTCCGGCGCGGCGAGCACGCGGGAGTGCGTGGAGGGGATGAACGCCTGGAAGCGCGAGCTCGCCCCCGAGACGCAGGCGGTGATCGCCAGGCATGAGGCTCGGTTGGAGTTTGACCACCCCGACTACCTGAAGGCGGTTGAAGAGCTCTATCGCCGCAACTTCTGCCGCGTTTGGCCCTATCCCGAGCCGCTGGCCAGGGCGATGCAGCACATGGCAGCGCCGGTTTACACCACCATGTGGGGGCCTAACGAATTCACCTGCACCGGGAACCTCCTCGACTGGGACCGCTCCGACCGGTTGGGGGAGATCGATGTGCCGACGTTGATCACCGTCGGAGAGTTTGACGAAGTCCATCCATCCTGCGCACGCACGCTGCACGCGGGGATAGAACATTCCGAGTTGCAGGTCTTCGCGGGGTGCGGACACGCCGTGCCGCTTGAGGCTCCTGAGCTGTACCGATCGGTCCTGTTGGGTTTCCTCAACCGGGTCGACCGGGTGACGGAGGGCTGATGGCCCGGCTGATCGTCACCCGCCTTCTGACGCTCATCCCGTTGATGTTCGTCATTACGTCGATCGTCTTTTTCATGGTCCGCTTTGTGCCGGGCGATCCGGCGCGGATCATGGTCGGCGGGCAACGGATCACCGAAGAAAACCTCGCGAACATCCGCACCGCCTACCGGCTCGATCAGCCGCTGCTCACGCAGTATCGGCTCTGGGTGGGAGATCTCCTCAGTGGAAACCTTGGCCGCTCGTACCGACAGCGCACGGACGTCACGACGCTCATTGTGGAACGATTGCCGTTGACGGCAAAGCTCTCGGGCTTCTCGTTCCTGCTGTCGCTCCTGATCGCGGTTCCACTCGGCATTCTGGCGGCCGTGCACCGCAACACCTGGATCGACGTGGCGGCGACGATGTTCGCGGTTCTGGTCGCATCGTCGCCGGTCTTTTTCACCGGGATCCTGCTCTTATTGCTCTTTTCCTTTCGACTCGGTTGGCTGCCGGCGCTGGGCGCCGGAGAAGGCGGCTGGGACGAAGTGCGGCACCTCTTGCTGCCGGCGCTCACGCTCGGGCTCTCGCTGGCGGCCATTACCACCAGGATCACGCGATCCTCGATGGTCGAAGCGCTGACGCAGGACTACATCGAGACCGCCCGGGCCAAGGGCCTCCCGGCCCGGTCCGTGATCATGAAGCATGCATTTCGGAACGCGCTGGTCCCGATCGTGACCGTTTCCGGCCTGCTGTTCGGGTTTCTTGTCGTGGGCACTGTGCTCGTCGAGCACACCTTTGGCCTTGGTGGCCTCGGCTCGCTGCTCATCGATGCCGTGCAGGTGCGCGACTATCCCGTCGTGCAGGGGGCAACCGTCTTCATCGCGGCAATCTTTATCGTCATCAATCTCGTGGTCGACGTTCTCTACGGCCTGATCGACCCCCGCGTTCGCTTCGGCGGGAAGGCGTAACCATGGCCGCTGAGGTCTCGCAACTGGCCATTGCCCAGGTCCCCGAAGCCGCACATTCCCCCTGGTCGATGTTCTGGTGGCGGCTGCGGCACAACCCCAAGGCGATGATTGGCGGGGCCATTGTCCTGTTCCTCGTCATGGTGGCGCTGACCGCTCCCCTGATCGCGCCGAAGGATCCGACCGACGGAGAGCTCGGCGACAGCCTGGCTCCTCCCGGTCAAGCGTATGCGCTGGGCGCCGACAAGAACGGGCGAGATGTCCTGAGCCGGTTGATTTATGGAACCCGTACAGCCATCGGGGGGGCGCTGATGGTGGTGCTTATCTCCGAGCTGGTTGGCGTGCCCATCGGCATCTGGGCAGCCTACCGCGGCGGGTGGGTCGACGAGACGATCACACGCATCTGGGACATGCTTCTTTCGTTTCCTCCCCTGCTGATCGCGTTTGCCGTCGTTGCCGCTTTCGGCCCGGGTCTGCCCAAGGCGGCCCTTGCGCTCGGCATCCTCTACGTTCCGTTCATTGCTCGGGTGGTCCGTAGCGTGACACTGGTGCAGAAGGAAATGGCCTACACCGAAGCGGCCCGTGCCCTGGGGTATGGACAAGCTCGCATCATCTTTCGCCATATCCTGCCTAACTGCATCTCACCCGTGATTGTGGTGACGACCATCGACATTGCCTATGCGATGCTCGATCTGGCGGCTCTCTCCTATCTCGGGCTCGGCGTCCAGCCCCCCACGGCAGATTGGGGCACGATGCTCTCCGAGGGCCAACTCGTGCTGCTGAACGCCCCCCATCTGGCGCTCGCCTCGGGGTTGGCGATCGTGCTCGCCGTGCTCGGCTTTAACCTGCTTGGAGACGGGCTGCGCGATGTCCTCGATCCACGCCAGGCGCAACGATGACCGAGCCGCTACTGCGCATCGAGGATCTCAGAATCTGGTTCAGCACTCGGACGAGCGATGTGCGCGCGGTGGATGGCGTCGATCTCGACATTCTGCCCGGAGAAGTGCTTGGTCTGGTCGGCGAGTCGGGGTCCGGCAAGAGCGTCACCGCCAGATCGATCATGCGGCTCGTGCCCATGCCGCCAGGGCGGCTCGTGTCGGGGCGCGTCCTCTTCCATGGCGAGGATCTGACCACGCTGCCAGAGCGAGAGATGGAAGACCTCCGCGGCAGTCGTATTTCCATGATATTTCAGGATCCCATGACGTTCTTGAACCCGCTCTTCACGGCGGGCAATCAGGTCGCCGAAGCGATCCGACGCCATCAGCATCTCGACAGCGCGTCCGCCCGCGAAGAGGTCATTCGCCTGTTTCGCCAGGTCGGCATCCCGAGTCCAGAGACGCGTTTCGACGCCTATCCCCACCAGTTGTCGGGCGGCCTTCGCCAGCGGGTGATGATCGCCATGGCGCTCTCCTCCCGGCCCGAGTTGCTGATTGCCGACGAACCGACCACCGCGCTAGATGTGACGATTCAAGCGCAGATCCTGGCCCTGTTGCGCGACCTCCAGCAAGAATACGGCATGGGCATTCTGCTGATTACTCACGATCTGGGTGTCGTCGCGGAAATGTGCGACCGGGTTGCGGTGATGTACGCGGGCCGCATCGTGGAAAAGGCGCCGATCCAGTCACTCTTCGACCGTCCTGAGCATCCGTACAGCCTCGGCTTGATGAACGCGATTCCCCGCCCCGATCTCCCTGGCATCGCGCCCCAACCGATCCCGGGATCGCCGCCAGATATGGCCAATCCGCCTACTGGCTGCCCATTTCATCCCCGGTGCCCGTACCGCGAACCCATTTGCAGCGATGAGTTTCCTCCCGAGCGCGACATGGGTGATGGCCATGTCGCGGCCTGTCACTTTGCCGGCATCAAGACATTCTCGCCGTTGGCTCACACCGCCAGCAGCGTGAGCTCATGACGAACGAGCCGATGAGCGACGCCGTGCCTCTGCTCGAAGTGCGCGATCTGGTGAAACACTATCCGGTGCGGCGCTCGATCACCGATTCGCTGCGCCGCGTTCCCGCGCAGGCCATTCGGGCAGTTGATGGCGTGAGCTTCACGGTGGATAGGGGACAGACCGTAGCCCTCGTCGGGGAGAGTGGCTGCGGGAAGACGACAACGGGGCGTTGCATTCTTTTCTTGCAAAACCCCACGTCGGGCGACGTGCTCATTGACGGCCAGCGCATCGATCCCGCTGATGAATCAGCCATGCGCGATCGTCGTAAGCAGCTTCAAATCGTCTTCCAGGACCCCAACTCGTCGCTCAATCCCCGGATGACGATCGGCCAGGCGCTTGGCGAAGCGCTCCTGTTTCACAAGATGGTCGAAACCCGAAACCGGGAGCAGGCGGTCGGCGAGTTGCTCGATACCGTCGGCTTAAGCGCTCGGCAGGCGGGGCGCTATCCCAATGAGCTTTCTGGGGGACAACGCCAGCGGGTCGGCATCGCGCGAGCGCTGGCGGTCAATCCCGAGCTGATCGTGGCCGACGAGCCGGTAAGCGCGTTGGATGTATCGGTCCAGGCGCAAATTCTGCAGTTGCTGGAGCGACTGCGGGACGAGCGGGGGCTGGCCTATCTGTTCATCAGCCACGATCTTGGCGTCGTTCGTCATCTTGCCGATCGCGTCGCGGTTATGTATCTCGGCGTGATCGTCGAGCAAGCGCCGACCTCCACGCTTTTTTCGCGACCCCTCCATCCGTATACGCGGGCGCTGCTGGCGGCGGCCCCTGTCGCGAATCCTCGCTTGCGCCGCCATCGCGCGCCGCTGCAAGGCGAGCCGCCAAGTCCCCTTGCGCCGCCATCCGGTTGTCGATTTCGCACTCGCTGTGCTTACGCGATGGAACGGTGCGCAATCGAGACGCCGCAGCTCAGAATGGTGGCGCCGGGGCATGCAGTCGCCTGCCATTTCGCTGAAACGATCGAGGCGGGTGATGGGTGATGGGTGATGGGTGATGGGTGATGGGTGATAGGGAGAGCGAGGGGACGCTGCCCGCGGATCTCTCGTCGTGCCACCTATCACCCCATCACCCTATCACCCTACCACCCTCCCTCACCCGTCACCTGTCACCCCAGAGCCGCGCCAGCTTTGCTATGATCGACAGAACTCTGTTGAAGGCGCCGACGAGCGCGCCGCATGCATCGCGGCCACGGTGGGCAGATCTTCACGATGATGTCCAGAACAGACGATCTCGATACCGCGATTCAGTGCACTTCTCTGGTGACAGTCCTCGGGTTGGTGCTTCTGCTTGACGGCGCGCGGCGGTGAAAATCGCGCTCATATCTCCCTATGACACCGCGCATCCCGGTGGCGTTTTCGAGCATATCGGGCACCTACGCACTGAATTTCTCAAGCATGGTCACGATGTCACGGTGCTGGCGCCCCGGGGCCGCAAGGGCGGTCTCGAAGTGCGGGACGGCTTCTATGGCATCGGACGGACCGTGCCCATTCCCGCCAATGGAAGCATGGTTCGAGTGACGTTCGATGTCACGCTTTATAACGCCGTGAAAACGCTTCTTCGCCGCGAGCAATTCGATATCGTTCATCTCCATGAGCCCCTTATTCCTGTGCTACCGTACCTCGTACTGCTCAATTCCAAATCGGTGAATGTGGCGACGTTTCACGCCTTCCGGGCCTCGAGCCCCTGGTACACCGCCTTCAAACCGTACATGTCGTTCATGATGTCCCGCCTCGATGCCCGCATCGCGGTCTCTGAGCCAGCGCGCGACTTTGTCAGCCAATACTTTCAGGGCCCGTATGACATCGTGCCTAATGGCATCGACATGCAGCGATTCCGGCAGATCGAACCGTTTCCCTGGGCAACCGACGGCGTTCCTCGCATCCTTTTCGTAGGACGGTTCAATGAGCCGCGCAAAGGATTCAAGTATCTGTTGCGGGCGATGCCGCTCGTGCACCAACAGTTCCCAAATGCGCGCCTCATCGTGGTCGGCGGCGCCAAACCCGTCAAATTTGAGGGATTGATGGAACGCTACAGCGTGCGCAACGTCGATTTTGTGGGCCAGGCATCTCCCTCAGAACTGCCGCGATACTACGCGAGTTGCGACCTTTTCTGCGCGCCATCCACCTCCGGCGAGAGCTTTGGCATCGTTCTCCTGGAAGCAATGGCATCCGGCCGGCCCGTCGTCGCGGGAGACATCCCTGGCTATCGCAGTGTGATGACGAATGGCAGGGAAGGGCTGCTTGTGCCGCCAAAGGACTCGAACGCGTTGGCGCTCGCTCTGGTCCGCTTGCTGGCGGACGCGCCACTGCGCGACCGTCTGTCGGAGGCTGGATTGGCCACGGCAAAGCACTACGACTGGCCCGAGATCGCATTGCGGGTGCTTTCTGTCTACGAGCGCGCCTTGCAGCCGACGCTCGCTCTCCCGCAGAGAGGCGCACTGTAATGGAGCGCACCTCGTGATTTCCGAGCTGATCGGATCGCGCATCCGAAATTCCACGCTTCGTCTCGGTGAGATGCTGGCGGGGTTTGGGCTCACCCCAAACATGGTGACCACCATTGGGCTGTTCCTGAATCTCCTGGTGGCGATCATCATCGCCCGGGGCGAATTGATGGCGGGCGGCGTGATGTTGCTCGTCGCCAGTGGATTTGACATGCTCGATGGCGCGGTGGCCAGGGCTACTGGCGCGGTGACGAAGTTCGGCGGCTTTCTGGATTCAACGCTCGACCGCTACTCCGAAGCCGTGGTGTATGGGGGTGTGCTGATCTATTTGCTGGGCACGGGAGACTATTTTGCCGGCGCCCTGCTGGTGTTCGCCGCGACGAGCGGTTCGCTGCTCATAAGCTACGCCCGCGCCCGTGCCGAGGCGGCAGGTTTCAAAGCCTCGGTTGGTCTCCTGGCGCGCCCTGAACGCGTCGTGGTGCTCGTGATTGGCCTGCTGCTCGCCCAGGTGATTCCAGCACTCTGGATTCTCGCCATTGGCACGCATCTGACCGTTTTGACCAGGATCGCCCATGTCTGGCGCATTTCGCACGCTGACAAATCGAAAGCGAACTAGCAGATGGTTGACCCTAGCGAATCGAGCGACGGGTTCGCATCGCGATCGGAGGAGTTGCAGCCAGATGTTGGCGAACCGGAATTCGTCACGACCTCCGCGGCTGACGTTGAGTCGGCCGGCCGCTCCTGCCTCATCATCATCGTCCTGGCGATGCTTGCCATTTTGCTCGTCTGCCTCTGGATCGGAATTCGCGCGACGGGTGGCGGCCAGTAACGGAAGGGCATAAGAAGCGGAATAACCACGATGCTATGATCTTCGAACATTCTTGGAATCAGGTCGGGAGGAAATGAACATGACTGAACCAGGGTTGCCAGGGGGCGCGGCTCCAACTCTTGACGTCGCGGTTTGCCAGATGAATTCCGGCGCCGACAAACACGAGAACATCGCTCAGGCACTCGACCTCATCGACCGCGCCGCCGACGCCGGCGCCCGCCTGGTTGTGCTGCCCGAGGTGTGGCCGTACCTCGGACCAGATGATGTCAGCCGCGATCATGCCGAGTTGATCCCAGGTCCAATCACGGAACTCCTCTCCCAGCGCGCACGCCGGCACGGGATTTACCTCCACGCGGGCAGCATCTACGAGCATCGCGCGGGCGAGCCCGGCATGTTCAACACGGCGGTTGTGATCGATCCCCACGGCGACCTGATCGGCCGTTACAGCAAGATTCACATGTTCGATGTGGTGCTGGACGGGGTGACCAAGTTTCAGGAGTCGGCCACGGTTACTCCTGGCGACGAGATTGTCCTCGTCGAGATTGACGGGATCACGGTCGGTCTCGCCACTTGCTACGATCTCCGATTTCCTGAGCTTTTCCGAATTCTTGCCCTCAAGGGCGCCGAGGTGATCGTACTTCCGGCTGCCTTCACCATGACGACCGGCAAGGATCACTGGGAAACGCTGATCCGGGCACGAGCCATTGAAAACGGGCTGTACATGATCGCGGCGGCACAATGGGGCATGCACCCACCTGGCAACTGGTGCTATGGACGCTCGATGATCGTCGATCCATGGGGCACCGTGCTGGCGACCGCGGCCGATGGCATTGGCGTGGCGCGAGCCACGGTCTCACGATCGCGCGTGGAATCGGTGCGACGGCAGATTCCATCGCTGGCAAATCGCCGACCTGATGCGTACACATGGCCAGACG
>JBBRVX010000052.1:0-25311 GCA_038246475.1 Thermomicrobiales bacterium | reverse complement strand
TCACCAACCATGGCTACTGGAATCTGGCCGGCGAGGGCTCCGGCACGACCGATCGCCACCTGCTCCAGCTCAACGCCAGCCGCTACACCCCAACCGATGAGCGGCAGATTCCCACGGGCGAGCTTGCCCCCGTGGCTGGAACCCCGTTCGATTTCACGACCGCCGCGGAATTCGGCGCGCGGAGCCGGGACGATCATCCGCAAGTGCGCCTGGCGCTTGGCATCGATCACAACTTCGTCATTGACCGGGCGCATGGAGACGCATCACTGGTGGAGGCGGGCGTTCTCAGCGATCCTGCCAGCGGCCGCACGCTGACGCTCTGGACCACGGAGCCGGGGATTCAGGTTTACGGCGGAAACTACCTCGACGGGTCGTTGGTCGGCGCCAGCGGACGATCCTATCGCCAGGGAGATGGCATCGCCCTGGAAACGCAGCACTTCCCGGACTCGCCTAACCAACCCACGTTCCCCTCGACGGTCCTGCAACCAGGGGAGGTCTTTACCTCGACGACCGTTTTCGCCCTCTCGACATCGTGATCTAAGCCAGCCCCGTTGGGTCGTCGTCATCGTCGATGACGGGGCGAGCGCCAATGAATTCCGCCCGCGGGCCGAGCGCTTCCCGCAACGCCCGTTCGACCCTGCCCTGCGTGGCCGCCATGGTGACGTCGCCGCGGGTGCGCTCCAGCACCGCGCGCAAGGCGTCGGTGGTGCGGCGTAGGCCGCCGGTGATGGCGTCGGGAAAATCGACCGTGACGAGCGCCGAGTAGATGTCGTCCATGATGCCGAGCAGGTATTCCGCGCGGGGAAGATCGTTCTCGCGCAGGCGATCGAGCACCTGCCGTCGTAGCTCCGAGGCCGCTTCGGCCATCGCGTTGAGATACGCCGCGTCCTCCACGCCGAGGTCGGGTGGCTCGGGCAGCGGACGGTCCGCCACGATAGCCAGGGCAATCGCCGCCTCAGCAGCCTCTTTCATGGCGTCCTGGACGTACCCCGCCCAGTAGATGCTCGGATAGGGACGCAACTCGTTGGCGAGCACGGTCATCCGCTGGCGTGCTTCCGCCAGAAGCCGCTCAGCCTCCCCCAGCTCGCCGCGATGGGTGGCCCGCACGCTGTTGGCCGCTAGACGGGTGATCTGCCGGCCCTCCCCCAACGCGCGATCCCGCGTGGACGCCAGGCCTTCGAAACGGCGGACGATGCCTTCAGCTATGCGCCCGGCAGGCGAAACGGTCGACATGCGATGAGTCCCCCTCATGGTCACGACGGCGCAGGGCAATCGTAGTTGAGGAGTCGAGGAGAAGACGGCGAGACGGCGAGACGGCGAGAACGACTGACAGCTGATAGCTTGGCGTTCCACCACCCATCACCCATCACCCATCACCCGTCACCAACGCCCTGCTACCCTGCGCATCATCGGTGACAGCGCCATGACGGAGGCGAAGGTCGTTGAGAATGCGCATGGTGTCCACGCTCCTGGTTGCCTGGGCTCTGCTGGCTGCAATGGTCCTCCCCGTCCTGGCGCGGGTGGCGACCCCGTCTCCCGCTGGATGCACGGCCGGCAGTAGTGGCATCGGCGATCCCTATTTCCCGCTGATGGGGAATTCCGGTTACAACGTGCTGCATTACGACCTCGATCTGGATCTCGACGTGGCTGGCGGGGCGATTGATGCCGGGCGGGCGAGAATCGAGGCGGTCGCCCTGGTCGATCTCTGCGCCTTCAACCTCGATTTTCGCGGACTGGAGATCGAGGGGATCACGGTCGATGGCGCCCCGGCGACGTTTACTCGCCGGGGCGGCGAGTTGACAGTCGAGCCGGCGATGACGCTGCCGGCCGGAGCTCCATTCACCACCGAGATCGCCTACCACGGCATACCGCTGGGGCAGGATGCGCCGACGGTCGGCTCGCTGGCCGCCATGGTCCTGGGCGGCATCCTGGGGATTAGCGGCGGAGAGCAGAAGGACGCGCCGGAGGAAGGCGACCAGTACGGGTCCGGCTGGTGGCATGGGCGCGATGCCATCTTCATCGCGGGGGAGCCGGCCGGCGCGGAGTCGTGGTTTCCGGTCAATGGGCACCCGTCCGACAAGGCGACCTACACCATACGCCTTACCGTGCCCGATCCCTTTGCGGTGGCAGCGAACGGCATCCTGACGAAAACCACCAGGACCGGTGATCGGATGACGACCGTTTGGGAGTCGGACGATCCGATGGCCAGTTATCTGGTGACGTTCCACGCCGGGCTTCTGGACATCGACGTGCGCGAAGGGCCGAACGGACTGCCGCTTCGTCTTGCCTTCGCCAGATCGGTCGGCGCCGGGCAGCGGGCCATGTTCGACCAACTGCCGGCGATGATCGATTACTTCCAGTCGGTCTTTGGGCCGTATCCCTTCGACGCGGCCGGCGGGACGATCGTCGGGGCGCCGATCCTGTTCGCGCTGGAGACGCAGACGCTGCCGATCTTTGGCGAGATGCCGCTCCTGGGCGCCAATGCGCTCACCGCGGAGGAGATGGCCGGCTTGGAGGCCCTCGTGGCCCACGAGTTGGCGCACCAGTGGTACGGGAATACCGTGAGTGTGCTGCGCTGGCAGGACATCTGGCTGAACGAGGGCTTTGCGACCTACGCGCAGCTTCTCTGGCTGGAGGAGACCGAGGGGATCGTGGCGCGCAACCATGAAATCGCCAGGGTCTATGCCGTGCATGCCGCGTTGGCTCGGTTCCAGGACCCGGCGCTGCTCGCCGCGCTCAATGCCAGGGATGTCATCGACGGCTACCGATCGTACAGTCAACGCTTCCTGGGACGCCGGATTGAAGAGGCGTTCGCGAGTCGCTACAACGCTGGACTGGGAGCGGAGACCTCCGCTGACCTGGAGTCGATCCCGGCGAGTGACGGGCTGGTTCAGTTGACGGCGCAAGGGGTGCCGGCGGCGCTCTTCCCCGGCGAGACGCTGCTCACGGGCGACCCCGGGCCGGCCAACCTCTTCTCGCCCACGGCCGTCTACCAGCGGGGGGCGTTGACGCTGCACGCGCTGCGGCTGCGGATCGGCGACGATGCGTTCTTCGCCATCTTGCGGGCGTGGCCGGAGCGTTTTCATAACGGCAATGCCGCCACCGGGGATTTCATCACCCTGGCGGAGGAGATCAGCGGCGAGGAGTTGAGCGACTTCTTTGAGGCGTGGCTCTTTCAGCCAGGTCTGCCCAGCCTCACGCCGGTGGAGGACGTCCAGCCCGGCGCCGCGACGCCGGTTGCCGATTGAACGAGCGCCTCGGCCTGCCGCCCGCCGGTCCGCCGCGGATCCTCCGGAGCGCCTGAAGCTCCTGGTCGCCGGCATGCTCGTCGCTGCACCGGAAGATGCCGCGACCGTGCCCCGCTGCGCGACCGCATTGCCACGCTGCCCACGTCCTTATCGCCCACGGTCGCGTCGACCGGGACGCAATCTACATACCCCAAATACATATATTTGAGGATGTGCGCGCTCGCCCTACCCCGGATCATTGCTGAGGCGCCGGGGTCAATCCGGTGCGGAACGTGGGGCACGTTGCCAGATCGATCGAAAGGGATCTCATGAACGCGCACGCTTTTGACGAAGTCGCCCGCCAGACGACGGAATCCGTTTCTCGTCGCAGCTCTCTCCTGGCGCTCGGTGCTGCCGCACTGAGCGGGAGTCTGGCGCTGCCGGGTGTCACCGCCGCAAAGCAGGGGAGAAAGGGCAAGAACAACGGCAACGGTAAAGGCAAGGGCAAGGGCAAGGGCAAGGACAAGTGCAAGGCGCAAGTCGGGAAATGCGAGGACGGCATCGCCGATCTTTGCCTGGCAATCTTCGGGGAGGATTCTCAGGAATGCCGAGACCTCTTTTCGCCCTGTTGCCAGTTCCTTCGTGGCTGCGATGCCGCCAAGGCCTTCGCCTGCGCGGTTGATGTCTTCCAATCAGCCGAGGCATAGCAGAAGGGTGCGCTGCCGCGTGCCCACTCTGAGGCGAGGGAATAGAATACCGCTTTGTATCGTCAATACATTCGGAATGACGCTTCGGGGATCTCGTACCCCAACACTCGAATCGATCAGGAGTCCGCAATGACGATGACTGTGCAACACACCGGTTCCTCCTCCGCTCTGCCCTGGGACACACTTGATGCCAGGATCGGAGGGAATCTGATCCTCTCCGACCATCCTCGCTACGACGATGCCCGCCGCGTCTGGAACGGGATGATCGATCGCCGGCCAGCGGCTATCGCCGCCTGCCGCACCATCGACGATGTCGTGGCGGCCGTGCGCTTTGCCGGGGAGCACGGCGTCGAGGTCGCGGTGCGCGGCGGTGGTCACAACGCCGCCGGTTTGGCCGTCGTCGACGACGGGCTGGTTATCGATCTTTCCGAGATGAACCGCGTGGAGGTCGACCCGGCGCGGCGCATTGCCCGCGCCGAGGGCGGCGCCACCTGGGGCGATTTCGATGCCGCCACCCAGGCGCATGGTCTGGCCACGACCGGCGGCGCCATCTCGATGACCGGCGTCGGTGGGCTGACGCTGGGGGGCGGGCTCGGCTGGCTGATGCGGAAATACGGCCTCGCCTGCGACAACCTGGTTGGAGCGCAGGTGGTGCTCGCCGATGGCTCCATTGTGCGTACAAGCGAGACGGAGCGGCCGGAGCTGCTCTGGGGTCTGCGCGGCGGCGGCGGCAACTTTGGCGTCGTCACCGAGTTCGAGTTCAAACTCCATCCCCTGGAAGGGATGTACGCCGGGCTGATCGTCCACCCGCGCGAGCAGGCCGCGGCCGCGCTGCGGCACTATCGGGAGGTGAGCGCCGGTGATCCGGACGATCTGACCGCCTTCTGTGCCCTCCTCACCTCGCCGGAAGGCGCCCAAATCGCTGCTTACGTCCTCGCGTACGCGGGCGACGCTGCCGCGGGCGAGGGGGCCGTTGCCCAATATCGCGCCTTTGCCGAGCCGCTGGCCGATATGGTCGGTCCAATGCCCTACGTCGCGCTGCAGCAGATGCTCGACGACGGATTTCAGCCGGGGCCCCATGTCTATTGGCGCTCCCATTTCCTGACCGGGATTCCGGACGAGGCGATCGCCATCATCGTGGCCGGGGCGAACGCCGCGCCCTCCCCTCTGAGCTCCGTGTTGGTCGAGCATGCTGGCGGCGCGGTAGCGCGGGTCGGGCAGGACGACACGGCTTTCGATCATCGCCATGCCGAGTACAACCTGGCCATCATCGCGACCTGGCTCGACCCGGCAGACGCCGAGGTGAACATCGCCTGGGCGCGCGGGCTGTGGGAAGCGATGCAACCCTACGCGCGGGGCGTCTATGTCAATTACCTCGGCGTTGGCGACAGCGCGGAGCGCGTCCGCGAGGCGTACAGCCCCACCAAGTACGCCCGCCTGGCGGGCTTGAAGCGGGAATACGACCCCGAGAACACCTTCCGCCGTAACCAGAATATTTTGCCGGCGTAAGGGTTCCCCCTTCGATCCGAACGCGAGCGACGCCGCACCCAGGTCCCACTGGGTGCGGCGTCGCTCGCGAAATTTGACACTGCTCTCGAATTCCGGCTATTCTCGTTGCGCTGTGACCGGGAGTAGTAGGCTCTCCTGTTAGCGAGCCGCCGGTCGGTGCAAGGCGGCAATTCCGGGCCGAACTCGCCCGTGAGCCGCGACGGTGAACCGGAGAACTCCGCGAGCCGTTGCCGGATCGCCCCCGTTATCGGGCTCCAGAGTGGATCGAGGCCGCGCCGGGAAACCTGGGGCTGTAGCTCATCCGGGAGAGCGCAACACTGGCAGTGTTGAGGTAAGGGGTTCGAGTCCCCTCAGCTCCACCAGGACCCCGCCGCATCGATCAACCAGGGTGGTACCGCGGAAGCGCCCAGAGCCTTTCGTCCCTGACCGGGACGGAGGGTTTTTTTGTTTGCTTGAGAGGGTGCTTTGGTCGGGGGCGATGCGGAAGTCACCGATGTGGCGAGACCGTGTGGTGCTTTCGGGAGGCTCATGCACCCTTCGCTGGAGGATGAACCCTGCGGCTAGCTCCTCGAAAGCGCCTGAAGGGCGCTGAAATGGACGATGGCAGGGTATGCCAGCCCCGTTTACGGGGCTTTTTGGGAGGACCAGCCAGACGGCTTTAGCCTCTGGCGACGCGGACGCGACGATCACGAAAACGCGGGAACGAATGCATCGAAAGGCAGACCAGGGAGCGACATGACGACCACCGAACCGATCACCCATCACCCAGCACCCATCACGCCCAACCTCCCCGAGCGCTACGACCCCGCCACGATCGAGGGCAAATGGCGCGAGCGCTGGGAGCGGGATGACCTCTACCACGTTGATGATGATGCCCCCGGCGAAAAGTGGTACTCGCTGACCATGTATCCCTACCCCTCCGGCGTGCTGCACATCGGGCACTGGTTCGCCTTCGTCGCGCCCGATATCTTCGCCCGCCTGCAACGGATGCGCGGCTACAACGTCCTCTTCCCGATGGGCTTCGACGCCTTCGGGCTGCCCGCCGAAAACGCCGCCATCCGCAACAACATCCACCCGGCCATCTCGACCTTTGGCAACATCGAGATCATGCACCAGCAGTACCGGCTGATGGGGGCCATGATCGATTGGAGCCGGGAAGTCATTACCTGCACCCCGGAGTACTACCGCTGGAACCAGTGGCTCTTCCTGCAGATGCTGAAGAAGGGACTCGCCTACCGCGCCAACGGCGCGGTCTGGTGGTGCCCGAAGGATCAGACTGTCCTCGCCAACGAGCAGGTGCTGGAAGGGAACATTTGCGAGCGCTGCGGCACGGAGGTCTACAAACGCGATCTGGAGCAGTGGTACTTCCGCATTACCGACTACGCCGAAGAGCTGCTGCACGACGCGGAGAAGCTGGACTGGCCCGAGCGCGTCATGACCATGCAGCGCAACTGGATTGGCCGCTCCGAGGGCGCCCGGCTGCGCTTCACGCTGGAGACCGGAGATGTGCTGGAGGTCTTCACGACCCGGCCGGACACCGTCTGGGGAGCCACCTTCATGGTTCTAGCCCCGGAGCATCCGCTGGTGGAGAAGATCACCACGGATACGCAACGAGCGGAGGTCGCGGCCTACATCGAGCAAGCCCGCAAGCAGAGCGAGATCGAGCGCATGTCGACCGACGCGGCGCGCCAGCGCACCGGCGTCTTCACCGGCGCCTACGCCGTCAATCCGGTCACCGACGAACGTATCCCGCTCTGGATCGCCGACTATGTGCTGATGGGCTACGGCACCGGGGCCATCATGGCCGTTCCCTTCGGCGATCAGCGCGACTTTGAGTTCGCCCGCGCCTTCGATCTACCGATTCGGGTGGTGGTGCAGCCAGACGATCTCCCCAATTTCGACCCGGAGACCATGACCGAGGCGTACACCGGTCCCGGCCGGCTGGTCAACTCCGGCACCATGACCGGCAAGCCGATGCCGGAAGCGCTGCCGGAGGTGATTGCCTGGCTGACGGAGGCCGGACGCGGCGAGGCCGAGGTCAACTTCCGTCTGCGCGATTGGCTGATCTCGCGCCAGCGTTATTGGGGTACGCCGATCCCTGTGGTCTATTGCCCGGACTGCGGCTTGGTCCCGGTCCCGGAGGATCAGCTTCCCGTCGTGCTGCCGCTGGACGCCGAGTTCACCCCGACCGGGCAGTCGCCACTCGTCACGCACGAGGCCTTCCTGCACACCACCTGTCCCCAATGCGGCGGCGCGGCACGACGCGAAACCGACACCATGGACACCTTCGTCGATTCCTCCTGGTACTGGTTCCGCTACACCTCGCCGCACGACGAGAACGCACCCTTCGATGCCGAAGTGGCAAGGCGCTGGACGCCCGTCGATCTCTATTGCGGCGGCATCGAGCACGCCATCCTGCATCTCCTCTACGCCCGCTTCTTCACCAAGGTCATTCGTGATCTGGGCCTGATCGACCACGGCGAGCCCTTCCTGCGCCTGCGCAATCAGGGGATGATCCTGGCCGAAGAGGGGACCAAGATGAGCAAGAGCCGGGGAAGTCAGGTCGGTCCTGACGAACTGGTCGCCGCCCACGGCGCTGACGCCCTGCGCCTGCATCTCATGTACCTCGGCCCCTGGGAGCAGGGCGGCCCCTGGAACTCGCGCGGCATCACCGGCATGGAGCGCTTCATCCGCCGCGCCTTCAGCCTGGTGACGGAGACGGGCGCCGGACCGTTCGATCAGTCCTTGCCCGACGCCGCGGTCGCGCCGCTCCATCGCTTGCGGGCAAAGACGATCGAGCGCGTGACCACCGACCTGGACGAGTTTCAGTTCAACACCATGGTCGCCGCGCTGATCGAATACGTGAATGAGCTGATGCGCTTGCGCGAGACGGAGGTGATCCACACCCCAGCCTGGCGCGAGGCGATCGGGACGCTCGTGCTGCTGATGGCCCCCAGCACACCGTACGTCGCCGAGGAGCTCTGGGAGAGGCTGGGCATGCCGTATTCCGTCCATCAGCAGATTTGGCCAACCTACGACGCCGCGCTGACCCGGGCAAACGAGGTCGAAGTCGTCGTGCAGATCAATGGCAAGGTGCGCGACCGCCTCCTGCTGCCGGTCGATCTCCCCGAAGAGGACGCCCGCGCCCGCGTCCTGGCCCAGCCGAAGATCGCCGAGGCCACCGCCGGCCGCGAGCCGCGCAAGGTGATCTACGTGCCGGGGCGGCTAGTCAATATCGTGGTGTAAGGTCGAGTCGAGGAGTCGAGGAGTCGAGGAGTCGAGGAGTCGAGGAGTCGAGAAGAGGTCGGCGCCGTGGTCGCGCGGCTATCATGGGCATCCAACGCTGTCTGAATGGAGCCACAATCATGAGCACGATCCAGATCACCCTCGATGAAACCGTTTCCGAACATCTCGGCGATTCCCCCGAGCAGATCGAGCGCGCCGCCCTTGAGATCATTGTGCTCGACCTCTATCGGCGGCATGTGATCTCTGCTGGCCGCGCCGCGGAGATTCTGCACCGCGACAAGTGGGGGTTCATCCGCTGGTCAGGGTCCCTCGGAATTCCCTACTTCGATACAAATGCAGAGGATTGGGCAAACCAGCTCCGGGCCATCGAAAAGAAATGACGTCGGGCATTGCCGTCTTCGACGCCAGCCCACTCATTGCATTGCATCAGATTGGCCACCTTGCGTTGCCACATTCGTTGTTCTTGCAGTCCCTGATCCCGCCTATCGTTGCGGCGGAAGTTGCGCCGTCGTTGGGAACAGTTCCGGACTGGATTGACGTGCGTGCTGACTTCGCCGCGTTAAGTCCTGCGCGAGATCTGGACGCTGGAGAGCTGGCAGCCATTTCGCTTGCCATGCGCGTTTCGGCCGATTTCGTCGTGCTGGACGACCTGGCAGGCAGACTGACGGCAGCAGAGCTTGGCCTTACGACGGTTGGATCGCTCGGCCTTCTTGTCAGAGCCAAGGCAAACGGGCTGATCGATGAAGTGCTGCCATTGATGGACGCGATGATTGCACATGGCCTCTACACTGGCGAAGGTTTGTATCGCCTCATCCTTTCAATTGCTGGTGAGGCCTGATCGATCGTCTTGTTGATGGCGAGGACGTGATGGTCTTCGGTGAAATGAGGGGCAATCTCATGCTCGATCGCGCTTCAATCGGTCGATCTCACGCGGCTGTGCCTGGTGACGTCGGCGCCTACATCGCCACCCTTGATGCGCGGAAGGGATGACGCTCGCCGTCGCCGATGCGGCGCTGGACTATGCCATCGTGGCCCACCGCTTACGCGAGCGCGAGAGCCTTGAGGAGGGGCATGAACCAGATCCAGATGACGCTCGATGAAGATATCACTGCCCTCCTAGGAGACTCACCCGAGTAGTTCAAGCCGGCCGCCCTGGAGATCATCGTGCTCGGCCTCTATCGGCGGCAGCTAATCTCTACCGGCCACGCGGCCGAAATCGTCAACCTCAACACGTTCGCATTTTGGCCGCTGCTCTGGGTCCCTATGAAGTTGCTCCGTCGCTGGCAACACTGCCAGAGTGGATCGGCGTGAGAGACCATGGCAGACCGGGGGTGCACCGTGTTGTGCAAAGGTCGCGGCGAATTGGTTCCAATTGCACGTTGACATCCCGTACAACGTTTAGTAGGTTCATCGCACGCGTGCGTTGTCACAATTGATGAGTTTCTTGCCGTCTCAGAGGGGCGCGGACGTGGCGATGTCCTGGTTGGTGCGGCCTGACGCTGCTTCACGACACCGCGACAGGAAAGGGGGCGAAGGAGCGCGGCAACGCACGGGATGAACATCGGGGCCACGGTCGAGATCGGAATGCTGAAGGAGAAGTCCATGAGCGTTCGGAGCATTGGTCCAACGGTCGCTGAGCAGAAGGTCTCGCGACGGCGTCTCATCCAGAACTCGGCCCTCACGGCGGGCGCCCTGGCGCTCGCCTCGCGGATCGACGTCAACTACGCCCTCGGACAAGACGAGGGCCCCGTGAAAATCGGCTGGCTTGGCGATCGCACCGGCGACTTTTCCGTGGTTGGCGTGCAGAAGTTCAACGCGGCCAACCTCGCCGTCAAGGAGCTCAACGACGCCGGCGGCTTGCTCGGCCGCGAGCTGGTGCTCGTTGCCGAGGACGCGCAGTCCGACAACCGGCGCTACCAGGAGATGGCGCGCAAGCTGATCCTGCAGGACAAGGTCGACGTCCTCCACGCCTGTTTCACTTCTGCGTCGAGAGAGGCCATCCGGCCGATCGTCGATCAGAACAAGATGCTCTTCTTCTACAACAACCAGTACGAAGGCGGCGTCTGCGACTCCTGGGTCTTCCCCACCGGCTGCGTGCCCGACCATCAAGTGGTGCCGTTCGTGCCGGCGGTCATGGAGAAGTTCGGTAAGACCTTCTACACCATCGCGGCCGACTACAACTTCGGCCAACTGACGGCCGACTGGTTCAAGAAGATCATCGAGCAGCAGGGCGGAGAGGTTATCGGGGAGGAGTTCATCCCGCTCGACGTCTCGCAGTTCAGCACCTCGATCACCAATATCCAGAACGCCAAACCCGACGTGCTGATCGTCCTGCTGGTCGGCATCAAGCAGTCCTCCTTCTACGAGCAGAAGAACTCGGCTGGCATGCAGGTGCCGATGGCGACGACGATCAACATGGGGCAGGGCTACGAACACAAGCGCTTCGCCCCGCCGGCGCTCAACAACATGTACGTGACGGTCAACTTCATGGAGGAACTGGCGGGCGATCTCAAGACCGATTTCCCGGATCGCATCCGCGCGCTCTACCCGGATGCCGAGTACGTCGGCATGGAAGCGGCTGCGGAGTACGAAGGAATCAACCTCTACGCGCTGGCGGCGGCCGCGGCTGGGACGACCGACAAGGACACCGTGCGGCAGGCGCTGGAGCAGAACGTCACCTTCAACGGCCCGGGTGGTCCGGTCACCATCGACCCGGCAACGCATCACACCATCCGCAACATTTATCTCGTGCACGCCGACGAGGAGCACAACATCATTCTCGATGACACCTTCGAGGCCGTCCGCCCCGATTGGCTCTCTCGCGATATGGGCTGCAACCTGCCGGAGAAGCCCGACAATACCCAGTACGAACCGTCGTAGACGAGGGTGATGGGGTCATAGGGTGATGGGGTGATGGGGAGCACGGACGCTGGCGTCCGGCAACCCCTATCACCCTATGACCCCATCACCCTATCACCAACGGGAGACGAGTCGTGTCCGACGGCGTGTTCAACGCCCTGTACCAATTTCAGGTCAGCTTCGCGTTCCTGCTTTTGTCCGCCATCGGTCTGGCTGTCATCTTCGGGATGATGGGCGTCATCAACCTGGCACATGGCGAGTTCATGATGCTCGGCGCGTACATCACCACCATTGCCGCGACCCATGGTGTGCCGCTCGGGGCTGCGGTGCTCATCGCCGCGCTTGGCGTGGCGATTTTTGGCGCCATCGTCGAGATCCTGGTGGTGCGGCGGCTCTATGGCCGCCTGCTCGATTCGGTGGCGGCGACCTGGGCGGTGGGGTTGATCCTGAGCCAGGGCATGCTCATCCTCACCGGGCCATCCATGCAGGGCGTCTCGTCGCCATTTGGCTCCTTCAGCGTCGGGCCCACCAGCTATTCCTGGTACCGGGTCGCGCTCGGCATCGTCTCCGTCGTGCTGCTTGCTCTGCTCTATCTCCTCTTCATGAACACCCGATTCGGCTTGCGCGCGCGGGCCACCATTCAGAACCCCTCCATCGCTCGTGCGTTGGGGGTCAATACGGCGGCCATGTACACCCTCACCTTTGCCCTCGGCAGCGGGCTGGCCGGCCTGGCGGGCGGCCTCTTCGCGCCAACCACCACGATCGTGCCCTTCTTCGGCACCAACTACATCGTCGAGGCGTTCGTGACGGTCATCGTCGGCGGCGCCAACGCGCTCGTCGGCACGCCAGTCGCCGCCGCGCTGCTGGGAACCATCAATGCCTTCCTCGGTACGAACTTTGGTCTCTACATTGGCCGCGTTGGTCTCCTGCTGACCACGATCGTCATCATCCGCGTGCTGCCGGACGGCATCTCCGGCCTGCTTGACCGCTGGCGGATGCGGCCAGATTCAACGAGGTCGGGGCGATGAGGCGAAGTGCGGCGCTTTTCACGGCCGAGAATATCGCGTTCGCGATCTTCGTCATCTTCTTGCTCATCTATCCATCGACCACCGATGAGTTCGACTTGCTCAATACCGCTTACTTCATGGCCATGACCCTGATGGCCCTTAGCCTGGCTATGATCTGGGGCAAGGCCGGCATCCTCAGCTTCGGGCAGACGGCCTTCTTCGGCATCGGCGGCTATCTCTACGGCATCTTCACCCTCAACGTGCTCGGATCTGGGGCTACCTGGATTGGCATGCTGGTTGGGGTGCTGGTGGGGGGCGTCGTGGCCGCGGTCCTCGGCTACTTCATGTTCTACGGCGGGGTCAACGATGTCTTTGTCGGCCTGACCACCCTGGCGTTGACGCTCGTCTTGCAAACCTTCATGGCGCAGACGGCGGGGCCGGAATGGTCGGTCGGGGAAGCCCGGCTGAATGGCTACAACGGGATGTACGTGCCGCAGATCAGCATCGGCGACCTGCCGCTCTATGGCAAGCCCCTCTACTTCCTCTATTTCGGCCTGCTGATCGGCGTGTATCTCATCTTGCGCAGGCTGGCGGGAAGCCGCTGGGGATACGGCCTGCTGGCGTTGCAGGAAAACCGGCCGCGCACCGAGACATTCGGCTACAATGTCCGCCTCATGCAGGTGCAGGTCTTCTGCCTGGCCGGGGGTGTCGCCGCCTTGAGCGGCGTGCTCTATGCCTCCTGGGGCAGCTACATCGACCCCTCTTCAATGGGGTTGACCGCGGCGATCACCCCGGTCATCTACGTGGCCATCGGCGGCCGGCGCAGCCTGACCGCGGCGATGATCTCGTCGATGGTCCTCCTCAAACTGTCCCAGTCGCTGGCCTCCAGCGCGCCGGAGTACGCGTTGGTGATCTTCGGCCTGCTGGCGCTGCTGGCGGTGTTGTTCGTCCCCGAAGGATTCGTGGCGGCCCTGTTCAATCTCCTCGATCGCTGGCTCTTTCGGCGTCCGGACGAGAACGCGAGGGGCCGTCCAGGCACGCCATCACCCACGGGCGAAGTGAGCCAACATGGCTGAACGAATCGCCAACGCGTCGCCAATGCTTGTCCTGCACGACGTTTCCAAGAGCTTCGGCGGGCTGCACGCGGTGGCGGGGCTCACGCTGCAGGTCGAGCGCGGGGAGCTGCGCTGCCTGATCGGGCCGAACGGCGCCGGAAAGAGCACGGTGTTCAAGCTGATCATGGGCTTCGAGCGGCCCACCAGCGGCTCAATTACCTTCGACGGCGCCGGGATCGACAGATGGCCGACGTGGCGCCGGGCGCGGCAGGGGTTGAGCATCAAGATGCAGATTCCCGGCATCTACCCGGAGCTCTCGGTGCGCGATAACATGCGTGTGGCCGCCCAATACCATGTGCGGGCCGGGGAGATGGACGCGGCCATCGATCGCTTGCTGACCCGCGTGGGGCTTGCCGGCACGAGCTCGGAGCTGGCCAAGAACCTCTCGCACGGCGAGCAACAGTGGCTCGAAATTGGCATGGCGCTTTCCGTCAATCCCAAGCTGCTCCTGCTCGACGAGCCGACGGCAGGGATGGGTCCTGGCGAAACCGAAGCGACGGCCCGCATTGTCGAAGCGCTCAATGCCGATGGAGTGACGATCATCGTCATTGAGCACGATATGGCCTTCGTCCGCCGCATTGCCCGCAAGGTCACCGTCATGAACCTGGGACGGCTCTACGCGGAAGGAACGATCGCTGAGATCGAGGCCAACCAGGGCGTCACGGACATCTACCTGGGCAAGACCACATGACCGCCCGCCCATGACGACCGAGCCTCGCCATCATGGAGCCGGCGCACTGATGCTGGACGTCTCGCACGTGACGACGGGCTACGCCCGCACGATGATCGTGCGCGACGTGAACATGGCGGTGCGGCCGGCCGAGATCGTGTCGATCATCGGTCGTAATGGCGTCGGCAAGACCACGCTGATGAAGGCGATCATCGGGCTGCTGCCGCTGGCGCAAGGCGCCCTAACGCTGGCCGGGACCGGGATATCAGCCATGCCGGCAAACGATCGTGCCCGGCTGGGGATCGGCTATGTTCCGCAGGGGCGTGGCGTCTTTCCTGGGTTGACCGTGGAAGAAAACCTCCAGATGGGGCAGCTCATCAACTCCCGGGCGGGGAAAGAGCGGCCCTATGACATCGCCTACCAATACTTCCCGCGTCTCCACGAGCGCCGCCGCCAACGTGCCGGCACGCTCAGCGGCGGCGAGCAAGCCATGCTCTCGATCGGCCGCGTCCTGATTGGTCAGCCGAGCTTGATGCTGCTCGATGAGCCTTCGGAAGGGTTGCAGCCGAATCTCGTGCAGCAGATCGGGGACGATCTGAAGCGGATCAATGCCGACTTGGGCACGACGATCCTCTTCGTCGAGCAGAACATCGAATTGATCATGAACCTGTCCCAGCGCGGCTACGTGATGGACAAAGGGCAAATCAGAGCCGAGCTAAGCGGGTTCGAGGTGAAGGATCAGGAGCGGATCGTGCGATTCCTGGCGGTGTAGGGAAGGACGGACAAATGCAGGAAATTCGCCAGCAGGGACCCTATCACTACGTCTTCAGCCGCTACGTCGAGCCGGTCGCCAGGGTGAAACCGGGCGAAACGGTGGCGATCTACACCGACGATGCGTTCGAGAGCCAGATCACCAGGCCGGACGACAAACCGTCCGAGATTCTCGGCGCGTACCTCAACCCGCAAACGGGGCCGATCTTTGTCGAGGGCGCGGAGCCGGGCGATACCCTGGCCGTGAAGATCGAGAGCATCGAGCCGACGCGCGACTGGGCGGTGAGTGTATTCGTGCCCTACTTCGGCGGGCTGACCAGCACCAAATTCACCCGCACCCTGCAGGAGCCGCTGCCCGAAAAGGTCTGGATCTATCAACTCGCGGATGGCTGGCTGACGCACAATGAGCGGCTGCGTTTCCCATGGCGGCCGTTCATGGGAACGGTCGGCGCCGCCCCGGAGCTGGAGGCGCTATCCGCGCTGACCCCCTTCGATCATGGTGGGAACATGGATGTGCCGGACGTAAAGCCCGGCAACATCATCTATCTGCCGGTGCGCGTGCCGGGCGCCCTCTTCTTCACGGGCGATTGTCACGCCGGGCAGGGACAGGGCGAGTTGTGCGGCGTGGCGCTGGAGATCACCGCCAGGGTGACGATGACCTTCGATCTGATCAAGCAGCAGCCGATCGCTTGGCCACGCATCGAGAGCCCCGACGAATACATGGTCGTCGGCAGCGCGCGGCCGATGGAAGATGCCGCGCGGATCGCCTACACCGAGCTGGTGGAATGGATGGTCGAGCTGGGTTGGGACCGCTGGGAAGCGTACGAGGCGCTCACCCAGATCGGCGATCTCTACGTCGGCAATATGGTCGACACCTACTATTCGCTGGTCGCCAAGATCCGCAAGGAGTACGCCATCATCAGGAAGTGATTCAGGAAGTGATTTCTGATGGCGCGACCTGACTCAATGCGGCAAACGGAGAACGTGTCATGCCGTCGTGGCGCTCCACGGGGCATAACGACTCGGGATGACCCCGGCAGCCGGTGACGGTCCTCTAGCGCGGCCAGATGCGCGATGCCGCCGAGCGCGGAGTGCGCCGATTGCTGCGTTGCAGGGTTCCTGAGCGAAGGAGCGCCACGAGGGTGGACTCACTGACCGGATCGACCCGGTTGGCAGGGGTGGCGAGGAGCGCTGCCTGCCGGGATGCTGCCACGATTGGCGCCTTGCCCGGGCTGTTGGCGAGGGAGATGCCATCCCCGGTCCGCGCCGAACGTGCGGTGATAGTAGTCAACGGAGCCGGTTCGCTCCGGGCGCCAGCGATCTGCATTGGGGAGGCAAGGGGCCGGGAGGCGATGGAGGTGGACATCAAGAGGTTCTCGTTCTCGATGTTCGCCATCGCCAGTGGGCCGGTCTCGCCAATCGTGGCGATGGTCTCCCAAGGCACGCTGGCCCTCGCCGGGACCAGCGCAAGGGTCCTGTCGATACCGTTCTCCGCTATCTCTTGCCGTGGGGATGTACTGGAGATCGTCGCCACCATCGATTGGGCTCCTGGTCCGCGCGGCTGAACCGTCCACGTATTTGAATTCATGAAGAGTATAGGCGTTGGACGTGCTGGACACAACGCGCGGCGCCGGCGGGTGGCGCGACTGGCTATAGTCATGGCACGCGCGCCCTCCGGGTGATGGGGCGCCAGTGGGATACCGTTAACCTGACTCACCCGTTGCTCGTGGGAGATTGTCCGTGCACGTACGTTGTCTCTATTCCGCCACCGGAGATGCCATCGCCAGGATCGAGCTTGCCGAGGGCCGGGCCGTGGCTTCGCCGCTCCGGCTGGAGGGGCGGGGGGTGATGTGCGTAGCCGCCGATCCGCACGACCCGGAGCGGATCTTCGTGGGCACGCATGACCGCGGGGTCTACCGCAGCCGCGACGGTGGGCGCGAGTGGGAGGCGGTCGGAAGGGGCATGGAGGACCAACGGGTGCTCTCCATCGCCATTTCGCCCATCGATCGCGGGGACGGCCTGTCCGTGGTCTACGCCGGGACGGAGCCGAGCAATCTCTACCGCTCAGAGGACGATGGCGATACGTGGTCGGCCTCGCCGGCGTTGGCCACCCTGCCGAGCGCCTCGACCTGGTCCTTCCCGCCCCGGCCCTGGACGCATCATGTGCGTTGGATCGCCCTCCATCCAAGCGATCGGGACACGATTTACGCCGGCATCGAGCTCGGCGGCGTGATGGTGACCCGCGATCGCGGCGCCACCTGGGAAGATCGCAAACGCGGATCGCAGTTCGACTCCCACGCCCTCGCCACTCACCCGGCCATGCCCGATCGGGTGTACGAGGCGGCTGGTGGTGGGGTGGCCCTTTCCGATGATGCTGGCGCGACCTGGCGCCCCGCCGATGAAGGGATGGACCGCCACTATGCCTGGGGGCTGGCCATCGACGCCGAGGATCCCGATCTCTGGTACGTCTCGGCCAGCCACGGCCCCCGCGAGGCCCACGGGCGCAACGGCGATGCGCAGGGCGTCATCTATCGCAAGCGCGGCGATGCGCCGTGGCAGGCGCTCGGCGGCGAGGGCACGGGCCTTGCCCGGCCTCTCCCCTTTATGCCATATGCGCTGGTGGCCCCGCGGGGACATCCCAACGCGCTCATCGCCGGTCTGCAGAATGGCGATCTCCTGCTCACCGAGGACGCTGGCGAGAGCTGGCGTCAGATGGAAACGGGGCTCGATGAGCTGCTGGCGCTCAGCGAAGCCGGCGAACGTTGGGCCGCGCTCAGCCTCGTGGAGCGTACATGATGATCCCCACGCCGACGAGGGCAATCGCCCCACCGAGCAGATCCCAGCGATCGGGGCGCACGCCGTCGATCCACCAACCCCACAGCAGGGACATGGCCACGAA
This sequence comes from Thermomicrobiales bacterium, assembly GCA_038246475.1. GTDB lineage: Bacteria > Chloroflexota > Chloroflexia > Thermomicrobiales > UBA6265 > JACCXM01. The sequence continues at coordinate 7,301 of JBBRVX010000052.1, read as the reverse complement.
TACACCGCCATAGGCGGCATACACGCGGCCAAACGATGCCTCGGGCGGCTGCAACGTCGGCAGCACGCCATAGAGGAAGAGGATCAGGCCGCCCACGATCCCCAGCCAAACGGCCCGCCCTTCGCGCAGCCAGAGCCACACCAGATACCCTCCGCCAATTTCGCACAGTCCAGCGAGAGCGAAGAGCAGCACCGAGCGAATGATCGTTACGTCCATGGCCGGGGATAATAGCCGCGGATTGCGGCGATGATCCGCTGTGCCAGTCTCGCGTCAGGCCACATGGGCGGAGCGCCTACGTTCGGTCGGATAGCCGGCCTCGATCCAGTCCTGCTTGCCCTCCGCGTACTCGCGGACAGTGCTATAGCCAAGCGCGATCAATGCGCGCGCCGCCATCCCGGAGCTGGGGCAGGGCAGATTCGCGCAATAGACGACGATCTCCGCGTGCTTATCGGGCAGGAGATGAGGCGCCAGCTCGCTCACCCGCTCGACCGGGATGTTGATCGCGCCCGGCAGGTGCGCCTTGCGGTAATACATGTCGGGGAGCGCTTCGACAAGGAGTATTGCCTCGCCCCGGTCCAGCAAGGCCTTCAATTCTTTCCGCGTGATCCTCGGCGCTGGCAGCGTACACGTTGTCGAGCTTGCTGCCTCACCCTCGAACGCTTGCCGGATGAAGTCCTTGACCCCTTCCGGGCCGCGCAGCGTCAGCCAGATAGGCCCCAGACCGGGCTCGAACACGAGTTCAATGCGGAAGAAGGCGCAGCAGGTGCGCTCGGCCGCGGCGAAGGCGAGCAGCGCGTCGCTGAATTCGTCGCTGCCAGGGAAGCGGTAGCTGAACCCATCGGTCAGCTCACGGCGCTCATCGACATGCCCGAAGAGCTCACGGCGCACATCCTCTCCCCGCTGGGCCAGCGCAGTGGCCTCCAGGCTGCAGGCAATGGGCAATTCCTCCTCCTCAATCTCACTGCTTGAGGTCGTCGGCATGGAAATCTCCTTTCACTCATCGTGCTTGGGCCGCGAAGCCTGGCGGGCGCCGGCAGACCACTTGCACGACGATACGGCTTCAAGCACACTTGAAGTCAAGGAGTCTGCATGGCGATGTTGACCATTGGCGAGGTCGCGCGGCGAGCGGGTCTGCGGACTTCGGCCATCCGATACTACGAAGACGTCGGGGTCTTGCCGCCCGCCCACCGGCAAGGGGGGCAGCGGCGCTACGATGAGGCGGTGCTCGCGCGCCTGGCGGTCGTGCGATTGGCCCAGGAGGTCGGCTTCACCGTGTCCGAGATCCGCTCCCTGGTGGAGGGATTCGATAAGGTTGGTGTGCCCAGAGACCGGTGGCAGGCATTGGCGAGCCGAAAATTGGCTGACGTCGATGACCTGATCGTCCGCGCTGAACAGATGAAACAGGTTCTGCAGGAGAGCCTGGGTTGCGGTTGTCTCACGCTCGACGCGTGCGCGTTGGTGCTCGCGCGGCCGCAACCCGGCGCTGTCCCTGACGGCGCGTAGGGCCAGCACGGGAGCCTGGCGCCATTGCTGTACTCTTACCCTCCGTAAGACCGCTGAGCCAAGCGTTGGAGTGCGCGCATTGGACATCCACCGGTTCGACCTCGACAGCCGCGGTCTGGCCCGCGTGTTGGGGGAGTTGGAGGCCCGCATCATGGAGGCCGTTTGGCGGCTGGGCGAGCCTACCATCACTGAGATCGTGGCCCTCCTCGAGCCAGCCCCGCATTACAAGACCGTGCTGACCGTGGCTAACCGCCTCGTGCAGAAGGGCCTCCTGGAGCGACAGCCGGCATCGGAGCGGGCGTTTGCCTACCGCGCGACGGAAGCACGCGCGGCATTCCTGCGCCGGATCTCCGCGAGTGTCGCCAGCGGCCTGGTGAGCGACTTTGGTCACGATGCGCTCGCCCAGTTTGTGCGCGCCGCGGAAGAGATCGATCCTGCCTACCTCGACGAGTTGCAGCGACTGGTGCGCCAGCACAAGGGGGGAGCGTAATGCGCCTTCGACATGGCTATCCCTTGCCCACGTTCTTCTGGTTGAGCGTCGGATTGCTCGCCTACTACCCTGCCCCATTGCTGCCAGTGGCGCGGCTCTACCATGCGCTTTGCGGGCCCTTCCCTGTCCTGACCGCTCTCGGCCGCATGATCCCTCCATTGTCCCTGGCGCTGGTGTTCCTCTCGATTGGGGCTGCTGTTGCCGCCGGGTTGCTGTCAGCTCTGGGCGGAACGCTGAGCGCCCTCCGCATCGCCCGCGGTTTCGATCGCCTCGCCGCTCCACTCCCGGCGCGGCTCGCCATCGCCGCGTCGCGCCTCGATCTGGAGGGCCGCCTGCGCTTTCTCGCGACACCTGTGCTAGCGGCGTTCTGCTATCGCGTTGTCCAGCCGCGCGTCGGCATCACCGCCGGGCTCCTCGCGCGGCTGGACGATCAGGAGCTGGCCGCGGTCCTTCTCCACGAGCGGCATCATCTGCGGCGACGTGACCCGTTGCGCTACCTCCTGCTGCAGGCAGCGGCGGATGGGTTCTTCATGGCGCCGCTGGCGACGGCGGTTCAGCGACGGGTGGAGACGCGTATGGAGCTGGCCGCCGATCGGGCTGCCCTGGCGGAGGTTCCGCGTGGGGCGCTGGCCGGAGCCTTGCTGGCCGCGCTCGCCGGGAGGACGTTCCTCCCCGCGGGCATGGCCGCGCTGGGCGCCACCGAGGCCCGCATCGCCCATCTGGCGGGAAAGCCGCACGTTCCAGCGCTCCCCCGTGACGCCATCCTGGCCACGATGGCCACCTTCTGTGTTGGAGGGATCGTGGCCGTCTCGTTGGCCACGCCGCACCAGCTCTGGGAGCTGGTGTGTACGCTCTGTCCGGGGCTGGGATGAGCGACGATCCGCCTCGTGCGGCCGCGCTTCGAGGCCTCGCGCTCTTGACGTATTCGCCCAGGGATGCTTATTCTTACAATGCGTAAGAATAGACCGGGCCATAATCCGCGCTGGCCACGCTACCCACCCGAGCAATTGTCTTACGATATGTAAGATATAAGGGGACGCGGGAGATGGATCGGTTCGGCATCGAAGCAATCTGGTGGCTCGCGCCACTTGCCTGCCTCCTGTTGATGCTGGCGGGGATGGGCCGCTCTCTTCCCTGGCGACGTTGGGCAGACATCGTTCGCACGTTACGGAGGATGCCATGAAAGGGCCGCTATCGCTCGCGAGAATTGCAGCGCTCCTCCTCCTGCTGGCCACGGCCGTCTTCGCGATCGGCATCGTCAGCGAGCGGGCGGCGGGCGGCGAAGCGTCAGAATCTCACCCAACCGATCAGGCGGCGACCACGAGCGAGGTCGGCGCCGGCGAAACGGCGGCAGGGCGTGGCGACGGCCATGATGAAGGCGCGGAGGCCAGTGAAGCCAATCCGGAAAGCGCCCAGCACGAGGAAGCCTCTGCCGGAGCCGCGCGGCCAGGAGCCGACCTGAATGCCGCCGCTCAGCCGCGGGGGGCGTCGAGTGAGACGATGCTCGGCCTCAATCCAGAATCGAACGGCATGGTCGCCGCGGCGATTGTCATCTCCTCCCTGCTCGCCGCCGCGCTTTGGTTTCGGGAAACGCCGGCGATGCTGGGCGTCGTGGTCATCGTGGCCCTGCTCTTCGCGCTGCTCGATCTGCGCGAAATCCCGCACCAGCTTGCCGAGGCCCGCGGCTGGCTGGTGGCGGTTGCGCTGCTGGCGGCCGCGCTTCATTTCACGGTGGCGGTCGTCGCGGGCTTGCCCCTGGCCCGGCGCGTCTCGCCAGGCAGCGCGGCGCCGGGATGATTCCCGGATATCGATTTGGAGGGACGTCGCCCATGAATCGCGGCATCGTAAACGCCGTCCTGGTGAGCATGTCATGGCTCCTTCTTCTGCCTGGAGTCTCGCCGGTGGGCGCGCGGGCCACGGCGGGTTCCTGCGCGAGCTCCGTCTGGCTCGACACGCTACCAGGCACGCCGGCGCCGCTCGAGACCGCCTCGCCGCCTGGCCGCGAAGCCGCGGCCTGGATGACGACGGAACTCATCGATGCCTGCACCGGTACGCCATTCTCCCTGGCAGATTTCGCCGGGAAGACGATGTACATCGAGTCGATGGCGACCTGGTGCGGGGAGTGTTACGAACAACTGACGCGCGCCACGGAGGCGGCCAAGCGAATTCCGGCAACAGAGCGGGAGGGAACCGTCTTCATTGCCCTCAGCAGCGAGATCGATCTTTCCCGGGACGATCTCGCCGCCTACGCGGCAAAAACCGCCTTCCCGATGATCTTCGCCGTCATGCCGGAAGCTATGCTGAAAGCGATGGTCGAAGATCTTGGCCGGGAGGTAGCCATACCGCCAGCAACCCCGCACCTGATCGTCGCTCCCAATGGCACGATCGGGGCGCTGCACACGGGAGGATCAAGCCCAGAAGAGCTTTTGGCTCTCCTCGATGACGCACGCGAAGCTCCGTCCCCCTGACCACCTCCACGCGCGGCTGCTTGTGAACGGCAGGGACGACGCGCTATTATCCGGGGCCGGTGGTTCGATGCGTTCATCCATGCATGATTGGAGGCGAACTATGACTGTGCCCACACCACATATCTCGTTCACCGCTGCCTCCAACACCCGCGCCAGCTAACACACTCGCAAACGCGCAAGATACTGGTCGCGCGCTTCGTTGGCGCACCGCCGCGGACCCTCTCCAATAAGGAGGAGGCCCGCCTGTCATGCTGCGTGCATGCTCCGTTGGAGGTGGCCTGATTCGCCATTTCTGACAGGAGCCTGCCCTTGATCGCTCTCGAAAACTTCGGATTTCGTCCCTACTTCGCCACTCAGCTCGATCGTCTCGCCCGCCCTGATCTCGTGCCGGCCCGCGTCGCCGCCGACGGCCAGAATGCCTGGCATCTCGCCGGCTGCCGCGCTCCGGTCGGCGAGCTTTCCGGGCGGTTGCGCGGCGAGCTGGTCGACACCATGCGTCCGGTCGTTGGCGATTGGGTCGCCGTGGCCGACGGCGACGATCGGGCGGTCATCCACCATCTGCTCGATCGCCGCACGGCGATGATGCGCCGGGCCGCGTTTTCGGAGGCGAAGAGCCAGGTGATCGCGGCCAACGTCGATTGCTTTGGCATCGTCACCTCGGCCAACCGCGAGCTCAACGTGCGCCGCATCGAGCGTTACATGACCGCGATCTACGACAGCGGCGCGTGGCCGGTGATTCTGCTCAACAAGGTCGATCTCGTTACCGATGTCACTCCCTATCTCGAGGAGATCGCCGCGGTCGCTCTCGCCGTGCCGGTCATCCAGGTCAGCGCGATGACCGGCGCTGGCATCGCCGAGCTGCGCGCGCAGATTGGGCCGGGCACGACCTTCGGGCTGATCGGCTCGTCGGGCGTGGGCAAGTCGTCGTTGGCCAATCGGCTGCTTGGCCGGGACGTGCAGTTTGTCAGCGAGATTCGTGGCGATGGCGCTCGTGGCCGCCACACCACCACGCGGCGCGAGCTCCTGCTCCTGCCGGGCGGGGGAGTGCTCATCGACACCCCCGGCATGCGCGAGCTCGGCCTCATCGAGGATGGCGGTGGCGTCGACGCCGCTTTCGCTGAGGTCACCGATGCCGCCGCGTCGTGCCGCTTCGCCGATTGTGGTCACGAAAGCGAGCCGGGTTGCGCCGTACGCGCGGCCATCGCCGCGGGCGCCATCAGCGAAGAACGTTGGGCGAGCTATCGCAAGCTGCAACGTGAGGTCCGCGCCGCCGAAGCCCGCCGCGATCCGTTGCTTGCCGCCGAAGAGCGGAAACGCTGGAAGACCATTCACAAGGCCGTGCGCAAGCAAGCAAGAGTTACCGGGAAACCGTAATCAGGCGAAGATATCCACCACCGGCACGCGGAAGCCGGGGAGCACGTCGCCTGCATCGAGGATGTCGCTTTCGCCCAGAGTGATGATCGACGCGTCGGGATGAAAGACCGTCACGGTCCGCGTTGCCGGATCGATCAGCCATACCATGCGGACCCCGGCCTGCAGGTACATCGCCACCTTGGCGATAGCCTCCGGTTGGCGATCGGAAGGAGAAAGGACTTCGACGGCAATGTCCGGGGCGATGGGTACAAACCCTGCCGGTTCTTCGGGCAACCGATCGCGATGGACGAATGCCGCATCGGGCGAGCGGACAATCGCGCGGTCTCCAAAAAGAATGAAGCCCGCATCGGCGGGGAATGCCCACCCGATCTCAGTTGGCTCGACAAAGTCCGCCAGCCGGCTGTAGAGGCGCCCGCCGATGCGGCTCGATCGTCCGGATGAAGGCGTCACTTCGACCGGCTCCCCATCGATCAACTCCCATCGACCAGGGAGCGGCGATGTCTCAAAATCCTGGATGGTCATCAATCGTGTCGCAACCACGTTTGTTGCCTCAGATGAAGATCTCGGCGAGCGGAAGAGTGAATCCCGGCAGCACGCTGCTCCCGTCGAGCACGTCGACTTCACCCAGCGTCTTCGGCGAAGCATCCGGTCTGAATACGGTGACTGACCGCTCCAGGGGGTCTACCAACCAAACGAGTTGCACACCGGCCTGAAGGTACATCGCTACCTTACTCAGTGCGTCGGGGATGCGATCGGACGGAGAGAGGACTTCCACCGCAAGATCCGGCGCCATGGGAACAAAGTGGTCCGTGAGCTCAGGTAACCGTTCGCGCCGCACGAACGCGGCATCCGGAGAACGTACGGTTGCGCGCTCTTCAAACAGAACGAAACCCGCTCCATCCGTAAACGCCCAACCACAATCGTTGGCGCGGACATAATCCCTCAAGCGCGCGAAGATTTCCCCGGCAATCCAGACCGAGCGATTTGCCGAAGGCGTCACGGCAATCGCTTCCCCATCAATCAGCTCCCAACTTCTCTCATGGGCTTCCGCCTCGAACTCCTCGATGGTCATCGGCCGCGTGGCAACCATGCTGTTCGTCCTCGTTTCAGTCGAAGAACTCGCCGACAACCACCGAGAAGCCGGGGATGATGTCACCGCCGTCAAGCGTGTCTTCCGCGGTCAGGACCACCGTTGCTTCGCCGGCCGCAATAACGGTGACGGTCATCTTCTCCGGATCGACCAGCCAGATCAGCGGCACCGCGGCTTCCTGATACATCTCGATCTTCGCCACGACGTCGCTCGTGCGGTCGGTCGGAGAGAGAACTTCCACCACCAGGTCGGGCGCGAGGCGCGGGAAATGCTTGCGGGCCTGCCCTTGCGGCGCCCGCTCGGCGCGCACGAAGGCCACGTCGGGCACCCGCACCGTGGGGCGCTCGGGAAAGATGACGAAACCGCCATCAGCGCC
>JBBRVX010000051.1:0-25360 GCA_038246475.1 Thermomicrobiales bacterium | reverse complement strand
CGGAGAACCCGCGCGCCAACACCCACCTCACCTGCGTGATGATCGGCGAGCTGATGGCCGAGCGGCTGCGCTCGACTTCGAGCAGCGGCCACTGACGACCGATACGGGAACTTTGCCAATCTACCCCCACCCCCAAAAGTTGGCAAAGTTGGCAAAGTTGGCAAAGTTGGCAAAGTTGGCAAAGTTACCGCACTCGCCGCCGACGCGCGGCGTACCCCCGTCGCCATGTCTCCAGCCCGGCTCCCCGCGCTCATCGACAGGAGGAGGTCGGCAAGCCATGCCGCCTCCTACGCGACAATAGGCCCCTCTCCCAGCGCACTGGGCCGGGCGCCCGCGTGCGGGTGGCGGTTGGGGTGAGGGCCAACGCCCTGGAAGAGGGGCGGCAGAAGCCGCTGGGCTCGCGGGTGTCTCGATCCCACCGTGTTATGCTGCATTCACGCCGTTGAGGACCATTCACGTGAGCGGGCATGGCACGCTCATCGAGAGGACTCCCATGGACGATGACCGCTTCGTTCGCCTCGGCACACTCCTGAACGCGTGGCTGACCCGGCGGGCAAGCCTTGGCGTGCTTGTCGCCATCGGGGGGCGTGGTGGCCTGCTCGCCTCGGAGCAGGCCGCTGCCAAGAAGCACAAGCACAAGCACAAGAAGCGGTGCAAGAAGCCGAAGAGCCGGTGTGGCCGCGCATGCTGTCCCGCGGGGCAGTTTTGCCGGGAAGGGCGATGCCAGCCGCGTCCCTTCGCGGGAGGATGTCTGCCGGAGCAGAATGCGTGTTTGACCGAACCCAATATGTGCCCGGACGAACCAACCAGGATGTGCGTCCCGCTGGAGAACGGCGAGCCGTTATGTGGTGAACGCTTATGCGGTCCGTGTACGACGGATGCCGAGTGCGTGCCCCAAACCGGCTCGGCACGGGCGCTGTGCATCCCCTCCTGCGCTCTATGTCAGGAACTGAACATTAGCCAAAGCGCCTGCGTCATTCCTGCCCGCTAAGGCCCCAAGAAACCTCCCGGCGCCCGGCGGAACCGAGGATGGGAAGCTTTTCTTCTGCTTGTGCTTGTGCGTGTGCGCGTCCTCGGCACGAGGCTTATCGCCGCCGTCGGTGCGGGGAGTTGTGCGAATGCGTCAATTGAGATGAGGGCAGACACGTTGTAAACGGTCAGGATCAGGAGGCAGCGCCCTCCTCATGTTCTCCGGTCTCTCGCTGGCGCCCTTTGACCAGCAGCAGCGCGACTACCAGGGCCAGGGCGGCGAGGCCGGCATCGAGCCGCAGCCCGGCCTGTACCCCATTCGCGAACGCCTCGGCTGCTGTGTCGAGCAGTTGTTGCGCAACGTCCGGGGAGAACTGCTGCAGCACCCGTTGCGACGATTCCGTGCCGGCGAGGAGGCCGCCCAAGGCCGTCAATTGTTCCGCTGGCAGCGCGGTTACCGGCGATCCTCCCGCCCGCTGCGCGCCCTGCGCCGCCGAGGCGACGATCGTCGTGGTCAGCCCCAGGCCGATGGCGCCGCCAGCGAGCTGGAACATGTAGATGATGCCGCCCGCCAGGCTCGTCCGCGAGGGGTCGATGGCCGTCACCCCCGCGGTCGTTATCGTCGGGAAGACCAGCCCCAGGCCGATGCCGGTGACCACCATGCCGGCGATCAGCGACGTGTAGCTCGACCCCACCCCGAATCCGCTCAACAGGAACGGGCCGCCGGCCATCATGGCCGTGCCCGCGATGATGACGATGCGGGCTCCCAGACGATCCGCCAGCGGAGCCGCCACAAATGAGACCAGGGCGAAGCAGGCCAGCAGCGGCAGCATGCCGATGCCGGCCATCAGCGGCGAGAAGTTGAGCAGCTTTTCCATCAACTGCGGCAGATAGAGGAGAATCGCGATGAACGCGGGAGCGATCAACGCGATCAGCACGCAGGCCACGGCAAACGGACGGTTGCGCATCACTTCGAATGGAACCAGCGCGCTCGGCCCGGCGCCCCGTTCGATGACCACGAAGAGCGCCATGAACGCCACCGCCAGGACAAGGCTCAGGATGATCCGCCAATCGCCCCAGCCCCAGTCGGTCGCCTGGTCGAGCGCGAAGAGGAGCGCGAAAAGCCCGGCCGAAAGCGTCACGATCCCCGGATAGTCGATCCGGCCGCCCGCTTTGGGGATCGCCACCGTCGGGATCGAACGCCAGATGCCGAACATGGCCAGCAGCGCCAGGGGCACGTTCACAAACTGCACCCATCGCCAACTGAGGAACTCGGTCAGCGCGCCCCCGGTGATCGGCCCGATTGCCTGGCCCACCCCCGCCGCGCCGATCACCAGCCCGCCCGCCAGGCTGGCGCGATTGGACGGCAGCACGGCGTAGGCCATGCCCAGCACCGCCGGCCACATCAGCGCCGCGCCGATGCCCATCAGGGCGCGCGTGGCGATCAGCACGATTGGCGTGGGGGCCAGACCCGCCAGCAACGAGGTGACGGCAAAGATCCCGGCCCCGAGCAGGAAGATGCGCTGGCGGCCGAACTGGTCGGCTAGCCGCCCTCCGGTGACGATCAGCACGGCGAAGACGAGGGCATAGGCGTTGATCACCCACTGCACGGTGGTCAGGTCGGTGTCCAGCTCCCGTTCGATGCTGGGCAGCGCCACATTGAGCGCCGAAAAGTCCTGCGCCAGCAAGACGATGCTGACGCCCAATGAGGCGAGCGCGATCCCCATCTTCCGGTCCACGAGTTGCTCACCCCTCCCCACAGCGTGCGCCCGGCCACCCCCTGGCCGTGCGCTACTCTACCGCGAAGATGAGCGTTTCCCTCGACCCATCGCCTCGCGAGCCTTGACATCAGTCTCGTAGCCGCACCCGCCGCGGCGACTGGGCTGAGTTAGCGCATTGCAGAATAGCTGTCATTCTGAACGGAGTGAAGAATCTCGTCGTCACGGCCACTAACGTACGCGCTGTCTAGCGGAGCGCCGTCGTTCCTCGGTGCAGCGTCAAGGCCACGAGGCCACGATGATGAGGCATCGCCGTTGTGACCTATCGCCGGGTCCATCCACGGCGACAACGCTCCGGCGCTGCCTCGGGAATGGGACCACGGTAAGGCACACCCTCGTGTTCAGCCCCATTGATGGGGCTATCGTCGGTCCAGCGGGACGGCTTTCAGCCTCCCACGGCAAGCCAGCGGCGTTCCCCCTTGAGAGGGCGCCCAGGGCCGGGCAGCCCTTTCCACCCGCGCTGCTCTCGCCATCGTCGCGAACAGATCGTGGCTCAGGTGGCTGGGGTCGCTATCGCCTCGCTCTCCTCCGGCATGGCGATCGCGGTCCCGCCTGGCGAGATGCGCGTGGCGCGCCAGCTGCCGCTCGTCGCGGGAGGATTCTCGCCCGTGGCGCTGGCGATCATCAGGGTGAACTCACCGGTGTAGCTTTCGCCCCCCTTATCGACCTCCAGATGCCCGTCGACGATGTTGATGCTGACCGGATTTCCCCGTTCATCGACGACGAGGAAGATGAATCGAACGTCCGCGCCGGCCTCGCCCGTCGCGCGCCAGGCCCCCTGGCCGGCGCGGAACAGGTTGCGGCTCCCCCCGGAGTCTGGCGTTTCGGGCAAGAGCGTTGGCGTGGCGACGGTCACGATCCCGTCCGACGTAAACGAGACCAGGTTCGGCAGCTGCAGCGGCGGCTGGCCGGCGAACTCCACTTCGACCAGCCACGATCCGACCAGCGGGCCTACGGCTGCATCGTCTCGCGCTCCGGTCGCCGGAGTGCTCCAGCCGCTCAACATGAATCCGACGACGAGGGCAATTACCAGCATTCTCCGCATGCCCCAAACCTCCTACCTGGGTTGCCTGGCCCAGGGCGAACGCCATTTGGCGCTTCGCCCTATCGAGACCGGAGCATATTCTTCGCCAACCGTACGGTCCAACAGCGATGTCCCTCGGGCTTTCTTGACTTGTGGCATCTTAACCCGGTCTGCGCCTCTGGTGTCAGGTGGCTGTTTGATGCAAGCGGTTCAGGAACCAGCGCCCGGATGGCAGAGCTCCTGTCGGGCGTCCCTCACGATCGCGGGCAGCACGGCCGAAGCATGTCTCGCGGGCCCGGTGTAGCCGCCGTTTCCGGAGCATGGATCTGGATGGTCGTGCCCAGCAGGAACGCCCAGGGGTCGCGTTTCGAGCTGACCCGGATCCGGTCCCAGAGGGTGACGCCGTTCTGGGGATAGAGCGGCGATTTCCACGGTCTCGTTGCACTGACGGTCGGGTATGCACCGAAGGCCGGCCTGCTGGCACGTTGTCCGGGCGTAGCCGGTGACCCCGCCGGGTGGTCATACGATGCGCCTGGCCGTGGGGCATTGTCCCGGGTAACGACCATCGGTGGTTGCTGCCAGGCTATCTCACCTTCATCGCCTGGAGCGGGCGCCAGGCTTGCCGCCACGGCGCCCAGCCCCAGCGCGATCGCCACGCTGCTCACGACGAGCATCACGTCGGTGGAGCCGCGGCCGCCGCGCCGGCCATCGGCGGCCGTTCCGCGCGCATTCAGTTCGTGCGGGCATTGCGAAGTTGCTTCACGACATACCGCTGCCAAGGGGGCGCCCATGGTCTTGCAGGCTCTCCGTTCAAAAATTGGACACAATTTGGGCGGTCGCCGGCGATCAACGGCGACGGGTACGGCGTTTGTGGTCGTTCAGATGGCCATGCCGTGGGCTCGGCGCAGCCATGCGGTCCGAGTCGCGGGCTTCGGTTTGTGTCGGTTAGGGCGTGGCCACGCCAGTGCCGGCTGGCACGACTGAGGCGGTGAGCATCACCAGCGGCTCGGAGCCGCGATTTGCCAGCACCGCCTGTTCCGGGGTGCGGCCGAACGTCTCGGCGCCGCTCCCCGCGTGGATGGTGAAGGCCCGTTCCGGGGTCGCCGGGGTCCGAGGCTTGGCATAGACCAGATCAAGGGCGCCGGCTTCGACAGCAACGAGCTCCAACCCGGGCAGGTCACGGATGGCGAGCTCGGCCCCGGGGGCCAGCGTCAGCCGATGGACGGTCGCTTCGACTGGCGCCGCGGGGAAGGTGTCCGGAAGTGTGTAGGGAAGGCCGTGGACATAGGTCACGCCCGCCGGGAGCGACCAGGTATGGACGGTGTCCCCTATGGTGCCGATCGAGAAACCGAGCAGGCTGGCAGGGATAAGACCATGGTTGCGGCGACGGTAGCTCACGCCGCTTGGCACATAGACCTGATCACCCACGTCGAGTACGACGACCCTGCTTGGTTGTGCGAGACTCGGTGCGGCCGGAGAGTTGGCCACCGCGCGCGTGACCATGACCGGCGAAACGGCCTCGACAGTGACCTGACCTGCTTCGACCGTGAATAGATCGGCGCCCACTCCGGTATTCGCATGACCGCCGGCACGCTCCGCCGCTCCCGGAGCAAGTTCCACGCGGTACAGGGCGAGCTGGTGCGTTCGTTCGGAGGATGGCAATTGCGCAATCGTCGCCCGCAACACGACGTCGGCGATGACACCCGCGGGCAGCGCCTGCTCGGGCGTCCCGGTGATCGCCGGAATGATGGATCGCTGCTCTGGATCCAGCAGACGCTGCGGCCCGATGACGGCCAGGAGACCACCAATGAGCGTCAGCACAAGCAAGGCCGCGGTCGCGAGGTAGGCGAGCGCCGACGCGCGGTTATGCGGCCGCATGGTTGCCCAGAAACGCGGCGGGGTTGAGTTGTCATGGTCTGGTCGCGACGCCGGACTGGGTGGGACCAGACTCATGGTTGGGACGCTATCCATGAGGTCTTCCCAGAGGTGATCGGCGAGCCCGGAAGGGGGGACCGGCGTGTCGTCAGCGGCGAAGAAGCGTTCGACCGTCGCGACCAGTGCTGGCTCGAGGTCGTGCGATCGCGTGGCCTGACCCGTCACCACGGCATCAAGGTGCTCGCTGAGGCGGTGGCCGGCGTCACGGTCATGGTTCATAACGAACGTTCACCTTCCCCGCGGCCGGATGCTCCGGATTGAGCATCGCCCGCAGCCGGGCGAAGGCTCGCACCTGAGCAATCTTGACGGCGCCCAGGCTGCGGCCGAGCGCCGCCGCGATCTCCGGCCCGGTAAGCCCAGCCAGGCGCAGTTCCAGAATCTGGCGCTGGTCGGGCGGCAGCAGGGCCAGAAGCTCCTGCACGTTGTCGCCTGCCTCATTCGCAAGGATGACCTCCTCGGGGGTTGGGCCGGCAGCCGCGACATGCCCCGCGGCCGTTATCGGGGCGACCGGGCGACGAGCGCGCAGGTCGTCGGCAATCACGTTATGGGCAATGGCGAACAGCCAAGACCGGAACGATGGCGCATCCTCGCGGTACCCGGGCAACGCCGCCAGGACCTTGGTGAAGACCTGCGCTGTCGCATCGGCCGCCTCCTCCGGATGGCCGAGCCGCCGGTAGCAGTAGCGGTAAACTGGGTCGAAATAGCGGGCATAGAGGGGGGCAAAGGCTCGCGGATCGCGCTTCGCCAGGGCGACAACGCGGGCGTCATCCTCCAGATCAAAGGCGCTCCCTCGGGAGTCCTCGGACGGCGGCGAACTCAGTGTAGTTCGCATCGCACCCTTTCCCACCGGCTGCACCGCGGATAGATTCGTAGTGGTATACGAAGCAGCCACGAAAAAGGTACATGCCCTGCTGGATTGCATTTCCCCTGCTTTTCGCCGCGACGGCACGGCATGGCGGTCCATTACGATTCCCGCCCTCGCGCCGTTGTCCCCGGACCCAGGCTACTTCGCGTCTCCACCCCGGTCACTCGCCGCCATCGCCGCGGGCAATGCTATTGACCAGGCGCCCGACTTGATAGCCCATGTCCAGCCCGATGTCATCGTCGAGTGGGAAGTGGATACCGGACCAGCAGCGCTGCGCTGCGGCCTCCGCCGCGCTGGCCAGCAGGCCGACCTCGGCGCGGGGGAACAGGTGCCCGAGCACCACGGCGGCCGCTCCGGCAATCGCCGAGAACCCTGATGGGTAAGAGGGGTACGGTGGGGTAGGCAGCAACAGATCGAGGTCGGGGTCGACCGTGATCGGCCGCACGCTCCACCACGTGTACTTGGCATCCCAGACGGCAATAACCGCGTCGGCCTGGGTCACGCTCATCAACGCAAGAACGCGCGCCGTGTGGGCATCATCGAGTCCATGGCGCTCGATGGCGTCAAGGGCATACTCCGTGAACGATTGGAACGGGCCCTTGCTCGCCCAGTAGTCGACGATGCGCACCTGTTCGAGCGTCCGGTTGGCCGTCGCGTCTTGCACCGCCTCCAGCTCCGCCTGCCACAAGGGGGATCCATACTCCGGGGGAGGGGCTGGCCGGATGGCATCCCCACTCGGCAGGACCCAGGTCTCCCAGGTCCCGCCCAGCGGCTCGACCGGCGTCTCAACGAACTTGGGTGGCGTCGGCGCCCAGGTCCCGTCTCCTGTCAGGCGGCCGCTGCCATCCCAGGTGGCGTCCGAGCCATCGCCCAGGCCACGGGCCACGGCCCGTTCGCCGATCGCCTGACCGAGAGCCTGCCCCGCTTCGATGTCGCCGCGGTAATTCGCGCCGGCCCACAGGCGGGATTCGGCGGCCTCCACCGCCACACCGTCGAAGCGGCCGGCCTCGGCATCCGGGAAGAGATACGTGAGTACCGTGCTTGCGGCTCCCGCGAGGGCAGCGTGGAGCGACGGGAAGGCGCTGCCGTCGGTTGTGACAAGCTCCATCGGCGTGAGACGGCTATCGGCGACGGCGGGCGCTTCTCGTGGATAGACTGCCTGCGCGTCGTGGGTGGCGAGCACTGTGTCGTAGAGCGCGGTCCGCAACAAAGCCTGGGCGCGCGCATCACGCGGCCCGGAGAGCCCGAACTCATCGGCCAGTTCCAGGCCCAGCATCACCCAGGGAATGACGGCTGGACCGCTCCCCCAACGCGCCACGGTCGCCGCGATTTCATCGGTCCGCCGGCTCTGGAAGTCGAGCAATTCCTCGATCTCGGCCGGCGTGGGATCGGCTGGAGCGGACGGACGCAGCTCATCGATGCTGTCGAGCAGCCACGTCCTCCACGTTGTGGGATCCGAGGCGCCTTCCTGCCTGGCAGCGCGCGCGGGTCCTGCGCCGAGACGCCAGACCGCCGCGGCAGCCAGGCTGGAGCCGAGGAGCGTGCGGCGAGAGACCGGGAGCAATGAAGGGTAGAGGTAAGGATTGCGTAGAATCATGATGCGTGCTCCTATCACATGGTATTCGTGGGCGTACACGGCATGCGCCAAGTGACGTTTCCGGCGTACGGAGACAGACGGCCGGTCTCGGGCCGTGAGGCCCAAAGCATCCGGGACCGGACCTGCCAAACGTGACCTCGACTTTGCCGGCTTTATCGCTTCAGCCTGAACGCGTTCAGAGTGGTATACGAGAAAGCCGGAAAACAGATACAGACCCCACGGCATCTGCCAGGCTGGCCAGCATTCGCTGCGAATCGCGCGTGCTCTGAGCTGGGTAGGATTCGGCCGATGTCATGCATCTCCAGGGCGGCGCCTCCGCCTGGATCGAGCGTGGCCTCCCGACGGGCCCCACGCAGGAGGATGTGCTGACCGTCTCGGCCGCCGACTGAGTCGATTGCCGCTCCGGCGATGATCCCCTCGAGTTAAGCGCATCGCTTGACAGCGTTTCCTCCCTCGCGTAGCCTGCTCGCACAGCGGAAAGATGTTTCGCGGAGAGGAACGACCGGCAACGATGCGGGATCGTGCGGATGCCCCAGCCCTCAAATCGCTCGATGTCTCGTTGCAGGTGCTCGAAGCGCTCGACACCGGCGCGCCGGAGCGCGGCATCTCCGACCTGGCTCGCGAAGTCGGCGCCAGCAAGGCCGCCATCTCCCGCATCCTCGCCACCTTCGCCCGCCGCGGCTATGTGACCCGCAACCCGGCCACCGCCCACTATGCCATCGGTCCTCGCTTGCGCCTCTTCAGCCACGTCGCGTCTGGCACGCTCGATCTGCTCGCCGTGGCGCGACCGTTCATGATCGAGCTGCGCGACGCCACCGGCGACGCCGTCCACCTCGCGGTCCTGGAGGGGGGCGAAGCCGTCTACGTCGCCAAGGAAGAAGGGCTCCATCCGGTGCAGGTCATCTCACGCGTGGGGGCCCGCTGCCCCGCCCACTGCATGGCCACCGGCAAGGCATTGCTGGCCCACGCCGATGACCTGGTGCATGACAGGCTGCTCGCGTCCGGCCTGACGCGCTACACCCCGCTCACCCATGCCGATCCGGACGATTTCCGGCAGGAGATGGCGGCCATCCGCGCCTGCGGCTTGGCGGTCAACCGCGGCGAATGGCGCGCCGAGGTGCGCGGCGTGGCGGCGCCCGTCTTCGATGCCAGTGGCCGCGCCATCGCCGCCATCGGGGTCTGCAGCCCGGCCCCGCGCATGACCGAGGAGCGGATCGCGGAATCGGGCGCCACGGTCGCCGGCATCGCCCGCCGCCTTTCGGCCCAGTTGGGCGACCCGACACCCGAACGCCACCTGGAGCCAACTCTCGACACGAGCCGCATGGAGGTCACGCGCTGATGCCGGTCGTCCTCGTCAATTGGTTGGAAGGGCGCAGCGCCGCCCAGAAGCAGGATCTGATCTCGGAGATTACCGAGGTCGTGCATCGCGTCGGCGGGTCGCCTATCGAACGCATCACCGTCGTCGTGCAGGACGTGCCGGGAGAGAACTGGGGACGCGGCGGCCAGCAAGTGAGCACCTTGCAGAGCGCCCCGCCCACGCCCCCGGCCCGCCTCGCTGCCGCGCCGCCGACGCCGTCGTTCCACGAAACCCCGGTCTCGCTGCCCCTCCTCGATCGGCAGGTGCGGATGTTCGATCTGGAGCAGCCCCGCTTTCAGGGGATGCCGGTCATCTCCGTCCATCAGCCGGGCTATGCCTACTTTCTGCATCGCCGCCATAGCGACGACTACCGTCCGGACGAAACCGGGGTCCGCAGCAGCGCCTCCGGCGTGATCGTCTGCATGGAGCATAGCGGCACCCACATCGACGCCATCTGCCATCAGGCCGATGCTCAGCTTCTCTACGGCGGCATCCCCGCGGCGAACGTGTGCAACTCGAAAGGCTTCACCTCGCTGGCCATCGAGGAGGTCCCGCCGATCATGTCGCCGGGCCTCCTGCTCGATGCCGCCGCCGCCCGTGGGGTCCGCTCCCTCGACGCCGGCCATCTCGTTAGCGCCGCCGATCTGGAGGCCTGCTGCCGCCGCCAGAACGTCGAGATTCAGGCCGGCGACGTGGTCCTGATCCGCACCGGCAATGCCCTCTACTGGGACGACCCCGAGCGCTTTCTGGCCGGGCCAGGCATGGACAGCAGCGCCTCCCAATGGCTGGCCGACAAGCAGGTGCTGGCCGTTGGCGCCGACAACATGGCCTGGGACGTCATCGGCCTGCGCGACCCGGCGCTCGGCTGCCAGCTTCCCGGCCACCTCATCCTGCTGGCCCGCCACGGCATCTACATCATCGAAAATCTGCAACTGGAGGAGCTGGCCGCCGCCGGCCACTCCCGCTTCACCTTCATCTGCATGCCCTTGAAGTTTATCGGCGCTACCGGCTCGCCGGTACGCCCCATCGCGGTCGTCAATGCATAGGGAGATAGTGTTGAAGGGTTGGAGCGGAAGTCGACGTGTAGGGGCGACGCCTGCGTCGCCCGCGTTCACCACCGACCCGAATCAGCGCAATCAGCGCCGGTCGCGCCCGCTGGGGCGAGCAGAAGGAGGTCCATCGTGAGCACCACGGGCCAGATCTTTCTCTTCTACGACGAAGCCCGCGCCCTCGACGCCTTGGTTGCCCGCATCGTGCCGGGCGACGAGAGCGACCCCGGCGCACGGGAGGCCGATGTCATCACCTACATCGACCGCGCCCTGGCCGGACCGTACGCCGAATGGCAGCTCGCCTACCGCGAGGGGGTGCGGCTGCTCGATGCCCACGCTCTGGAGCAGTACGACGCCAAGTTCGCCGCTCTCTCCGCAGGCGATCAGGATGCCATTGTCGGAGCGCTGGAGACCAACGAGGTCCCGGGGTTCGGCGGCAATGGCTCGGCCGATTTCTTCGCCATGGTCTGGGCCCACACGATCGAGGGGCTCCTCGCCGACCCGGCCTACGGCGGCAACCGCGACGGCGTCGGCTGGAAGCTGATCGGCTTTCCCGGAGCGCAATACGGCTACAGCGCGGACGATATGCGCTACGGGGCCGACCTGACCACGAAGCCGATCATGACCTTGGCCGACATCGGGCGGCTGGCGCACGATCGCCCCGACCTCTTCTACGCCCGCTCCGGCGCCCTCCCCACGCCCTCTCGGCAAGAAGTGCCGGAAATGCCGTCACGGGAAAACACGCTCGATACGGCGCGCAGCCAGGGTGGCTGACGCGATGGCCGATTGGATCGCGAGGATGATCCTGACAACAAAAACAGGGTGTCATCCTGAGCTTGCGAAGGATCTCGGCTCAGGGGAGCAAACGTCCGCGAGGCACCGAGATTCTTCGCCCGCGGGCTCAGAATGACACGGTATTGTGGACATCGTCGCGGGGGCAAGAGGTAAAGTGATGACGACCAAACACGCCGATGTAGTGATCGTGGGGCTCGGCGCGTCGGGGGCCATCCTGGCCCGCGAGCTGAGCGAAGCCGGCTACCGCGTGCTCGGCATCGAGAAAGGTCCCGAGTATCAGCCGCGGGACTTCTGGATGAAGTTCGACGAGCTACGCTTCTCCATCCGCTGCGGCATCTCGCCGACGATGGATAACGATCCCATCACCTGGCGCGCCAACGCGAAATCCGAGGCCGCCATCCTCCCCTGGGCGGTCGGCCCCGGCGCGGGGAACCCCCTCTTCCTGCCCCCCTCGCTCGGCGTCGGCGGCGGCTCGATCCACTATGCCTGCTGGCACTGGCGGCAGATGGCCGAAGATTTCCGCATGCGCTCGGTGGTGGTCGAGCACTTCGGTGAGGATGCCCTGCCGGAGGGGTCGCGCATCGTCGACTGGCCGGTCAGCTACGACGAACTGGAGCCCTTCTATGCCCAGGTCGAGCGCGAAATCGGCGTCTCCGGGCAGGCCGGCAACATCAACGGCGAGATCGTCCCCGGCGGCAATCCGTTCGAGGCGCCCCGTTCCGGCCCCTTTCCCTTCCCGCCGATCCGCCCCAGCGCCTCCAACCAGCCCTTCGTCGACGCCTGCAACGCGCTCGGCTACCACCCCTTCCCCGTTCCCACCTCGATCATCTCCGAGGATTGGGGCGAGCGCAAAGCGTGCGTCTACTGCGGCTTCTGCCGCGACTACGGCTGCCACGTCGGCGCCAAGTCCTCGACGCAGGACACCACCATCCCGGCCGCGCTGGCCACCGGCAACCTGGAGATTTTGGCCAACTGCCGCGTGCAGCGCGTGAATGTCGACGGCGACGGCCGCGCCCGCTCGGTGAGCTACGTCGATGCCAAGGGCGAGGGGCACGAGGCCACGGGCGATCTGATCATCCTGGCCGCCTACGCGTTGGAGAACGTGCGCCTGCTCCTGGTCTCCGATATCAACGCCAACGGCGCGGTCGGCAAGTGGTACACGATCCACAACTACCACTGGTTCAGCGGCATCATGCCCCAGGACACGATGATCTACGCCGGTCCCGCCGCCGGTGGCTGGGGCATCGACGACTTCAACACCACCTTCCATGAATACAGCGATGGCAGCTTCCTGATGGGCACCCCCATCATGTTCTTCGCCGGGGATACCCAACCCATCGAAGGAGTGAAGAACATGCCGCCCGGCGTGCCGATGTGGGGGAGTGAGTTCAAGGAGTATCTGCGCACCAACTACCGTCGCCGCTTCGGCATGTATTCCCAGATCGCCACCCTGCCGGTGGAGTCCAACTTCCTCGATCTCGATCCGGCGGTGAAGGACCCCTGGGGCCAACCCGCCCTGCGCATCACCCACGACTGGGGCGATCACGACAAGGCCGCCGGGCGCTGGATCAACGACATCAAGCAGCAGATCGCCAAGGAGATGGGGGCCGTGCAGGTCTGGGAAGCGCCGCTCGACCCGCCTTACCACGTCACCACCCACGAGCACGGCGGCCACGTGATGGGGCACGATCCCAGCGATTCCGTCGTCAGCGGCTTCGCCCAGTCGCACGAGGTCCCCAACCTCTTCGTCATCGGCGGCGGCACCTTCCCCACCCTCTCCGCTTACAACCCCACCGCCACTATTCAAGCCCTGGCCTTCCGCACCGCCGACTACATCAAGCGGGAGGCGCAGGCGGGAGGCGCCTTGGCGGGCACGATCTCTCGGGCAACGGCAACGGTGTAAGAATGGCGGCGATTTCGGACTTGGCCGCGAGTGTAGGGGCGAGGCCTGCCTCGCCCGGCCGAACGGCAAGGACGGCCAAAGCTGGAAACGGCGCAACAAGCCTCTCCTCCGGCCGACTGGCAACACGGGCGAGGCAGGCGTCGCCCCTACATTTGATGGCACATGGCCAATTCTGAACGGCGCGGAGGAAACGAGAGGAGTCATGCAGGCTCCAACACGAGTGTTAAGGAAGCGGGCGATGGCCGCCCGCCAGAGAGTAACGTCGCGAAGGGACATAACACGATGGAGTTTACGAAGAGCCTGAACCGGAGGCGAATGCTGCAGGCCTCGGCGGCCGGTGCCCTGGTAGCCGGGACCAGCCGCTTCTCCTTTCCCAGCTCCGCCGCGGCGCAGGACGCCAGCCCGCTGAATGAGATCTTCGGCCCGGGCGGCGTCGAGGGGGGCGAAGGCGTCAGCATCCAGGGCGGCATGAACTTGGCTATGACCGGCCAGGGCGCCTTCTTCGGCGACGTGATGAGCAAGGGCGCCCTCCTCGCCGCCGAGAACATCGCCGCTGCCGGCGGCCCGGCGATCACCATCACCATCAACGACCACCAGAGCGGCGAGACGCCGCCGTCCGTCAATGGCGTGCGCAAGCTGATCTCGCAGGACAAGATCTCCTTCTTGCAGACCTCGTACGGCGCGCCATCCGAGGCGCTCATCCCTATCTTGCAGCAGAACAAGATCCTCACCTTCAACGGCGGCGGGGCTAGCCCGAAGCAGCTCTTCCAGGACTATCTCTGGATGACGCGCATGGTCTTTGCCTACGACCCGACCCCAGGCGCCCTCACCTGGCTGGCGGAGAACCATCCCGAGGCCAAGCGGCTGGCCACCATCGGCACGCTGGAGAACGGCGTCGAGGCGCTGGAGCAGCTCGTGCCGAAAGTCTGGCCGGAGGTCAGCGGCGGTGGCGAGGTCGTCGCCAAGGAGATCCACGACGTCGGCCTGACCGACTTCAGCCAGGTCATTGCCCGCGTCAAGTCGAGCACCCCCGACGCCATCTTCACCGTCTCCTTCGGCAACGACCTCGGCTACCTGGTCAAGCAGTTCCGGGAGGCGGCCGTTGAGGTGCCGATCGTCGGCATCGAGTTCACCCAGGACGCGCAGACGATCGCCGGCGAGCTGTACGACACGTTCGTCTTCGCCACCGACTACTACGACACGAAGAATCCGAACCCCTGGAACGTCGAATTCGTGAAGGCGCACCAGGCGAAATACCAGAAGGACCCGGAGTATTACGGGGCCAACTATTACGAGCAGGTCTTCGTCGTCTGGGACCTAATGCGGCGCGTCCTGGCCGAGGGGGGCGATCCCCTTTCCGGCGAGGCGCTGCAGCAGGCGCTGATCCAGAACCCGGTCTTCAAGTCGGTCTACGGCGGCGACGCCGAGAACGTGGGCGAGATGAGCTTCGACACCGAGGCGCACACCATCTCCAAGCCGATGGGCGTCTTCGCGGTGAAAGGCGGCGTCCCGGAGCTGCTGGAGGCGATCCCGACCGAGCTGGTGCCGCCGACGGAAAAGCCGGCGTAAGTCGAGCTTCTTCTATGGGAGGTGGTTGGGCGGAACGGTCCGTTCGGCCGCCTCCCCAATGTGTCACTGACGAGGTTGTGATAGCGTAGGATGCTGGCGGCGATGCGTGGTCCCTCACCCCCAGCCCCTCTCCCGTCGGGCCGGGAGAGGGGAGCCTTGACGTCGCATGGTGTTGGCTTACCGGTGATGCCGTTCAGGCAGTGCCCTACTCGGAAATGGCTTCGCTGCCTGCTTTGGCCGGTCAGTGGATCAGGGAACGGGCGAAGAAAGCCCCTCTCCCGGCTCGACGGGCCAGGTACCCGCGTGCGGGTGGCGGTTGGGGTAAGGGCATTCATCACGTGATCGATCCCCAGCTCGCCGCCCAGCTCTTCGTCTCCGGGGTCGTCATCGGCAGCCGCTACGCGCTCGTCGCCGTCAGCTTCGGCATCATCTACTCGACCACGCAAATTTTCCACCTGGCCCACGCCGCGACCTACACGGTCGCCGCCTATGCCGCGGTGGTCGCCGCCACCATGCTCGGCGCGCCGCTCTGGCTGTCGCTTCTCATCGGGTTGATGGTGGCCGTGCTCTTCGGCGCGCTGGTGGAGATAGGGATGTACCGGCCGATGCGGCGGCGCTCTGCCACCAAGCTGGCCATGTTTCTGGCTTCGCTCGGCCTCTCCATCGTCGTCTCCAGCGCCGTGCAGATCGTCTTCGGGCCGCAGAACCTCAGCCTGCAACGCGTGCCGAACGCTACCTATTTCCTGGGCAACATCACCATCACGGCGCTCAACATCGCCGAGATCGTGGTCGGCTGGACGGCCATCACCCTGCTTCTCCTCTTCATGCGCCGCACGCAGAACGGGCGGGCCATCAATGCCGTGCGCACGAATGCTCAGGTCGCCATGGCCGTCGGCGTTTCCGTCGACCGCATCTACCTGCTGGTGATGATGATCGGCTCGCTGCTGGTCGGCATGTCGGCCTTGCTCTTCCTGATGGGGAACGTCGTCTTCCCCACCATGGGCCTGGCGCCCATCCTGATCGGCTTCATCGCCGTCTTCCTGGGCGGCACCGATTCCATCCCCGGCGCCGCGTTGGGCGGCTTCGTGCTCGGGTTGGCCACCTCTCTCAGCGGCATCTGGCTGCCCGGCGACTTCGCCGCGGTCGTCGTCTTCGGCATCCTCTTCGTCGTGCTCGTCTTCCGGCCGCAGGGCCTGCTGGGCCGGGCGGCGGTCTAGGGGGGATGACGCCGTGCTGAACGACTACACCGCCGACATCGCCATCCTGATCCTGATCTACATCGCCCTCGGCGCCTCGCTCAACCTGCTGATGGGGTACGCTGGGCAGTTCTCGATGGCGCAGGCCGTCTTCTACGGCATCGGGGCCTATTCCGCCGGGCTGCTGGCGGTGAATCTCGGCTTCTCGCCCCTCCTGAGCATCCTCGGAGCGGTCGTCATCTCCTTCATCTCGGCCGGCATCCTGGCCCTGCCCGCCGCCAAACGGGTGCGCGGCGAATACCTCATCCTGCTGACCCTGGCATTTCAGATCGTCGTCAACCAGCTCATGAACTCGATGCGCGATCTGACCGGCGGACCGTACGGCTTCACCGTTCCCTGGCTGACCCTCTTCGGGCGCGACGTCATCACCCCGGTCGATTTCCTGCCCCTGATGGCGGCCGGCTGCCTGCTCGTGCTCCTCGTCACCTGGGGCATCGGTGAGTCGCCCTTCGGCCGGCTGCTGAAGGGCATCCGCGAGGACGAAACCGCAGTCCGCGCCCTCGGCAAGAACACGGTCGTCAGCAAGTTGCTCGTCTTCGGCATCACCGCCGGCATGGCCGGGTTTATCGGCGCACTGAGCGCCTACTACTACCAGTACATCGCCCCCGGCACCTACAGTCTCGACCTTTCGATCTTCATCGTCTCCATCATCGTCCTTGGCGGCATCGGCAACCTCACCGGCACCATCGTCGGGGCCATCATTCTCGGCGGGCTGCGCCCCTTCCTGCAGAACGTCGATTTCATCCGCGACGAGAACAGCTACTCCTGGCAGGCGATCATCTATGGGCTGGCGCTCATCCTGTTGATGATGTTTCGCCCCGAGGGCCTGCTGCCGGAGGGGCTGGGGCTCGGCTCGCTTCTGCGCCGGCTTACCGGCCGCGCCCGGGGGTCTTCAATCGTGGCGATCAGGCCGCCGGGGGCGTTGCAAGCGGTTCCGAATGGGCGAGTGGCTGAAGATGGGTTGGCCCTACCGAGCTTTGCGGTGGGGAGAGCGGGGGACGCGGGCGTCGCCTCTACAGCGGGTGGTGCGACAGACGTTGCCATTGTGCGTATCGAGAATCTGGCCAAGCACTTCGGAGGCATCTACGCCGTCAATGGCGTCGATCTCGCGCTGCGCGAGCATCAGATCACGGCATTGATCGGCCCCAACGGCGCGGGCAAGACGACCATCTTCAACCTCATCACCGGTGTGCTCAAACCCGATCGTGGTCGGGTCTACCTGCGCGGCCAGGAGATCACCGGCAAATCGCCGAACGAGGTGGCCAACCTCGGCATGGCCCGCTCCTTCCAGGACACGCGCCTCTTCCGCCGCCTCACCGTGCTGGAAAACGTGGCCATGGCCGTGCCCCATCAGACGGGGGAGAACGTCGCCGCGCTGGCCCTGCGTCCCTTCCGTAGCCGCAAGATGGAGGCAGAAACGCTGGCCAAGGCGATGGGCTACCTGGAGCTGATCGAGATGGCCGGCAAAGCGCACGAGCGGGTGGCCAATCTCGGCTACGGCGAGCAGAAGGTGGTGGCCATCGCCCGCCTGCTGGCCACCGAATCGGAGGTGCTCCTCCTCGACGAGCCCACCTCCGGCATCGACCCCGCCGTCCTCGACGACATGATCGCGCTCGTCCTCCGCCTGAAGGCGCTAGGGCGGACGATCTGCGTCGTCGAGCACAGCCTGCACGTGGTCAGCAAGTTGGCCGATCACGTCGTCTTCATGGAAGAGGGCCGGGTCACCGCCGAGGGGACCATCGCCGATCTCACCAGCCAGTCCCGGCTCGTCGAGGTCTACTTCGGCACATGAACGTGAAGGCGATGGAGGACTACCCCTGATGGCGGAGCCCGCACTCTCGCAACGAGCCATCCTCCGCGCCGCCACGCCGATCCTGCAGGCGCTGGAGATCAAGGCGGGCTATCAGCGTCGCCAGGTCCTCTACGACGTCAGCGTCGAGGTCGATCCCGGCGAGATCGTGGCCCTGCTGGGCCACAACGGCGCCGGCAAGACGACGCTGCTGAAGACGATCATCGATTTCGTCCCCGCGTTCGGCGGCCGCGTCTTCTTCGCCGGCCACGACCTCACCGCCACCGGCTACACCGGTCGGGTACGCGCCGGTATCTCCTACACCTCGGCCGAGGCGCCCGTCTTTCGCGATCTCGCCGTGCGCGACAACCTCGAGCTGGGCGGCTTCACCGTCCCTGACGGGCAGGAGCGCGCCGCGCGCATGGGACAAGTCTTCGCCCTCTTCCCCATCCTCGGCGAGCGGCAAGCTCAGCTCGCTGGCACGTTGAGCGGCGGCCAGCAGCGGATGCTTTCGCTTGGCATGGCGATCATGGCCAAGCCGAAGCTGATGCTCCTCGATGAGCCCTCGCTCGGCCTCTCGCCCGCCATCGTGCAGAGCATCTTCGCCCAGATTCAGCAGTTCGCACGGGAGGACGGCACATCCGTCCTCCTCGTCGAGCAGAACGTGCGCGCCGCCCTGCGCATCGCCGACCGCGCCTACTTCATGCGCGCTGGCGACATCATCCTCGAAGAGGAGAGCGCCACCGCCCTGGCCCGCGGCAGTTGGTGGGATCTGTTCTGAGTCGGGAGTCGGGAGTCGGGAGTCGTGGGTCGGGGGTCGAGGGTCGGGGGTCGGGAGTCGTCGGCCGATAGCTGATAGCTGATAGCTGATAGCTGATAGCCGATAGCCAGGAGCGGCAGTGCATGGATTGACAGCCGAAACCGAACAGTTGGCGCGGCAGGTGTTCGATCTCATTCTGGCCCGGCAACGGCAAGACCCCTGGCCGCTCGGTGGCATGGCATCGCCGGAGGACTTGGCCCACCGGGTCGGGCGGACGATCACCCCCGCTGGGCTTGGCGGGCCGGAGGTGTTGCGGCGCTGGGTCGAGGAGTTGGGTCCGGCCACGATCGCCGTCGACCACCCTCGCTACCTCGCCTTCATCCCCCACGCGCCGACCGAAGCCGCTGTCATCTTCGATCTGCTCGTGTCGGCAACGGCGATCTACGGGGGAAGCTGGCTGGAAGCCTCCGGAGCCGTCTACGCCGAAAACGAAGCGCTGCGCTGGCTGGCCGACCTGGCCGGCTTCCCGGCAGAGGCTGGCGGGACATTTGTTCCCGGTGGGACGCTTGGCAACCTTTCCGCGCTGCACGCCGCCCGACACGCGGCTCTTCTCAAGCGGCACGGTGTGCGGCCCGCCCGCTGGCAGCTCGCGGTCTCGGCCGAAGCCCATTCCTCGATCGCCCAGGCGGCGCGGGTGCTCGACGTCGAGCTCATCGACGTGCCGGTCGATGCCGGCCACCGCTTGACGGGCGCGAACCTGCGGGCGGCGCTCGCCGCCCGCGAAAGCGATGGCCTCTTCGCGGTCGTCGCCTCGGCGGGGGCCACGAATCTGGGGTTGATCGATGATCTCCCCGGCATCGCCGCCGTCTGCCGCGAGCGGAATGCCTGGCTCCATGTCGATGGCGCCTACGGGCTGGCCGCGCTGGCTTCCCCCTCCCGGCGCGCCGCCTTCGCCGGGATCGAGCAGGCCGACAGCTTCATCGTCGATCCCCACAAGTGGCTCTTCGCCCCCTACGACTGCTGCGCGCTGATCTATCGCGACGCGGCGCGGGGCCGCGCGGCGCATAGTCAGTCGGCGTCCTATCTCAATGCCCTCAACGAGCGCAACGAGTGGAACCCGGCCGATTACGCCGTGCAGTTGAGCCGTCGTGCCCGCGGGCTCCCCTTCTGGTTCTCGCTCGCCGTCCACGGCAGCGATGCCTACGCCGAGGCCATCGAGACCACCTTCGCCCTGACCCGTCAGGCCGTGGACGCGTTCCGCGCGCGGCCCTATCTGGAGCTCCTCCTCGAGCCGGAGCTGACCGTCCTCGTCTTTCGCCGTCACGGCTGGACGAACGCCGATTACGATCTCTGGTCGTCCCGGCTCCTTGCTGATGGCGCCGCCTTCGTCATGCCCACCCGCCACGGGGGAGAACCGGTCGCGCGTCTGGTGCTTCTCAACCCGCGCACCACCCTGGCCGACATCGAACTGGTGCTCGACGCCATGCGCTAGCGCTTGCCTCCAACAACGTGTCATTCCGAGCGCACGAGGAATCTCGTCTTCCCCGCGAACGTACGCGCGAAGTCGCCGCTGCTGTCCCTGCCCTACGTCATTTGCTCCCGCCTCTGCTTCTGGGCCACGCCGGACTACGCTGTCGTGCTCAGCCCCGTTCACGGGGCTTTCGTCTATCCAGCGGGGGGATTTATCCCTGATCTTTACCCACATCTTTGACAAGGCACGCAACGGCGCAGGCTTTGCCTCGTGCGGCGCGGATTGTGCACGAGACGCGGTCACGAAACCCCACGTCATGGCGCGGGATTCTGGCCTCGTGAAAAAATGTGGGTAACGATCAGGGATTGATCCTCCCGCACCAAGCCAGCGGCGTCACCTCTCCCACAACTCCCAGGGCATCCACACAGCGCTCTCTCGCCTCGTGGCACGCTGTCTGCGGCAGGGGCGTCGTGAGATCGACCACGCCAGGTGAGGGTATGAGCATGGATAAGGGAATTCGCCAGCGGATGAGCGTCGCGGCAATGGGCACGGCGCTGGCCCTCGGTCTGGCGGCGCGGGAGAATCAGGCCCGCAACCGCGAAGCTGATCTGCGGGGCAGCGTCGCGCTCGTCACCGGCGGCTCGCGGGGCCTCGGCCTGGCGTTGAGCCGCGAGCTGGCCGGGCAGGGTTGCCAGCTGGCCATCTGCGCCCGCGACGAGACCGAGCTGGCGACGGTGCGGAGCGAGCTGGAACAGAGCGGGGCGGAAGTTCTCGCGGTTCCCTGCGACGTCGCCGACCAGACTCAGGTCGCGGCGATGGTCGAAACGGTCACCCGCCACTACGGACGCATCGATATCCTGGTCAACAACGCCGGGATCATCGTGGTCGCTCCGGTGGAGTCACTGACCCGCGATGCCTTCGAGCGGGTGATGGCCATCAACTTCTGGGGCGCCCTCAACCCGACGCTGGCGGTTCTTCCCGACATGCGGGCGCGGGGCAGCGGCCGCATCGTAAATATCACCTCGATCGGCGGCAAAGTGTCGGTGCCGCACTTGCTACCCTATAGCTGCGCCAAGTTCGCCACCGTCGGCCTTTCAGAAGGGTTGCGGGCCGAGCTGGCCGGCTCCGGAATCAGCGTCACGACCGTTGTGCCTGGCCTGATGAGGACTGGATCTCATCTACACGCCGAGTTCGGCGGCGACCAGCAGGCCGAGTATCGCTGGTTCGCCCTCGGCGCCAGCGCCCCCTATCCCGTGGCGACGAGCGCCGCGCGCGCCGCCCGCACGATCGTGCGCGCGATCAAGCGCGGCCAGGCCGAGTGCACGTTCCCCCTCTCGGCCGTGATCGCCGCCCGCGTGAATGGCGTGCTTCCCGGCGTTACCGCGAAGGTCCTCGCTCAGGTGGACCGCCTCCTGCCCGCGTTGCCGCCGCGCAGTGAAGGAATGGCGCCGGGCGCCTCGGTGGAAGCGGGAATCGACTCGTCGTTCCTCACCGCGGCCACCCTGCTTGGCCGCCGCGCCGCGGACAAACTCAATCAGCGGTAGGTGATGGGTGATGGGTGATGGATTGATCGCGATCGCCAACGACTCCCGTCGACGCACCGACTCTCCCTCGACACCTCGACTCCTCGACTGGCCGTCTCGCCGTCTCGCCGTCTCGCCTCACCCTCTGATCGGCTCACAGCCGATGCCATCGCCGTCGGCATCCAGGCTCTGGGGATCGGGCGGCAGCACCTCGAAGCGCCGCTCGCTCGTGATGGCGCAGCCCTGATCGAACGGGGGGCCTGGAGGAATGCAGGTCTTTTTGTCCGGATACGCAGGGTCGCAACCGTCCCGGTCCGGGGCCTTCATGGCCTGCAGCGGCTCAGCCGTCTGCACCGGCAACAGCGTAGGAACCTCTGTTGCCAGAGAAGCGGGAACGCGAGTCGGAAGGGATGCGGGTACTTGCGTCGGGAGTGCCGCCACGCCCTGTTTCGGGACGTTCAGCGAGAAATCGCGCACCATCCGAACCGGCGCTTGAGGAAGTGTGGCGATCTCCGGCGTTGCGGTAACAACGGCCATTGGCGTCACATCGAGCTGTTCGAGCGTCAAGTCAGTCCCGGACGAAGCCGAGAAGTGGTGTGTGGCAAGAAGGGCTGCTACCAAACCAAGTGACAGTCGAAGCATCAGCGGGATCATGGGGGGCCTCCATTTCAGCCTCCTCCAAGCAGGAGTAGTGCCAGCCTCCTGCCTTGCCCAACCCATCTGATGCCCACGCGACAGAATATTCGTCCCCGGCAACTGGGCAGCGGCGGAGTGTCATTTCCAGGGGCGCCAGACCCTCTCCCGCCGCGCGCCACAATCGTGCAAAACCGGGGGGAGCCGCCTCATCCAGATCAACCCGGCGGGAGGCCTGCGCTCGACCGCCTCGCTATCTTCGCAATGAGGCAATCGCGCACTCTGTTCGCGCCACCTTATCGCCCGCAACCTCGCTCACGCTTTGGCTGGCGCGCTTACCGTCTCCCGCACGGCATCTCGGGCTGGCGGCGATGTGAGGCCCAGTGCGGCCTTGCCGATCTGGGTCAGCGCGATATCTTCGATCGGCGGCTGGCCAATTGACGCTCGCACATCGCGGAAGTAGCGCTGCAAGGGGGAGGTCATCGCCAGACCCGCCGAACCGGCCACCCGGAGGGCCTCGTCCGTCACCCGGATCGCGGCCCGGTTGACCGTCGTCTTCGCCGCCGCCAGCCGCCAGGCGCCCTCCGCCCGCTCCTCCGGATGAGCCATCCACCACTCGGCCGTGGCGTACAGCAGCGTGCGCGCCTGCAGCAGATCGAGTTCCATCGCGGCGACGCGGTGCTGGATCGTCTGCAGCTCGGCGATTGGGCCATCCATGCCATTCGGGCGGCGCGTCCGCGCGAAGTGCACCGCCTCATCGCGGGCCGCCTGGGCGATGCCGAGAAAGATCGCGCCGCCGCCGAAGGCGGACCACCCGTTGCCGTCGCCCGGCACATCCGAGCCATCGACGCGCACCAGGGCATCGAGGGGAACCTCGACGTCGGTGAGGATGACGTCGTCGCTGGCGGTGCCGCGCATGGCGACGTTGTCCCACACGGGGTCGATGCGGATGCCCGGAGATGATGCCGGGATGAGGAAATTGCCCCGTTGCGGCGGCGCGTCGCCATCCCTCACCGTGGCCAGGACCAGCATGTAGGTCAGCGCCGGGGCCAGGCTGGCCCAGCGTTTGCGGCCGTTGATCACCCAGCCGGTGGGCGTCCGAGTCGCGGTGCTACTGGGCAGCCCGCCCCGGCTGGGGCTGCCCATCTCCGGCTCGCTATTGACCGAATTGAGCAGCGCGCCATTCTCAACGATGTCCCGGCTGACCCGCGCGTAGATTTCGCGCGGCCAGATTCCGGTTTCGCCCAGCTTGCCGATCAGCGACAGGTGCATGTTCGCCGCCAGCGCCGTCGAGCCGCAGGCGCGCGCGATCCGTTCGATGGCCAGCGCGTATTCGAGCGGGTTGGCGCCGAGGCCGCCGAACTCCTCCGGGATGGTCAGCGCCAGGAAGCCCGCCTCGCCCAGCTCGCGAAAGTTCTGGAAGGGAAAGCGCCCCTCGCGATCGGTTTCCGCGGCCCGCGCCGCGATCGGCCCGGCGAGCGCATCGGCGATGGTGACAAACTTCGTCTGGCGTTCAGTGTTCGGGTAATCCATGCTGCTACTTGACCCTGTTCGCGAGACGATGCGCTACGGAGCACCGAGTCGATTATCTACGTGGCGGCCTTCGTGCCTGAGGCTCAAAGCCTCAGGCGACCGCACGAAAGCCCCATGAATGGGGCTGGAAGCCGGCGAAGTGTGCGGTTTCAGCCCCATGTATGGGGCCTTTTGAAATCTAGCTTGGGGCTTTGATCCCCAGGCGACCAAGCGACGGCGCTTCGCACCATTCAGGATGACACGGATTCCGCGTGTGTGCATGTGATGGATAGGCGTCAGGCGAGATTGTTCGGATCGACCGCACAGATCAGCTCCGCTGGGGCGCGCTCGATCGCTCGCGGCTCCTCGGCGGCATAGCCGATCGGCATGGTCGCCACCAACCCAAACTCGTCCTCGGCCAGTCCCGCGAAGCGCGCCGCCCGTGCCCCGATCAGGTCGTCCCAGTGCTGCAGAGAGGTTGCCAGCCCCTCGACGGTGATCGCCAACCAGAGCGCCAGCTGCACCATGCCCAGCGCCTGCTGCACGAATCCCTGAGCGACCTCCGGCGCGGCGCCCTTCTCCTCGCGCAACATCCGTTCCACCGCACGATCCTCGAAAATCAACGCCACCGCCACCCCGCCGCGAAAGCCGTCCAGCCGGTCGAGGTAGCGCTGCAGCCGCTCGCCGCTCAGCCCCTCCCGAAACCCGGCCGCGACCTCCGCCCAGAGCTCGTCGCGCCGTTCATGCACCAGCACCACCCGCCAGGGCGGCAAGTTGTAGGCGGCCGGGGTCAGCCGGATCGCCGCCAGCAATCGCTCCCTGGTCGAGGTGGGGAAGGGGCCCGATTGCAGCCGCCGAATCGAGCGCCGCCGGGCCATGACCGCATGCAGGGCCGGGCCCTCGTGCGCGAGGTCCGACACCACATCATCGGGCTCGGTTTCAATCGCGGGAAGCAGGGCGACATGTGACACGAGATAACTCCTGGTTGGATTCGACATAACGTATGCAATTCGCCATGCGGTAATCAAGAATTCCTGAAAGCCAGCGCGCCTGTAGGGGCGACGCCTGCGTCGCCCGCGGTGAAGGAAACCTCGCCGATGCTCCAGAACTCAATCCGCGGCCTGCCTCGCGCCAGCCCGGCGGGCCACCCCCTCCCGCACTAGAGGAATCAGCTCGCGGCCATACTCGCGGACATCCTCCAGCGGCTCGAAGCCGCGGATGAGGATGCTGCCGATCCCCAGTTCGTAGTAACGCAAGAGCGATTCCGCGACCTGTTCCGGCGTACCCACCAGCGCGGAGGTGTTGCCGGGGGCCCCGGTCGCCGCCGCGATGGCCAGCCAGAGGCGATCGTCGAAGACTTCTCGCTCCTTGGCGCGATCGAGCAGCCGTTGCGAGCCGGAGGCCGGCGCCGCGCCGGGCGCTTCACCGCGCAGGGCGACAATCCGTTCCAGGTAGGCGTGCGCCTTCTCCCACGCCTTCTCTTCCGTGGCCGCCAAGATCGGCCGGAAGGAAACACTGAAACGCGGCTTGCGTCCGAACTTCGCCGCCTCAGCGTGGACGTCGGCCATCTGCTGG
>JBBRVX010000050.1:0-25399 GCA_038246475.1 Thermomicrobiales bacterium | reverse complement strand
ACGAAGATGAGCAAGGGGAGGCCGGCGGCGCGCACGGCCCGCGCGAGGCGACGAGTCTGGGGTTGCACGCCTTCGACAGCGGAAACGACGAGGACGACGCCGTCGAGCACGCGCAGCGAGCGCTCGACCTCGGCGACAAAGTCGGCGTGGCCGGGGGTGTCGATGAGATTGATCGTCAGCCCATGCCAGGGAAAGGAAACAACCGCGGATTTGATGGTGATGCCGCGCACCCGCTCCAGCTCCAGGGTGTCGGTCTGCGTCGTACCCTTGTCGACGCTGCC
This sequence comes from Thermomicrobiales bacterium, assembly GCA_038246475.1. Lineage (GTDB taxonomy): Bacteria > Chloroflexota > Chloroflexia > Thermomicrobiales > UBA6265 > JACCXM01. Next base: position 25,118 of record JBBRVX010000050.1, on the reverse strand, counting down.
GATTAAGGGAATGAGGCCGGTTTCGAAGAGAATCCGTTCCGTGAGGCTCGTTTTACCGGCGTCTACATGCGCCAGAATCCCGATATTGACGATCGCCATGCGCCACACTTTCGTTGAAGAAGCCTTCGACCGCTGGACTCTTCAACGACTGCCGCATGGGACGCTCCTTTCGCCTGGTATGCATGAATCGAATTTGTTCAAACCGCCTGGCCGCACCTCAGGAATACGACGTGGCCATGGTATCAGTCAGAAGGAGGGGCAGAGAGAGGGTAGCGGCGGCTCGGATCGGGGCATAACCCCGTCGCTCCCGCCGCCCGTCGTGCCGGATTCAGGCGAACGTCGTCGCCCCATGCGGCATCACCCCGGCCGCCCTGGGACATCCGTGTCGGCGATAATGCCCAGCTCCCCGTCCGGCGTCTCCGACATGAAGTCCTCGATCTCCTGCTCCGCCATCAGATCTTCGATATCGGCCGTGTTGGTGATCGTGTTCCAGGTCGAGCCCAGATCGGGATCGTGCTCGGTCCGCTCCACATCACGATCATCGCCTGTGGACTGCTGATTCCGGTCGCTCATATCATCCTCCTTCGCCGTCCCCATTCGCAGAATCGGCGCCGGCTGGTCGGGTGATGGGTGACAGGTGATGGGTGACGGCTATCGGCTATCAGCTATCAGCTATCAGCTTGCAGCCCATGACTCCCGACTCCCGACTCCCGACTCCCGACTCCTCTTGCCGTCCTCCCTATCACCCTATGACCCCATCACCCTATCACCCTCGTCCACCCGCACCAGCTCGGCCAGCACCGGCAGGTGATCGGAGCCGGCGTGGCCGCCCGTCCAGCAGGCGACCGCGCGGAAGTGGGCAGTGTGCCAGACGTAATCGACGCGTACCATCGGGGGCAGCGCCACATTGCCCAGGGGATGGCCGCGATAGGCCAGGTGCGAGACACGCGTCGGCAGGGTGAAGCCGCGGCCGCGGCCGGCGACCCCGAAGGCGTCGATCAGCCCCGCCGCGCGCAACTGGCGATAGGCGGCCTGCCAGCCTGTCCGGTTGAAGTCGGTGAGGAGCACGGCCGGGTGGCCACGGGTCGCTTCGGCGGCAATGCTGGTGATCTGCGCGTTGCTGCGCAGATCCTGCTGCACCCGGTTTCGTCCGAAGCGGGGAGGCGGGGGATGGGCCACGATCACGGTCAGATCGCCCCCGGGCGCGGCCACGACCGCTTGCAGATCGGGGCGCCCCGGATGCCAATCGCGCTGACTCATCTCGTGCAGCGGGAAGCGGGAAATAATTCCCTTGCCGGGGATGCCAGCCGGATGCAGGGCCTGATGGGGATAGTCATCGCGCAGCTCGGCGATGGCTTCGCCCTGCTCGGGGGCCAGCTCCTGCAGCCCGATGATGTCGGCGCGCGAGTAGCGCAAGAGATCGATCAATCGCGAAGGGCTGGCCAAACCGGCGCCGGCGTTATAGGTCATGACCGTGAACATGGGCGACCCCAAGGCGGCGCTGGAGCATCGTGGCGGCGTGGCGTCTGGCCGGGCATGAGACAGATGCTACTCTGGCAGGTGCGGCGCGGGTAGCGATCACTCCGGCTGATCGCCCGCGCGCGATCATCCTGGTGGAGCAGATCGCGGACCCGTGGCGGGGTAGCGAGGAGGCATGCGCGATGCAGGAGATGGCCGCGGATGTGGCGCGACATTCGGCGCCCTGGAAACCGAGCCAGAACCCGTGGGTGGTTGGCATCGAAGGGATCGTCGCTCTCGTCATTGGCATCTACGTCGTGGCCTTCCCCATCGATGCCAACGACGTCATCCGGGTGCTGATCGCGGTGGCGCTGCTGCTGGCCAGTGCCGGCCGGATCGTGGAAGGGTTCCGCTTCTGGAATCGCCGTTGGTCGCCCTGGGCCACGCTCGGCGGCGGCGCGGGCGCCATGGCCGCCGCGCTGACGTTGCTCTCGACCTACTCCCTCTACATCCAACCGCCCGGAGCGCGGCAGATGCTGGCGGTGGGGTTGCTCACCTTCGGCATCATCGAGTTGCTCGCCCTGATCTTCACCGTTCGCTCGACCGGGTTTACGATCGCGGCCTTCATCATCGATCTGCTGGCGATCGCGCTCGGCATTCTGCTGCTGCGAGCGGAGGCCAACGATACGTCGGGCACGCAGCTCCTGGGCGTGACCGCGATCATCGGTGGGGTGGCGCTCCTGCTGTATGCCTATATCCTCTGGAGCACGCCGCGCCGCGCGGCGCGCCAGCTCCCCGTCGATGCCGGCAATGCCATCTCGCCGCCTGCCGTGCAAAGCGATGAGCTCTAGCCACCCGTGAAGCGCTTCCGTATCCGGCTCGAAGTGGCGCACATGCCGCGTGGCGCGACCCGTGAGCCATGAGTCGCCTGCCCAGAGGAACCGCATGACGAGCGCCATCGCCGGGCGGATGTCGCCGGAACCGGGTCTCTGGGGCGGGTTGCGAGGCTTTCTCGGCCGCCTGCTGGGCGCGCTGCGGGAGGTGAATCTCAGCGGTCTGGCCGCCCAGGTCTCCTACAGCCTGATCTTCTCCATGCCGTCGATCCTGCTCATCATCGCGCTGGTGGTCAACGGCATCGATAGCCGCACCGGGTTCGCGCTCTCCGACGAAGTTCGCGCGTTCATCCTGGACGCCTTGCCGCCAGGGGTGCGTCCGGTCGTCAACGGTCTGGTCGACGATGCGTTGACGCGGGCACGGGAGGGTCCATCGACGCTGAGCGCGATCGTCGCCATTCTGGTGGCGCTCTTCGCGGCGGGCAATGGCCTGGGCGAGCTGGCCACCGCCTTCGATCGCGCCGCGAATATCGACGACGATCGGCCGGCCTGGGTCAAGCGCTTCATCTTCACCGCCTCGGCGGTGCTCATCGCCATGACCCTGGTGCTCACCTTCGGCATCTATGTCTGGGGTGGGGATCTGATCGAGCTTCTTTCCGCGCGTTTTGGTCAGCAAGGGACATGGCCGGGCATCTGGAATGCCTTGCAGGGACCAGTCATTCTGCTGCTCGTCTTCCTGGGCGCCACGCTGCTGTACATGACCAGTAGTGGCTGTTACTGCGTGCGCGAGACGGCGCCGGGAGCCCTGGTGGCGACGCTGCTCTGGCTGATCGTGGTGAAGGGGTTCCAGTTCTATCTCCAGGTTGCCAATCCCGGCACCGCCTATGGCGCGGCCAGCAGTGTCCTGGTCTTCCTCGTTTTCCTCTACCTCAGCAGCATGGGCCTGATCATCGGGGCCATGAGCGCCGCCGTGATAGTGCGCCGTTCCCGTGAATCGACGCTGCCGCCGGATACGAGCCTCGGGCTTGGGCAGAACGCGCGTGAGTAGGCGCCGCGCCCCCCTTTGGCGGAGTTTCCTCTCCTGGACCTTTCTGCTGATCTTCTGCCTGGCGGCGCCAGTGGCGCTGGTGACGGGCTGGGCGCGGGCAATCGTCAACGATCCCGCCGGACACGAGCGGGCCGTAGACGCGGTGGGCCGCGATCCTCGCGTGCAGGCGAGTCTGGCCGATGCCGTCATGCTGCGCGGCCAGGCGCTCCTCGCCCGGGAGAATCCGACGGCGACCGAGGCGGTCCTCGCCCGGCAGATGGCAGAAGTCATCGGCGACGCCGCTGGCGATGTCTTCGCCAGCGAACGCTTTCGCGATGTCTGGCGGGCGGCCAACCGCACTGCCTACGCGCTGCTCGTCTCCGGGCTGAACGAGGGTTGGGGCGAGCCGGTCGGTCTCGATCTCTCGCCGCTGGTGGATCAGCTGCGGGAGGAGATCGACGACCGCGGCCTCGATCTGCCCGTCGAGCTCACCCTGGACCCGGCAACCTTGCGCATCGAGGTGCTCACCAGCGAAAACGCCGATCGGGTGCGGCGCGCGGTGCAGGGGATCGATCTGAGCTTCTGGGGATCGTTGGCGGCAACGTTCCTTTCTCTGGTTTTCGCCGTCGGCCTGGCGCCCGACCGGCTGGCGACGACGGGACGGCTCGCGTTCGGCCTGGCGATCGCGATGGTGACCCTGATGCTGCTGCTCCTGGTAGGGCAGGGGTGGATCGCCTCCACGGCGGGCGAGGCCGGCGGCGGCGCGGCGCTGAGCGCGATCGTGGACGCCATTTCGCAGGGGTTGCGCCTCTCGGCCATCGGCCTGGCCGTGGGCGGGTTGCTGCTGGCCGGCATCGTGGCCGGGTTGTGCGCGCTGCGCCGCGGCACGGTGCGGCGGACAGTCGCTGACTGAACAGCCGCGGCGAGAAGTTTGACATGTGCGCGTGCTGGTCATGGGATCTCCGCAACGTCGTAAACTCCCCGGTGCGATAACGGCGGAGCGCGTTTGCCTGATGACCCCCGATGTTGTCAAACTGGCGATCGAGCGGCCCAACCGCTGTCATGAGATCACCCGTGCGAAGATCGAGGTACGAAAAGGCACAGCATGAGCGTCGTTGATTTCATGCACCTGCTGGTGCCCTTGCATGGCGATCCCCGGTTCTTGCGCGGTCCCCTCTGGACGAGCTGGCAGATCGCTCCCACCGTCCTGATCGGGGTGCTGGGACTGGCCGCGGCCTACGTGATCCTGACCAGCCGATGGAACGAACGCTGGACGGGGATCGCGGATCGGCAGGTCACCGGCGGGCAACGACGGTCGTTTCTGGCCGGTTGCGTGGTGATTTTGATCGCCCTGGGGCCGCCGGTCGAGGACTGGGCGGCGCTGTTGGTCAGTGGGCACATGCTGCAACACCTGCTGCTGATGTTCCTGGCGCCGCCGCTCCTTCTGTACGGCACGCCCGCCTGGATGCTCGCGCCGCTGTTGAAATGGAAGCCGATCGCGCTCATGGGCTACTGGCTGACACGGCCGGCGGCAGCCTTCGCCCTGTCGAGTCTGGTCATCATCCTCTGGCACTTGCCCGTGCTCTACGACCTGTCGCTGCGCGTGGAGCCCGTGCATATCCTCCAACACATGATGTATCTGGGCACGTCGCTGCTCGTCTGGTGGACGCTGCTGGGGCCGCTCCCCGCCTGGCCGCGTTCAACCCCGCTCGTGCAGTGCCTCTTCCTCTTTGCCCTGACCCTGCCCAGCGCTATCGTCGGCGCGTTCCTCACCTTCGGGCCGGTTGGCTACTACCCCTATTACACGACCGTGCCCCGCATGTGGGGAATCGATCTGGCGACCGATCAACAGGTCGCGGGCCTCATGATGTGGGTGTTGGGCGGGGTGATCTATCTCCTGCTGGTCACGGTCATCTTTTTCCGCTGGGCGACGCGCGAGGAAGAGGGCGAGCGGCAGGGTGGACCGTTGCGGACAGGGGCGATCGAACGGCCAGCGTAGGCATATGCACGCCGGTAGCGGCAGCCGTGAACTCACCGATGCAACCTGATGGCTGATGCTCCCACCATGCAACCAGGACGATCCCCGCGCACCCGGCGTTTCTCCCGGCAAGACGCGGTTCTGTGCCTGGGTCACCAGCGAGGCACTGGGCTATGACCGCATTCCAACTCCGTCCGGCCGTGCCGCGAGACGCCGATTCGATCGCCGAGGTCCACACCATCGCCATGCGCACGGCGATGCCCTATCTGCCCGCGCTGCACACGGACGAGGAAACGCGCGCCTGGATCGCCGCGGTCGTGCTGCCCCACCAGGAGGTCTGGGTGGCCGAGGCGGATGGGCGGGTGGTTGGCGTAGCGGCGCTCGAAGACGATATGCTGCACCAGCTCTACATCCTGCCCGCTTACCAGGGGATCGGCATCGGCAGCGCGTTGCTGGCCAAGGCCAAGCAGCTCCGCCCCGCGGGCTTCCGCTTCTACGCCTTCGGGCGCAACAGCCGAGCCCGCGCCTTCTACGAAGCGCGCGGCTGCGTTGCGGTGGCGTTCGGCGACGGCTCCGGCAATGAAGAGGGTGAGCCGGACGTGCTGTATCGTTGGACGCCGGCGGAGGGGGCGAAGAGTGAAGGGGGATAGGGGGAAAGAAGGGACGATCAACGAGCCGCGAGGGGATCGCCTGAACAGAGTTCTGTCGTTCGGCGCCGCTTCACGGCCATAGGCAGACCACGTCGCATCTCCCACAATCGTCGCGCATGATGTCGCCAGGGACCGAGCAGGTGGAGCGCGCGTGAACGCCGGCAACATCGACAGCCCGTTTCGTCGCGATCGGCTCACCTGGCTCGCCTACGGCATGCTCGGCCTCTACAACTATCTGTTGAGTGGGCTCGGCCCGCTGATGGCGTCGTTGCGCGACGAGCTTTCACTCTCCTACACGGTCACCAGCCTGCACTTCAGCGCCTTCGCGGCCGGCATGATCCTGGCCGGGCTGATTGGCGATCGCCTCGTCGCCAGATGGGGGCGGCGGGCCATCTTCTGGACCGGCGCGGCGGGTCTCCTCGCTGGAGCCGTGTCGCTGGCCCTCGTTCGCGACCCGCTCCTGACCATCGCGAGCGTCTTCCTGATGGGGAGTGTCGGCTCGCTGGCGCTCGTCCTGATCCCGGCGATCCTCTCCGACCGGCATGGGCCGCGGCGGGCCATCGCCATCGTCGAGGCCAACATCCTCTCCGCCGCCACCGGCGCGTTGGCCGCGCTGACCATCGGCGCGGGCGAGCAGACACCGTTCGGGTGGCGAGGCGCGCTGCTCCTGTCGCTGATCGTGCCGCTCGTGTTGATCGTCCGGTTCCGGAGCGTACCGATTCCCGCACCTGCGCTCCCCGCGAGTGGGTCACGGGTTTTCGCGGCCCGCCTGCCTGCCGCCTACTGGGCCTACTGGGTGACAATCGTCCTGGCGGTTGGGGTGGAGTTCTGCCTCATCTTCTGGGGCGCCGATTTCCTGGTGGCCGCCGGGCTCTCCACGGCCGCCGCGGCAACAACGGTCAGCCTCTTCCTGTGGGGGATGGTCGCGGGCCGGCTGACCGGCCGCCAGATCGCGTTGCGCTTCACGCCCGAGCAGCTCTTGCCAATGACGCTGATGCTGGCCTTGGCTGGCTTCCTGCTCTACTGGCTGGCTCCCGTGGCGGCGCTCACCGTGATCGGGCTCTTCGTGGCGGGATTCGGTGTGGCCAACCTTTTTCCTCTGACCTCGGCCATGGCCCTGGCCGCCGCGCCAGGACATTCAACCCAAGCCGCCGCCCGGCTCTCTTTCGCCTCCGGCCTGGCGATTCTGGCCGCGCCGCTCCTGCTCGGCGCGCTCGCTGATGCGATCGGCATCCGCGTGGCCTACGGCGTGGCCCCACTCTTCCTGATCGGAGCGTTCGTCGGGAGCCAGGTAGGCAAGCGGTTGAGCGGGAGAGTGGGCGGTTGAGCATTGGATGGCCTCGATGCGTGCTTGGATCGGCCAACGTCTACGCCATGGTCCAGCCTGCCGCGCATCGGCGGCAAGCCGCAATCTGACAGTGGATATCGTTTCCATCAGCTCTCGAATAGAATCCGCACCATGAAGATTGTTCTGAATTCAGACATCCTCTTGAGCCTGAAATTCGCTCAGGGTGTCCTTGCGGAAGAATTGTCCGAGCTTTGCACGCTATGTCATGAACGAGGAGTCGCTATCGTCCTGCCCGAGACCACGTTGCTTGAATTCGAAAGGCGGCACGCGGAATTTGCGGAAAAGGAAGTCAGCAATCTGGCTCAAGCGCTCTTGCTACTCGACCGCTTCTCCATCGCGCACGATGCCGTTGACCCCCAAGACGTTGTGAAGGAACCCAACCTGGTTGCTCTTCTGGAAGGAACTGGCGCGATTGTGGAAGTCGTCTCTCCAGGATTCGAGGACTTTCGGGAGGCGCATCGCCGCGCGTGTAAGCACCTTCCGCCAACCACGGAAAAGAAGTCGGATGAAATGCGCGATGTGGTCATATGGTTGGTTGCGCTGGGAATCGCACAACAATCGAAAGGCGCTGTGCTCATTGCCAGGGACGGCGTGTTTCATGATGCCAGGGTCGATGAAGAAGCAGAGGCCGTTGGCCTCATCCGAGTTGGTGCGGTGGAAGACGCTATCGATCGTGTTCGAGGCTTGAAGCCAGCGCCAGAAAGGCTTGCAGCGCTGTTGGTATCGTCTATACGTGATGACGTGATTGCTGCCGGCATCCATGTACCCGATCACCCCGACCGGTACCACGTATCGAATCCCGTATTCACTCTGGATGACGAGGGCTTGCTTGCCAGGGCCGAGTTTCGTCTCGAAATCGAGGAGGCGGGAGTGAAAGAGTTCAGGGCCGACCTCATAATTGCGGTGCGTGAGGGCACGATCGTTGGCGTCTCGTTGACAGAAATTGAATCAGCGGCACTCGTTTTTCCGAGCAACGCACTGTCGCTTACCACAAACCGAACGCTAGACTTGGAAGCAGCAGCAACTGCTGCAGGGTTAAGTGACGTGGCTGGCTTCGGAGGTCTCCATGGATCTGATCATTAACAGCCACTCATTTCAGAACATTCGCATCCCCGTGATTTGGGGAGAGCGGGCAATAGTGCAAGAGCCGAACACCATACTGTCGGTGATCGATATTGGCGACGTTATGCCGGCTCTGGAAATCTTGAGAAATCGGCCCGCTCCCGGGATCAGTTTTCTTCCGACACGGTCGGGATTTCAGGTCATGAGATCGCCTGGGGATCTTTACCAGTTCAACGTTGAAGAGAGGACGTTCAGCACGCAAACACTGGGCCTGGCCGACGTCCAAATTGACGATTTTTACATCCGAGTGGGAACGCAGGTGTATCCAAACCTTGACGGCTTTGAGGCTGCTGGAAGGCTCCAGGTTACCCCTGACGACGTCAAGGTCGGAGTGCCTATGCCGTTCGCTCTTTTCCGTCTCATTGATGGCAGGTCCAGAGTTGCTCAGAAGTAAACAAAGCCACCTTATAGCCCCTAACCAGCCCGGAGGCCGCGCGGCGGATGGCCTCGCCGCGGATATCGCCGACAGCGAAGACAGTTGTCACGCTCGTCTCAAATAGAGAAGGATCGGGCGCCGCTCTTCGCTCTTCCTCATCAGCGCCTTGGCCGCGAGTCAGGCAGGCAAGCGGTTGAGCCAATCGCCGTCGCCAGCGTGAATGTCTGTTGAAGAGAGCCTACGAACGTCTCTGCCAACGGCCTCCGAGCGGTCCGGGCAGACTACGTCGATCTGCCCGGACCGCTCGGAGCGATTCACGACGTTGCACCCCCGGGAAACGCCTGCTTGTGCTCGGCGATATTCTCCCGGTTGGGTCGCCGTCCAGCCGCCATGGGTTGGGCGCTGATGGCGGTCCACCAGACCATTCCCACGTACAGGAGTTGCTCCAGCGCCCGCAACCAGAGTGGGGTGGGCGGCTCTCCACTCAACGAAATGCCGTTGAGCGCGGCGTACACGTTGGCCGGAAACAGTGCGGCCAGGAGCAGCACCAGGCAGATGCCCGCCAGCCTGCGCGTGCGCGGGACGAGCAACCCGATCGCGCCCGCGATCTCGAACACCCCGGTGAGATAGATGATCCCGAGTCCGCCAGGGAAATCCGCGGGCAGCATTGCCGCCAGGTCGTACTTCATGCCGTTGAAATGGGCAGAGCTGGTGACCAGGAACACGATCGCCAAGGCCCCCAGCCCGGCCGCTCTCCAGGTAGAAAGCTGTGTGACCCCGAGCCAGCCGATGCCCCGCAAGACGACGAACGAACAGACGAGAACGAAGACGATTTGCAGTTGGACGATCAGCGAAACCATACCAATCCTTTCCGCGTGGGCGCGTGATTCACCCCGCGACGTTGCCGCGCCTCTTGGCCGGCGCTCCCGACACGCGGTCGTTTCCGATGGTTCTGCACACGAACCCCCGGTCATCCGTATGTCTATAGAGACATAGTACGTTAGCGGCTACACTGTGTCAAGTCAAACATAGCGCGCCCGAAATGGTCTGGAGAGGACGCGATGGAGGAGAGGAAGACGCTCGACTTTGTGATATTGGCGGGTCTCCTGCGCGAGTCCCGTTCCGGGTACGACCTGAGCGGATGGCTGGCAGAGGAAACCAGCCACTTTTTCTCCATCGGGCACAGCAGCATCTATCCGGCGCTGGCCCGCCTGGACCGCGAAGGCCTGGTGCGGCACGAGGTGCTCCCGAGCGAGAAGGGCCCGGCGCGCAAGGTCTACTCCCTTACCGAGGTGGGGCGGGAGGCCTTGCTCCAGTGGGCGGAGGAGCCCGCGGCCGCCAGAGAAGTGCGCGACGAACTGTTGGTGAAAGCGCTCTGCTACGGGTTCCTGCCCGGGGGGCGGGCGATCGCCCGCCTGCATGAGGAAAAGGCTGGCCACGCGCGGAAGCTCGAGTTGTACCGGGGCTTCGAACGCGAGCTCGAGGCCCAGCTCGGTGAAGGGGCGATCTCGCGGCAGGCCTACCTGGGAACGCTCCTGACGTTGAGGCGAGGGATCGGGGCCGAACAGAGCTACGCGGAGTGGTGCGACGAGGCGATCGCGATGATGTCATCCAGCGCGGTCCCGCCTGGCGCACGCGGCAGGAAACCTGCTCAGGATTGAGTGAAACGCGCTCCAGCCTTCGCCGCGCGGGCTTCGTGGCGCGGCAAGGGCTGCCTCTCGGTTGGGGCGTGTGTTCTGCACCCCGGAAGCGCCGCGTGCGCCATTTCAAAACGACGAATCGCTCCGCGGTTCGATCGTTTGCTCCGAAAAGGGCTCCGGTGAGTTACGATACGCTGTCGAGGAGCGATGGTCCCAGGGTGGGGCATCGCGTCCTTGTGTGCATCGAGGGGCGCGGAAGCGGCTGCCGCATTCACGCTCGGTGCGCGGGATATTTGATTGCACGAACGACGCGGCCCTCCTCACGCGGAGCGGCGGCGCCTTTGCCACCAGGTGCGAAGGTGATCCCACATGCGGGCGCGTTCGACGATCACCGATAGGTTCGCGGTAATGCGGAGAGGATAAACGCAACGTATGGTCAGGCACGAGCCAAAGCACAAGGTTTCTCGTCGTTTCGGCATTGATATCTACGGCACGGGCGGCGAATCGCTCAAGCGCCGCTTGGGAACGCCGCCGGGCGGCGCGCCACAGCGGCGGCCACGCCGCACCGACTACGGCATCCAGCTCAAGGAGAAGCAGAAGGCCAAGGCCATCTACGGCGTCTCCGAAACGCAGTTCCGCCGCTATTACGATCAGGCCTTCCGCCAGCCGGGAGACACTGGCGAGAATCTGCTGCGGCTGCTGGAGCGCCGGCTCGACAATGTGATCTACCGGATGGGCATTGCCCGCAGCCGGCCCATGGCCCGCCAGCTTGTCGGGCACGGGCACGTCAAGATCAATGGCCGCAAGGTCAATATTCCTTCCTATCAGGTGCGCCCCGGCGAGGTGATCGCCATGACCGAGGCCGCTGGACAGATTCCGGTCGTCATCGAGGAGCTGGAGTCGAACCGGCAGGTGCCGGAGTGGCTCGACCGGGGCGGCATCAGCGCCCGGGTGATCCGCCTGCCGGGCCGCGACGACGTCGATATGCCGATAAACGAGGATCTCATCCTCGCCTTCTACGCCCGGTAGGCAAGGGCCGACGTCTCAACCGGAATGGCAGATTGCCGGGCGATCATCCCGGCGGTCTGCCATTCGCGCTCTTCCGCGCGCGCTTCACGTTCCCCAGCTTGCCGCGCGACGACGGCGATGCTTTCGCCATTGCTGGAAAATGTTGAGTAACGGTTGACTATGCTGAGGATATGCGGCCGGGCTCCTAAATTGACATCGATAAAGTCGCCGGTGCGGAGTATCATCCGAGTCTGGTCGAGCGGCTGAGAAGGCGCCACGTCGATCGGGCCCAAAGCGGACCCGAGCATCACGACGAATCGCTCAACCTGACCACGTCATCATGGCGACAGCCAACCCCTGCCCCAGGTGATAGCGGCCGGCGCCGACGCACGAAAGGGGTGGCCATTCATGGCCCTGAAGCTGACACGTCCATCCATGAGCAAGCTGCCGGCCCGATTGCCGGCAAAGCTCCCGTCTCGTATTCCCTCGCGACCGCGTCTCCCGAAGCTGCCCGATGCCAGCGCTCCCGATGTCTTCGAGGAGATGACGCTGCTCGAGCATATGGAGGAGTTGCGCGACCGCATCGTCAAGAGCGTGATCGCTATCGGCATCGCCTTCATCGCTGGCATCTTCCTCGCTGGGCCCCTGCTCAAGCGCATTCAGTATGAATCGTCGGCGTCGGGCGGCTTCGATGTCGTCAGCCCCACCGACCCCATCACGATCTATTTCAAGATCGCGCTCTACATCGCGATTGGCATTGCCTTGCCGGTGCTGCTCTGGCAACTGGTTGGTTTCCTCTTGCCGGGATTGACGGGGAAGGAAAAGCGCTTTCTCTACCTCTCGATGCCGTTCGTGGTGGCGCTCTTTCTCGGCGGGGCAGCTTATGCCTTCTTCTTCGCCGCGCCGCGCGCATTGCAGTTCCTGGCCAGCTTCATGAGCGACATCTACGAGTGGTCGCCGGAAGGGCAGGAGGTGATCAGCTTCTATCTGACGCTGATGGTGGGCCTTGGGTTGGCCTTCCAGTTGCCGGTGGTCATGTTTATTCTGGCGAAGCTAGGAGTGGCGACACCGGCGAAGATGGCAAGCTTCCGCAAGTACGCGGTCATTGTCCTCCTCATCCTCTCGGCGGTCATCACCCCGTCCACCGACCCGATCAATATGGGCGTGGTCTTCATCCCGCTCTACCTTCTCTACGAAGGAGGGATCGTGGTCGCGCGTGTTTTTGCCAAGACGCCGCTGGCGCGTGACACCGGCGCCGGCGCAGCGCCTGCCGAAAGCGCGTGATCGCCCGGCGTGAGTTGCGGCGGTGGGGGTGGGCCCTCCCGGCCATCGTCGCGGCGGCCGGCATCCTGATGGCGCTCATGACGAATGACCACCGGCTGGCGAGTCGCTCAGCCTTCGTCTTGCTGGCATCCTTCGGGATCGAGAGCCTGTTGGCGATCGCCGCGTGACGATCGCTCACCACCTGGCCGCCATTGGCGGCCAGGTGGTGGCGTCGAGGATGGCGCCCGATCGGGACCCAATCCTGGTCCCGTCGCCCGTGCGAGACAGGCTGCCCGGCAGAGCCATGTCGGTTTCACTGACGTGCACAGGTTGTCCATCTGGAGGGAGCGAAGCCGTCTCTACGTCGTAGCATTACGAACTTGCATTGATCGATCATCTTCGCTGAATACCTACCAGAATAAGGCAATAGGCATTACACTGATATTCGGCATAGGCTGTGTGGAGATCACTCGTGGTTTTGCTCACAGTATTGACGGCTGTTGGCTCCAGGCATAACCGGCTCCTGGTCCGGAATCGATCATGAGCGCGCCGCGGTGGCTCCTGGTCGGAGGCCGTTCCAGGCCAACACGTCAATTGAGGAAGGAGACGCGCTGACGACGATCACCCACGTCCCGTCGTCGCAGGTCGAAGGGCTGGCAAGCGCCGATGGCCGGACCCGTCGCGCGCTCTGGGCTGCGCGGTTGGACCGGTGGAGCGATCGGCCTCTGACAACGCTCGCGATTCTGCTCGTGCCGATGCTCCTCGCTCCCTTCCTCCTCGAGCTCTCCCCGCCAGAGGCGGCCGCGCTCCGCGACGGGACCTACGGCATTTGGGGTGTCTTCGCGGCCGCGCTGGTGGCTTCCCTCGTCGTGACTCCCGATCGGCGCGGCTATCTGCGCCGCCACTGGTTGAACCTGTTCGTCGTGGTCATCCCCCTCTTTGCACCCCTGCTCTCGGCGCGGGCCATGCAGCTGATCTGGGCGGTGGGCGCAACTGGCCGGGCATTGGAGGGAAGCCGTCGTCTGCTGGTCCGCAAAGGGACCGGCTTCCTGTTGCTGGGCGCTTCGCTTGTGGTCGCCATGGCCGCGGGCCTCATCGTCTCCGTCGAGCGCGACGATCCGAGCGCGACGATCCTCTCCTATGGCGATGGCCTCTGGTGGGCGATGACCACCTTTGCCACGGTTGGCTATGGCGACAAGTACCCGGTCACCGCCGCCGGGCGCGGGATCGCGGTGGCCCTGATGCTCCTCGGTATTGCCGCCTTCGGTGTGGTGACCGCGAAGCTCGCCGCGCTCTTCGTGGAAGAGCAGGAAGATCACGCCAAGATGCACTTGCAACAGATGGACGATCGGATGCGGCGGATTGAAACCGCGCTGCTCCGGCCACCCGGCGACCGCTCGGCGTTGACCATGCTGCGCCGCCGGTCGCGCACCGAACCGAAGGGCCGGGACAAGGTCCGCCGGCGCGGCAAGCGGCGCGCGGCGCGCGCGGCGACGGCGACGGCGAAACTGAATGAATCGTAGCCCGCGCTTTTCCAGGATCGCTGGATGCTGGCTATTCGCCGCTCGCGTCTCAGTCTGATGCAGATTGCTGATCGCCCGCCGGGGAGTTGGCGCTAACGAGTCGAAGCGGAGACTTCCCCACGGTTTTCCGAATCCGGGGCGTCCAGATTGCTGAGGATATCGAGAATGGGCGAGCAGACGTAGACTCTCGGCCAAGGCCGTTCCGCGATTTCGGTCACGATTCCAGTTTGCTCCAGCGCCGCAATTGCGGCTCGCGCCGTCGGGTCGGAAACATCAAGGAATTCCCGCGCTCGTGTCGCGGTGACATAGGGATTCAGAAAGAGATAATCGACAAGTTCCAGAGACCGGGCTTTGCCACGAACCAGGGAACGAAAGTGCTCGCGCAGGTCCATCAGCTTCTTCGCATGCTGCACGGCGAGGAGCGCTGTCTGCTCGATGCCTTCCAGAAAGAAGTGAATCCACGCCGCCCAGTCGCAATCTGTGCGGACCCGCTGCAAGAGATCGTAGTAAACAAGGCGTCGGGGTTCGATGTATGTCGAGAGATAAAGTAACGGTTGCGAAAGACGTCCGCGCTCTGTGAGGAAGAGGGGCACAAGCAGGCGTCCGATGCGACCGTTGCCGTCCTTGAATGGGTGAATGGCTTCAAAGTGCTCGTGCAGAATTGCGCACTGAATGAGATCAGGCTTCTGCCCTTGGGAATTCACGAAACGTTCCCAATCCGTGAGGCAGTCCATGAGCAGTTCAGGTGGCGGAGCAACGTACACCGCGCGTGCGGGCGTCTCCTCGCCAATCCAGTTTTGTTCTGTTCTGAACTGGCCGGGCGAGGCGAGTCCTCCGCGCACTCCGCTCATGAGGATGGCGTGAAGCGAACGGATCATGTTCAGGGTGATCGGCCGACCGGCGCGTAGCTCCTTTATGCCCGCTTCCATGGCCTGCACGTAGTTGCGAACTTCTTGCCGATCTGCCTCGGCCGAAGCGTTGCCATCGGCTTCTCCGACGTCATCGAGGAGCAACTCGGAAAGACTCGTTCTCGTACCTTCAATGCGCGATGAGAGAATCGCCTCTTGCCGCACATAGGGGGTAATCAGAAGATGGGGATTCGGGAGTTGCCGACCGACGCCTGAAAGTTCGCTCAATGCCGTATCTGCCCGAGACAAGGCAAGCACCAAGGGCGCGTCGTATGAAATTGCCGGTGGCAAAGGGGCTGGCACGAAGGTGTCGTAACCGGCCATGGAGCGATGGATGTATCCAGCATCAGTACAACGAAAGTCCACGGACCTCATAACCGTCCTGCCATGCCCCTCAGCCGTCGACTGAAATTAAAGTAAACAACGAAATCCTTGCAAATGGGACGAAGGTTTGCAAGTTCTCTTTGAAACTCCTCGTCGGGCAGGTCGCCCTACTGCGCCGCCCAGCCGCCATCGACCAGCCAGGAGGCGCCGTTGACGAACTTGGCGGCGGGAGAGGCGAGGTAGACGACCGCCGCGGCGATGTCCTCGGTTTCCCCGATGCGGCCCAGCGGCGTCTTCTCCTCCAACGACTGCTCGTACTCGCGCGAGGCCGCGAACTGACCGGCGTTCATCGGGGTGCGGATGTTGCCGGGGGCCACGCAGTTGACGCGCACCCCCATCGGGCCGAGCTCCGTGCCCAGGGCGCGGGTCATCAGCTCGACCGCGCCTTTCGAGGCGCAGTAGGCGGCCGACTGGGGAAAGCCGGCATAGCCGGCGATGGAGGAGATGTTGACCACGGCGCCGTTCGGCCGCAGGTAGGGAAGCGCGGCCTGGGTCAGGGCGAAGGGGACGCGCACGTTCGTCGCCATCTGGCGGTCGAAGCTGTCCAGCGGCTGCGTCGCGAAGGGCATCGGCTCGAAGATGCCGGCGCAGTTGACCAGGATGTTCAACCCGCCGAAGCGCTGCACCGCGGCATCGACGATCCGCCGGGGGGCGTCGTCATCAGTTAGCTCGACCACGACGGGCTCGGCGTCGACGCCCCGGGCCTGGACAACATCGACCGTCTCCTGCAAGCGGCCGGCATCTCGCCCAACGAGGACCAGGTTGGCTCCCGCCTCGGCCATCGCCTCGGAAATGGTTTGCCCAATGCCGGAACTGGCGCCCGTCACCACCGCCGTCTTGCCCGAGAGATCGAGATCGAGGTATGTGCGCATGATGTATCCTTTGCGTTCATCGGCTCTGCCCAGCCCTGGCCGCGTAGGCAACGATCTTATACGGGAGCGGGTACGATGGCGATCGATCGGGCAGCAAATCACATGGAAACGTGAGGGTGGAGCGACGATGGATGAGCGGGCGATGGTCGATGCGGTCGATGTCGAGGCGGTTGCCGACGAAGCGTTTGTCATCCTCAATACCGGCCGCCAGATCGCGCCATTCTCGACGCGCCTGCCCATGTTCGATTTCGATGCCGCGTATCGGGTTACCGCTGCCGTGCGCCAGCGCCGGGAGGCAACCGGCGCCAGCGTCGTCGGGCGCAAGATCGGCTTCACCAATCGCACGATCTGGCAGGAATACAGCGTCTCCGCGCCGATGTGGGGCTACGTGTTTGACACGACGGCGCACGACCTGGCCGAGCTCGGCGGGACCTTCTCGCTGGAGGGCTTCGCCGAGCCGCGCATCGAGCCGGAAATCATCTTTGGCTTCGCCGCGGCGCCCGCGCCCGGCATGGACGAGCGCGCCCTCCTCGATTGCATCGGCTGGGTCGCGCACGGCTTCGAGATCGTGCAATCGATCTATCCCGGCTGGGTGTTCACGCTGCCCGACACGGTCGCGGCGTATGGCTTGCATGGCGCCCTGCTGATCGGTCCCCGCCACGAGGTCGATGGTAACCGGGAGGCGTGGTTCCGGGCGCTGGCCACCTTCGAGATCGACCTGCGCCGGAACGGGGAGGTTGTCGATCATGGACAGGCGGCGAATGTGCTGGATGGTCCCCTCTCGGCGCTGCGCCACCTCAACGAGCTGCTGGCCGGCGATCCGATCAATCCACCTCTGGCCGCCGGCGAGATCGTCACCACCGGCACCCTCACCCGCGCCTTCCCGATCTCCCCCGGGGAGCAATGGAGCACCGAACCGATCGGCATCACGCTCGATGGCGTGGCGATCACCTTCAGCTAGCGTCGTCGTGCGGCGAAGCGGCGGGCGTGGGTCGGGACATGCCTGATGGGCTCCGCGGCATCCCCGCCTGACGCGCTGGCCGCGGCGATCGCGGCAGCCTACGCCAATTTACCCGAGGTCACCGCCGTGGCCATCGCGGGTTCCCGGGTGGGCAGGTCGGCTGACCCCGACGCCGACATCGATCTCTATGTCTACGCCGCTCTGCCGATAACCATAGCGGACCGCCGAGCAATTGCCGCCTCCTTCTCGATCCGCCACGAGGTGGGGAACGCGTTCTGGGAGCCGAGCGATGAGTGGATCGATGTGCGGACCGGGCTCCACGTCGATGTCATGCACCGCACGCCAGCCTGGATCGAGGAGCAGCTTCGCCGGGTTCTCGTCCGGCACGAAGCTTCGGTCGGCTATTCCACCTGCTTCTGGCACAACGTCCTGCATTCCAGACCGCTTTTCGACCGCCATGGCTGGTACGGCGCGTTGCAGACGATGGCCCGGCAACCCTACCCCGAGCCGTTGCGGGCGGCCATCATCGCGAAGAATTATCCGCTCCTGCGCCAATCCCTCTCCTCGTACCGCGCCCAGATCGAGCGGGCGGTGGAGCGCGGCGATCGCATAAGCGTGCAGCACCGGATTGCGGCGCTCCTGGCCAGCTATTTCGACGTGCTCTTTGCGGTCAACCGCCTGCCCCACCCGGGCGAGAAGCGAATGCTGGAAGTGGCGGCGCGGTGCGCAAAGGTTCCCCAGGAAATGGAGTGTCAGGTGAACGCGCTGCTGGAGGCCGCGGGGCGCTCGGCATCACGGGAAGTTATGGCAGATATCAACGCGTTACTGCATGGTCTCGATCTTCTCCTGCACGAAGAGTGCTTGCTTCCGTAGTCTCGCCCGCATAGTCCCCTGGCGCGGGAGGCATGCCAGACTGAGCATCGTCCACGAGACAATAAGCCCCTCTCCCAGCGCACTGGGAGAGGGGTTGGGGTGAGGGCTCGGCGCGACGGAAGCCGCGATTCCCTGTCTACCTCCCCATGTCAGGCGGAAAATCCCAGGGCCGGAGGATCCTTCGTACGGTATCGGGAGCTTCCTCGATCACGCGCAGATAGGCTCTGGCCGCGCTGTCTGGCCGGCGGGCGCCTTGCTCCCAATCCCGCAGGGTGTCCAAGCCGATCTGAAACTGCCGGGCAAACTCGCGTTGGGTGAGTCCCAACTGTTCCCGGATCACACGAGGGTTCGGCACACGCCGCATCCGTGCTAACCGCTCGTCCGAGAGCGGAGGATTATCGGGATCGTTGAGGGCGTTCTGGTAAGCCTCCTCCTCGGTCATGGCATCAAGGGGCGCCCAATCAGTCACCTTGCTCCTCCTGTCCCCTGTTCAGTTGCGGAATCGCATCCCTGCCCGAAAGCGAGATCAGCCCGCTTTCGACGTAGGCGATCAGCTTCTCCCGCGTGTCGGCGATGTCGTTGTTGCGCAGCGTGAGCTGCCCGATGCGGTCTCGCGGCGTGAACGAGGCTTCGCCCTTTTCCATGGTCAGCCGTTCGGGATCGTAGGTCAGGTTGGCCGATGTCGTGTTCAGGATCGAGTAGTCGTTGCCTCGCCGCAGCCCGATCGTCACCTCGCCGGTGATCAGCCGCGCCACCCAGCGCTGCAACGACTCGCGCAGCATCATCGCCTGGGGATCGAACCAGCGACCCTGATAAAGGAGACGGCCGAGCCGCCGGCCGCCCTCGCGATACTGCTCGATGGTGTCCTCGTTGTGGATGCCGGTGACCAGCCGCTCGTAGGCGATGAAAAGCAGCGCCAGACCGGGCGATTCGTAGATGCCGCGGCTCTTGGCCTCGATGATGCGGTTCTCGATCTGGTCGCTCATGCCCAGCCCGTGCCGGCCGCCGATGGCGTTGGCCTCCGTCAGCAGGGCGACCGGATCGGGGTACTGCTCCCCGTTGATGGCCACCGGCAGGCCCTCGGCGAAGGTGATGCTTACTTCCTCGTAGCTGATCGGTGTTTTTTCCCGCCAGAAAGGGACGCCCATGATCGGCTCGATGATGGTGATGCCGCGGTCGAGCTGCTCCAGATCCTTGGCCTCGTGAGTGGCGCCGAGAATATTGGAATCGGTGGAGTAGGCCTTCTCGGCAGCCATGCGGTAGTCGAACCCGGCCTGCCGCAGGTATGCGGACATCTCGGCCCGGCCGCCCAGCTCGTCGATGAACGTTTCGTCCAGCCACGGCTTGTAGATTTGCAGATTGGGGTTCACCAGCAGGCCGTAGCGGTAGAAGCGCTCGATGTCGTTCCCTTTGAATGTGCTGCCGTCGCCCCAGATGCCGACGCCATCCTCCATCATCGCCGCGACGAGCATGGTGCCGGTGACGGCCCGCCCCAGCGGCGTGGTATTGAAATAGGTCACCCCCGCCGTGGAGATATGGAAGGCGCCGCACTGCAATGCCGCCAGCCCTTCCGCCACCAGTTGCTGGCGGCAGTCGATCAGCCGCGCCGCTTCCGCGCCGTAGGCCAGCGCGCGGCGGGGGATCTCCTCGTAGTCGTCTTCGTCAGGCTGCCCCAGATTGGCGGTGTAGGCGTAGGGGATAGCGCCCTTGGCGCGGGTCCAATGCAGGGCCGCGCTGGTGTCCAGGCCGCCCGAAAAGGCCAGGCCGATCTTCTGCCCCTTCGGCAGACGCTCCAGAATCGTTGCCACTCCGCTTCTCCGCTGTGATGCATCGCGCGGCGCGTTGTCCCGTGAGAACGCGCGCTGCTCGTCCGTCCAGCGGCGATTATCGGGCTTCCCCCCGGTTCTGTGAGGTGGTGAATGCTGATCGCGGCCAAAGAACGATCGTGCTGGACCTGGCACGGCATGCCGCGATCGAGCCTCGGAGCGGACCCGCGGTGCTATGGTCCGCTCGGATGCGCGGCCTGGTGGACCCTTTTCCTCTTGTCGGCGCGCTGCCAGGAGGAACCATCTTGCCCGCTCCCGACTCCGAACGAGTGCTCGTCAGTGGCGCCACCGGCTACATCGGCGGCCGCCTGGTCCCCCTGCTTTTGGAGCGCGGCTACCGCGTCCGCGTGCTGGTGCGCGATCCGAACCGCCTGGAGGGCCGATCCTGGCGTGATCAGGTGGAGGTTGCCCTCGGCGACGTGCTGGATCCGGGGTCGCTCCCGGCCGCCATGGAGGGCGTGACCGCGGCCTACTACCTGATTCACAGCATGAGCAGCAACGCCGATTTTGGCCAGCGGGATCTGCACGCCGCGCACAACTTCGCGGCGGCGGCCGCTGTCCAGGGCGTCAAGCGCATCATCTATCTGGGCGGGCTGGGGAAAGCGGGGAGCGCGCTTTCCGAGCACTTGCGTTCGCGTCAGGAAACCGGCGCCGCCTTGCGCGAGGCTGGCGTGCCGGTCACCGAGTTTCGGGCCAGCATCATCGTCGGGTCCGGCAGCGTCTCGTTCGAGATGATCCGCAGTCTCACCGAACGCCTGCCGGTCATGATCTGCCCGCGCTGGGTCTACACCCTGACCCAGCCGATCGCCATCGACGATGCCTTGTCCTACCTGGCCGCGGCCCTGGAAACCCCGGAGAGTATGGGGGAGATCATCGAAATCGGCGGCAGCGACGTCATGACCTACCGGGACATGATGCTGACCTACGCCAGGCTGCGGGGTCTTCACCGCTTCATCATCCCTGTTCCCTTCCTGACCCCCCGCCTCTCCTCCTACTGGGTCCATCTGGTCACCCCCATCCCCAGCACCATCGCGCAACCCTTGATCAAGGGGCTGGGCGTCGAGGTGATCGTCACGGATGACCGCGCCCATCGCCTCTTCCTGCGGATCACGCCGATGGATTACGAAAGCGCCGTGATGCGGGCCCTGGAGGGCCTGGAAGCTGGGGCGGTCGAAACGAGCTGGAGCGATGCCCTCGCCAGCAGCCAACGAGATTCCCCGCCAGTGGTGCTCACCACGCGCGACGGGATGCTCATTGAACGGCGGCAACGCGATGTGGAGGCGCCGGCCGGCGCCGTCTATGCCGAGTTTGCCGCCCTCGGTGGGCGCAAGGGATGGCTCGCCTTCAACAGCCTCTGGCGGCTGCGGGGCCTGGCTGACCGGCTCATCGGCGGGGTGGGGTTTCGCCGCGGGCGACGTCATCCGGCCAACCTGCGCGTTGGCGACGCCGTCGATTTCTGGCGCGTCGAAGCCGTCGAGCCTGGCTGCCTGGTGCGGCTGCGGGCCGAGATGAAAGTGCCTGGCCGAGCCTGGCTGCAGTTGGAAGCCGAGCCGCTGACGGCGACGCGGGCGCGCCTGATCCAGACCGCGTTCTTCGCGCCCAAGGGGCTATTCGGGCTGCTCTACTGGTATCTCCTCTGGCCCGCGCATGGGTTCATCTTCTCTCGGCTGATCCGCAAAATCGCCGAAGGGGCCACGCTCAGGGCCGGGCCCGTCGCCCCGTAAGCACGCGGCGAGCTCGAGCTCGATCTCGGGAGCCCCGATTGCCAACCTGAGTGCCGCGACACCGCGAAAGTGTCATTCCGACGCAGGAGGAATCTCGTCGTTTTCCTCGTCCGTACGCGGATGACAACGAGAGTCCTTGCGGGCTCGGGACGACATCATCGCCGTGTCGCAGTACTGAGCGCCCGTCCGGAGACCCGCCCTCACGACGGCAGCGGGGTGCGCGCCGCGGCCACCTTGCCATCCGGCGCCGGGGAGCGGAGCGCCGCGCCGGAATGCGCGTCACGTGTGGTGCTCGTCTCTCCTGGGATTCCGGAAGTGTGGGCCGCCGTGAGATGGGGGATCGTGCCGCGAAACAGCGCGCCGCCCGTTGCCCCATTCGTGGCGATCAATTCTCCACCATGCGCCCGGACGAGCCGGCGGGCAATCGTCAGGCCCAGGCCCGCGCCACCAGTGCGACGATTGCGCGAGACCTCGCCACGGTAAAGCGGGGCGAACACATGCTGCAAATCGTCCAGCGCGATCCCCGGCCCCGAATCGGCCACCGAAAACGTGGCGCCGTCAGGCGTCGTCGCCCAGGCCACCCGCACGACGCCGCCCGCGGGTGTGTGCCTGACGGCGTTGTCGAGGAGGTTTTCGATGGCGCGCGTCAGCAGGGCGGGGTCGCCCGTGACCGGCGCGAGAGTTTCTGGCGGAACGAGCTCGATCCGCACCCCCTTGGCCGCGGCTTGGAATTGCAACCCCTCGACGTTTCGCCGCAGCAGATCGCCCAGTTCGAGCGCCTCCGGGCAGGGCGCCTCTTCCAGATACTCGGTGCGCGCGAAGGCGAAGAGATCGCTCACCAGCCGATCGAGGGCGTCCGCCTTCTCGCGGCACACTCGAACGTACCGCGTCGTTTTCTCCGGTGTGTCCGCCAGACCCGTCGCCAGGCCCTCCAGATAGCCCCGCAGCGAAAAGAGCGGTGTCCGCAAATCGTGCACGACCGCGCCGATAATCAACCGCCGCTCCTGCTCCAGCCCCTCCTGGCGCTCGAGCGAGGTCCGCAATTCGCCCGCCATCGCGGCGAACGCGGTGGCGACTTCGTCGACCTCGGTGACGCGCGACCGTGGCAGGCGCACGTCGAGATCGCCGGCGCCCACCTGGCGCATGGCCTCGATCATCCGCGTCAGCGGCCGCAGGAACGCGCGGTGGACAAAGAACGCGATGGCCCCCGCGATGGCGAGGAGCGCCGCCAGTTGCGCCAACGGGATACGCCAGAAATCCATGTTGAACCAGCCTAGAAGGCTCCACGGCGGAAACACCCGCTCCGGCGTGAAGCGCAGCATCGCCGCCGCGCCTTCCCCGTCCGGCGCCATCAGGGACACGGTCGCCGGGGATACGCCGTCCCCGTTGCGATCTGACCAGCCGCGCGACTGGTACACCACCCGCCCCTGGCTGTCAATCAGGAGCGTTTCATAGCCAATGCCGGCCAGCCGTTGAGCGATCCCTGCTTGCCATTGCGGATCAGCCCAGCGGTTGACTTGACTCAACACCTCTTCCCGCAGCGCCGGATCGACACTGGCCATCAACGTCGCTTCACTCACCGGGAGCGGGGGGCGGATGAGCACCATGAACGCCGTCGCCAAGGCCGGGACCGCCACGACCGACGCCAACAGGAGGAACAACCAGACCCGCACGGAGTGCGTTTTCATCCATGCTGCCCTTCAAAGCGGTATCCCACCCCGCGCACGGTGACCAGGAGCCGGGGTTGCGTCAGATCTTCCTCGATCTTCTCCCGTACGCGGGCCACATGGACCGTCACCGTGTGCGGATCCCCGTAGCTCTCCCACAGCCGCTCGTGGAGCTCGTCGCGACTGAACGCGCGCCGCGGATGCGAGGCCAGGAGACGCAGCAGTTCGAATTCGCGCGGCGTGAAAGGCACCGGTTCGCCATCGACCCGGACCTCGAGCGCCGTGAGATCGATTATCAGGCGTCCGAAATCGAGCAGCGCCGCCGCGCGCTCCCTTCGCTCAATGCGACGCAACACGGCCTTGACCCGCGCCACGACCTCCGCCGGCGTTGCCGTTTTGACCACGTAATCATCCGCGCCCAGACCAAGACCGCGAATCTTGTCGGCATCGCCGTCGCGCGCGCTCAGAAAGAGCACCGGGATCTCGCCTCGTTCCCGCATCTGCCGCAGCGCCTCGAAGCCGGACATGCCCGGCATCATGATATCGAGGAGCACGCAATCGACCGCCTCCCGGTCGAGGATGGCGAGCGCCTCCTCGCCCCGCTCCGCCGTGAGCACGGCAAAGCCATCGGCCTCCAGGAAGTCGCGCATCAGCTCGGCGATCTCCAGTTCGTCGTCGACGACCAACACCGTCGCCCCTGTCGCCGTCACCTGGTCGCTGCTCCTCCGCGCGTCATCGCTCTCAGTTGAAGCACGGCGGGGCGCCGAATGCAAGCGGGGAAACCAAAGGCTTACGCGTTGTTGACCAAATGTTGACGCAATGGGCACGGCCTCGTGAGGGGCCACGGGCATGATTGCCGTGAGCGTGGGCGTGGGCGCCGCCGCCACGAGCCGATCACAGGACCGGCATGGCGCGGCAGAGGGTTTCGTAGCCACGCACACGTAGGCGGGAATGGGGAGTGAGAGCGGGAGCAGCGGCGCCAGCCGCGGCTCCCGTTCTTGCCGCGCGGGTCGCGTGCGACAGACTACGCCTTCGCCAACCTTGAGCGCTTCGTGATCATCCGGTGCATGGGCCAGTGAGGTTCACCTCCTACGCTCGAAAAGAGTCCTCTCCTCGCGGCCGGGGCATCTCCTTCCGGACGCCTCGGGGCGGAGCGACGACCGATTCTCGACACTGGCCGCCCCGAATTTCGGGATGAGCCTGGCGCTTGGAGCAAGGATCACGCATGACGGACGTTCTGACGCGCACATCACAACGCTTGCCGCTGGCAACCGGCCAGCGGCCGCTGGTAGAGATCGTAGCGGCCGAGGCGAGCGGCGAGGACTCCTCCCTCTGGCAACGGCTGCGGCAACCTCGCGCCATCCTTGGCCTCGTCCTTGGCCTGGTCGCGCTGATCGTCGTCGCCCGGCAAGGCGCCGCCTTCGATTGGGCAACGATCGGGAGCCGGTTGCGGACGGTGAATCCGTGGCTCTTCGGCGCGGCGGCCGCCCTCTTCTCCCTCACCTACATCGTGCGGGGCTGGCGCTGGGGCATTCTGCTCGGCAACGTCGATGACAAGACCGGCCAGCCGCGGCGCGTGCCTTCTCTGGCCCGGCTCACCGCGATGCTCTACCGGGCCGCGTTCGTCAACAGCGTCAGCGTTGGGCGGGCCGGAGACATCTACCGGGGCTACATGTT
>JBBRVX010000049.1:0-25485 GCA_038246475.1 Thermomicrobiales bacterium | reverse complement strand
CGAGGTGGCAGCCGACGGCCCGTTCATTGAACGGCGAAAGGAGCCGCTGCAACGTTGCCAGCGGTGCCGCGGTTGACCGCACGTGCTCCAGGAGCACGACACGGCCGTCCCTCCGGCAGACGCGGGCCATCTCCAGCAGCGCGGCGGCCGGATCGGGGATCGTGCAGAGCGCCAGGGAGATGGCTACCGTATCGAACGATCGGTCGGGGAAGGGCAGCGCCCCGGCATCGGCCCGCGCCAGATCGATCCGCAACCCCGGGCCCCTGGCGCGCTCGCGGGCGCGCTCCAGCATCTCCGCCGAGAGATCGACACCGGCAGCTCGCGTCACCCGCGGCGTGTAGAAGGGAAGGTTGAGCCCGCTGCCGATGGCGACCTCGAGGGTCTCGCCCTCAAGTTCCTCGCCAAAAGCGCGGCGAAACGGCCCCAACATCACCCCCTCGACGATGCCGGCCGATCGGTCGTACGTCGCGGCGCGCTGATCGTAAATGCGCCGAATCCGTTCAGTCTCACTATCCGTCATGGGCACGACCTCATGGCATTTCGGGTCCAGCATCCGACCCGTCGGGCCTGCTGAACGTGATCGCGGCGACGGTCCCGGTTGCGGTGCAACGTAGGTGGCAGTGATTCCTGGAGCTGGATTCAGCGCCCGCCGCGACTGGAGGGGCGATGCCTGCATCGCCCGCGGCACGGCAAACGGAGCCGGTTCTCCAGAACTCTGTGACCACCTCCTTGGCGAAGAAAGCCGGTGCTCCCGGCCCCCAATGCCGGCGTTCTTGAGGCGAGCGTAACACGAAGAAGCGTCCAGGACGGCCACCATTCGCCGCGATCGCTGTCGATTCTGAAGTCGGGCGAACGACTACTTATGCGCCGGCAGGAGTTAGGCGAAGACCGTGTGGATGAAGCCCGGGGGGCGCACCGCGAAAACGCGGTGCTCGCGGCTCGGAGCAGGAGGAATGTTCGGAATGGCCAGTACAACGGCACGGGCTCAAGAGCTCGCCGCACGACTCAAGGCGGTCAACGACGACATTATCGCCACGGTCGAGGGCGCAGGAGATGCAGAGTGGCAACGGCAGAGCCCGAGCGAAGGGTGGTCTGTGGGGGTGCTGGCGCACCATTGCGCGCAGGTGCAGGGATTTTTCACCGAAGTCATCGCGGGGTCCAAAGCGGGGGAGCAATCACCGACGACGCTTTCCCAGGAAGTCATTGACGAGAGCAACGCTCGGCATGCTCACGACTTCGCCAACGTTGGCACGACGGAGACGCTAGAAGCGCTACGAACGAATGGAGCGGAGGCGGTGCGCCAGATCGGTGGCCTCACCGATGAGAATCTTGACCAAGCCGCTGTGGTGATTGGCGGGCAGGAACTGACTTGGGCGCAAGTCGTGGAGTTCGCGCTGATCAACCATTTTAGCGAACACCTGGCGAGCATGCGCGCCACGATCGCTGGCTGAAGAGGACGGGGCGATCCGCGCGGATCGCCCCGGCATTCACCTCACTCTAATCGAGAACCTCGCGAACCGCGCCGGAAATGGCGTCGGCGATTGCGTCCAACTCCGGTTCTTGAATCGTCAGCGGCGGCGCGATGGCAATGCCGTCATTCACCGGGCGTACGATGATGCCGCGCTCACGGGTGGCCTTGGTCAGGCGGCCACCGGCGTTAAACGCCGGATCGAGCTTGGCCTTCGTCTCGCGATCGGCCACGAGCTCCACAAAGAGCATCAGTCCCTTGCCCCGCACCTCGCCCAGGTTGGGGTGATCGCTTAGCCGGTCGCGCAACGCGTGGAGGAGGTAGTTGCCCGCCCGCGCCGCGTTCTCCGGCAGTCGCTCGCGCTCGATGATATCGATGTTTGGCAACGCCACCGCGCACGCTACGGGATGGCCAGAATAGGTGAACCCATGCATGAACATGCGGTCCGGCGTGCTCAACGTGTCCCAGATCGCGTCGCTGACTCCGACGCCGCCCAGGGGGATGTACCCCGAGGTGATCCCCTTGGCGAAGGAGACGATGTCCGGTGTCACCCCATACTGCTGCATGGCGAACATCGAGCCCGTGCGCCCGAAGCCGCAGATCACCTCGTCGAAAATGAGCAGGATGTTGTGCTTCCTGAGCACCGGGGCAACCGCCTGCCAATACGATTCCGGAGGAACGACCACCCCGCCCGCGCCCTGCACCGGCTCGCCGATCATTGCCGCGATGTTCTCGGCCCCTTCGCGCTCGATCGTCTCTTCCAGCTCCCGCACGAGCGCCGCCACGAACTCCTCTTCGCTCCGGCCCTCGGCATTGCGGTACGTGTAGGGCGCTGTCAGATGCACGAACCCCGGCACCTGCGGGCCGAAGCCTTCGTGGTAGGTGGGGATGCCGGTCGCCGCGAGGGCGCCCATGGCAATGCCGTGGTAGGCCATCTTGCGAGACAGGATCTTGACCTTGTTTTCCTTGCCCTGCAGCCACCAGTAGTAGCGAGCAATCTTGAGCGCTGTCTCGTTCGATTCGGAGCCGCCGGCGGTAAACTGGAAATGGTTCAGCGGGTCCGGGAAGAGCCCTGCCAGACGTGTGGCCAGCTCGATCGGCATCGGTGAAGAGAGACCGAAGAAATTCGGGACGAACTCGACTTCCCGAATCTGCGCCGCGGCCGCGTCCGCGAGCTCGACCCGGCCATGCCCGACATTGACGTTCCAGAGGCCGGAGAAGGCATCGATGTAGCGCTTCCCATCGGAGTCCCACAGGAACACATCTTCGCCATGCACCATGACCAACGGGCCATGCTCGCGCACCGCCCGCAGATTCGAGACTGGATGCAGCAGATGGGCTTTGTCCTGGGCGACCAGTTCCGTTGTATTCCATGTTTGCGCGACAGCCATGTTTCCCCCCATGCGTGCTTCAGCGTCCCGGTCCCATGCGCGTCTTCGCGGCACTGGCACCGCGAAGGTGATCGCCTCCAACAACGTTCCAGCGAACGCGAATAGACATCAAAACCCGCCAGATGCCGATCCCGTCAGACGCGACCAAGGATCGCCGTAGCGTAGCAGCAGTTGCGCCGAAATGTGCAGGGTCGCCAGCGCTGAACCGGCTGCCACTGACCGGGCGAGGCCGTTCCACGTTGTGACATAACTTCTCTCTCCCACCCCCCTCAATACCTAGATTTACCTAGATATGGCGCACTTTTTCTCCAAAAACGCGTCTCTATAGGTAGAGGGGTTTGCATGAAACCCGCAGTCGGGGGTGCGGCGTGGAACTCGAGACCACGCCCACCCCCTCCGCCCGTGGGCATGACAGCAGGGACGCCTGCCGCCGTCCATCCCCTCACCCTCTCGCGCATGACGCGTCCGCGCTGGCCACCGCCGCCGCAGCATGCGCAGGGGGAACCTCGGATCCGCCAGACCCGCCAGGGACCGCCGCCACCCCCTCGGGTTCTCCGGCGTCTCCTTCGGCGTGCGCTGCCGTGGGGGGGCATGCGGGGTGGAGGGGCCCGGTGCCCATGCCATGCTGGCCGTGGTCAACCGCGTCGTGCTTAGCGCCCTTCAGGGTGCTTTCGTCGTTCCAGCGGGAGGATTGATCCCTGCGATCGCCCCGAGCGCGTTTCCGTGCCCGACCACGGAGCGCCACGCACCGTCAGCGCACTCATCAGGGAACTCCGTCCGATCGAGCCATCATCACACCCCCGCGCCAGGAGGCCGCGGGGCAGCGGGAGCCGGGATCGTATCACCATACGTCAGCGCGTCAGCGCTCGGTCCTTCAATTCACCGTTTCGTTCGTTGTCCTCGTGTTCTGCTCCTGCATCGAGGCCGCCATTGCCTCGCGCTTCGAGGCCGCCATTGCCTCGCGCATCCCGGCGCCCGCTGCCCCGCGTCCTGCTGTCGCGTCCGTGTCTCACGTCCGCGCCGCTCACCGTGCCCGTCGCCTGGCCGAGGCCACAATGCGCGGGGAGCAGACTCTAGTCAACGATCTTCCAGTACGAATCCTTGCGGACGACGAGGCCGTCGCGGAACTCCCAGAGGTCGCAGCCGCGCACGGCGATGCGCTGGCCCGCCGTCGTGGTGCCAGTCAGCAGCCACTCCGAGACGCCGCGATCGCCGCTGACCCAGTGCCGGCCCTCTCCGTAGTGAACGTCGGGAATCCCCGCGAAGCGCGCCGCCAGCCCTTCGCGCACGGCCGCTTTGCCGACGAAGCGGCCTCCCCAGGGGTGGGGTCCCCGCGGCGAATCAAGCGTGGCGTCCTCCGCGAAGAAGGCCATGATGGCGTCAAGATCGTGGCGGTTAAACGCGTCCAGGATCGCTTCCAATGTGGCGACGGTGACCGTCCGCACGCTCGACATCTCGACACCCTCCCCCGCAACCAGACACGGCAGTTCGCGCTCAGGCGCATCATACGGGCGGCGCCGCCGCCGTAAAGCCCCAGATGGCGATGACCGAAGGACCGCGCACCGAGCGACAAACGCGCCCTATTTGCCGACGTGCCGTTTTGCCTTTTCCAGGCTCTCGGATGAGGCGCGCAGGGCATCCATGACCAGGGTGAGGCCATCCTGCACCGCCTCTTCCAGTTGCGCAAACTGGCGCAGTGCGTATTCGTCGATCTCGCCGATGGAACGGCGTCGATCCTGCTCGACCTGGCGCAGCAGCTCCTCGCCGCGCTGCCGGGCTTCGTTCAGAACTCCCTGTTCCGAGATGATGTACTCCGCCTGACTGCGGGCCATGTCCAGGATCTTGGCGGCCTCGTGCTGCGCGCCGGTTATGATTTCGGATCGTTCCTCAATGACCCGCTGCGCATGCCGGATTTCGCGGGGCACCGCCGCTCGAATCTGATCCAGCAGCCCGAGAAACTCATCCGGCTCCACCATCACCCGGCTGCTTAAGGGTACGCGGCGGCCGATGCCGACCAGCTCTTCGAGGCGGTCAAGCAGCACGAGGACATCATCCGGCTCCTCGTCCAGAACCTCGATCTCGTCGTGCTCGGCCCTGCTCTCGTCGGTCATCGTCCGTCCTCCACATCACCGGGTCGTCAGACGCGCATTGCAAGCTTGGCGCGGAGCGCATCACCCACGATTGCCGGCACCAGGCCATCGACATCGCCACCGAGCGCGGCAACCTCCCGAATCAGACTCGAGCTGATAAAGGAGTGCCCCGACGACGTCATCAAGCAGACGACCTCGATGCCTGGAGCCAGATGGACATTCATATGCGCGAGCTTGAATTCGTATTCGAAGTCGGAAACCGCGCGTAGCCCACGCACGATCACCCCGGCATCCTGTGAGCGGGCGTAATCTACGGTCAGGCCGGAAAAGCTGTCAACGCGGATGTTTGCCTCGGGGGTCGCCGCTAGGACAGCTTGGGCGAGCTCCATCCGCTCGGTTGGCGTAAAGAGCGAGCCCGACTTCTCGTTTCCCTCATACACCGCCACGATCACCTCATCGAAGAGCCGCGCGGCGCGGCTGGCCACATCGACGTGACCGAGCGTGATCGGATCGAAGCTGCCGGGATAGATCGCCCGTCGCGGATTCATGCCCCTCCCAAAGCCGGTTCACCGGCATTATCGTCATCAGGCTGGTCGGCGGCTTCGGCGGCGGCATCATAGATGGAGAAGCAACTGTCGCCATGGCAGCGCTCGCGCAGTCGCTCCAATCTTCCGGCTCGCTCCGGCAGCGTCACCCTCGGCGAATGCCCGATCGCCAGCACCGTGGCCGATTCTACCAATGGTGAGCGCCCAACCCGCTCTAGCGTCGGGACCAGGTCAGGATCGGCGTAGGGTGGATCCATGATGATCAAGTCATACGGGGTGGTCCCGGCTCCATTCCGCTCGGCGCGGGCGAGGAACGTCGCGACCGATTCCTGGTAGAGATGGGCGATGTCCGTGTAGCGGGTATGGGTCAGGTTTGCGCGCACCACGGCGGCGGCGGCGGCGTTCTGCTCGACGAAGTCGGCGCTCTCCGCCCCGCGGGACAACGCCTCGATTCCGATGCCCCCGGTGCCGGAGTAGAGATCGAGGATGTGCACTGGTTCGACGCCAAGCGAGGCGAGCATCGAGAAGAGCGCTCCCTTGAGCTTGTCGGACATCGGCCGGGTGAATTTCCCCGCCGGTCCCTTCAGTTGAAAGCTTCGTCGTTCGCCCGCGATCACCCGCACCGCCATCGCCTCCCTGGTTGCAGGGATGGTAGGCGACGGGCTATCGGCTATCGGCTATCGACGCGATGTGCAGGTTTACCGTGTCAGTCGAGGAGCTGGTCGAAGGCGAGCGGCGGGTCGCCACGCTCCAGGCAGAGGGCGACGCAGACGGTATGGCTGAGCACCTTGCGCAACTCCCGGCTGGTCAGGCGCCAGGCGTCGCGGGCCCAGAGGCGCTTGAAGTGACAGCGCTCCACCAGTTGACTGGCCACCGTCTCGATGCGCCAGCGCACGCGGGTCAGGCACCGGCTGCCGAGGGGGTCGGGATCGGTGGCCCGCTTCTTGAACGGAGCCAGCAAGGCGATGCCGGGGCCAACGCGCGGGATGCTCGCGGCGGAAATAGGCCACAATGGCCGAATCGCGATCCAACCCCAAGAACTCGCCCACTTTCTCCATGGTCAGCACCTCGCTCTCGGCCAGGGTGGGGAACGGACCATGCCGCCGCGCCCGTTTCCCGTGCGGGTGCGCCGGCATCTCCTCCAGCAGCGTATCAATCAGGCAAGAGACGGCTAGAGTGAAGCGCTCCAGGTCCATGGGGCGCTTCCATGCGTCAGCGGATTTCACCGCGCATGGTAGGCACACCGGGGATCTGGTCTCCCACCCTGGCCCATCGCGTCGTTGGCCAGCCTCCACCTTCGCCCCTCTTGCGCGGTTCAGCCGCAGACGCCCGGCGTGCCGGGATTGCCCCCACCACAGGTCCGTGGCGGCGTGCAGGTCACGCAGGCATCGCCGTCCCTCCCGCACGCCGCGTCGCCCGTGCCGTCGGTACAGATCCCGTTGTCACAACAGTCGCTGCCGTCACAGACATGGACACAGGAGCCATCGCCCAGACAGACCTCGCAGGGCGCGCAGCGAAAGATGCAGACGCCACGGTCGCAGATGTCGCAGATGTCGCAGGGCGGATCGCAGACACAGGTGCCGCAATCGACTTTCTTCTGGCAATTGTTCGTGACGATGCCGCACGTGCCGGCACACGTCTTGGCTTTGGACTTCGCCGTGCAGGGCGTGTGACGCCTTCGGTGGCGGCCTTTCCCGTGCTTGTGCCGCTTCTTGCGCCGCTTGCGTCGCCCCTGGGCAGCACCATCATCGTGGTCGACAAGGGCGAGCAACGCGCCCAGAATCGGCAGGTCGCCGAGCAGGCCCAGCACCCCGCGGCGGGTGCCCGCCTTGCTCAGCCTCCTCGTGAGTGCGTCGAAATGCCGGCTGTCAATGTCGCGCCTCCGCTCGGTTCGCCGCGCCGCCATCGTCTGCGACGCGCGTTGCACCCACCTTAGCCCCGAGCAGACGCCGCCACCCCCGTAAGACCTACAGGATTTTCTACGGGGTTCCGGGAGCACAACACCGGCACGCGCCGCTCACGTGAACGGCGCGTTGAGCAGGGCGAACGAGCATCGGGGGATGGCACGGTCGATCCCATGCAGGGTCACCGAGTGCTCAAGTCCCCGTTGGTGGAATGCGGTTGGAACTGAAAAGGCGATCGGCGGGATGCGTCAGAGCAGACCGTCGGCTTGCGCCCTGATGGCGGCCTCGCGCCGCGTGGCGACCCCGAGTTTGCCCAGGATCGCGCTGACGTGCCAACTCACCGTGCGCGGCCCGATGAACAGCGCCTCGGCAATGTCGCGGTCGGTCTGTCCCATCGCCAGCAGCCGCAGCACCTCCTGCTCGCGCCGTGTAAACAGGAACGGGGCGCCGGATGGCACGGGGGTCGGGCTGCTTGGCAGCGAGGCCACCGTGGCGGCGACGGCCAGCGCCCCGGGCAGGCTCAGTGCCGCTCCTTCGTCCCAGGCGGCAGCAAACTTCTCGTCTCCCAGCGCCTCGCGCAGCTCGCCGACATGGCGGTCGACGGCGGCGACATCGCCTGGCAGTCTCATGGCGATCCCTTCCCTCCCGCGCACCGCGGCGGCGGCGGCGAAGATGAGCACGGCGGCGCGGCGCTGACCCCAGGCGCTGGCCGCGCCGGCGATGCCGGTCAGAGCATCGGCGATCAACCGCATATCACCCCGCTCGCCGGTCCGTTCCAGGCATGCCTGGTACCGCTCGACGACAAGGCGAAGGTCGCCCTGATCGTTGGCGATGCCGGCCAGATCCATCAGCGTGCGGGTCTCCGCCAGATCAAGGTCTTGCCCGAAATAGCGGCGCAATGCGTCCTCACTGTTCGCCGCGGCGCGATCGAGATCTCCCTGGCCGCGGGCCGAGACGCTGAGGTTGGAGAGCGCGCCGCCGGCCACGGCCGCGCGCAAGACCGCATCGTCGATCGCATCCGCCAGGGAAAGCGCTTCCTCGAAGTGCGCGTCTGCCTCCGCGTGATGCCCACCGTAGTTCAGCGATGCGCCGGACGAAATCAGCCCCATGGCCAGATCGAACGGGTCGTCCACCGCGCGCAGCAGCGCCAATCCTTCGGCAAAGGTCGCGTCCGCCCGCGCGGACTCACCCTTCAGCATCAGCAGTTCGCCTGCGTCGATTGTCAGCCGCGCCCGGTCGGGCGGTGACGCGGCTTCGCGCCTGGCGAGGGCGCGCTCCAGCCACTGCTCACCTTCGCGCAGGCGGCCCACGGCATACCAGTAGCTCCAGCAAGCAACGATCAGCGCGACGAAGTCCGCGGCCGGCCCGTGTTCGTCGAGCCAGACCAGCGTGTTACTCAGATTAGCGTCATCAACGGCGAGGCGGTCGATAGGGGATCGCGTGGCGTTGCTCGTCGTCAATGGGCGCAGGGCGTGTGCGAGCGCGAGAAAGTAGCTGGCGTGGGCCGAGCGCGCCGCTCCCTCTTCTTCGTCGGCCTGGAGCCGTTCCAGCCCAAACTCGCGAATGGTCTCCAGCATGCGAAAGCGGGACTCCCCCCCCAGCCCCCCTCTACCAGAGGGGGGAGTCTGGCCATCGCTGCCCACCTCCCGCACGACCATGCTCTGATCGAGCAACGCCTCAAGTCGATCGAGGACGGAGGGGGAGTCGCTGCGCACAGGGGGAGGCGCCCCTTCGGGCCTTCGGGGGAGAGGGGGAGAAGTCGGCCGGAGCGGATTGTTCGTCGTTCTCCCTTCCCCCCTCTCCCCCTTCCCCCCTGAGGCGAAGCCGTCACCCCCTACGTGCTCAGCAGCATCCAGCGTGAATCCGCCGGCAAAAATGGCGAGCCGACGGAAGAGGCGTTGTTCCTCAGGGGCCAACAGATCGTAGCTCCAGGCGACGGCATCGCGCATGGTCAGATGACGCGGTGGGGCATCGCGGTCACCACGCGTCAGGAGCGTCAGCGTCCGCTCCAGGCGATCGCGGAGCTGACGCGGAGGCAAGAGTTTGGCTCGCGCCGCGGCCAATTCGATCGCCAGCGGCAAGCCATCGAGACGGGCGCAGATTTCGGCAATGAGCGGGGCGTTCTGCCCGTCGACGACGAATGATGGGTCGCGCGCCGTAACCCGTTCCACGAACAGGCGTCCCGCATCCGAAGCCAGGAGCTCGTCGGGGGTGGCGCCGCGGTTGGCCAGAGGAAGCGGCGGCACCGACATCTCGCGCTCGCCGCGGACGCGCAGCGGCGCCCGGCTGGTGATCAGCAGCGTCGTTCCCGGCGACTGCCTGGCCATCCGCGCGATCTCCGGCGCGGCATCGATGATCTGCTCCACATTATCCAGGATGAGCAAGAGATCCTTGGCCCGCAGAAACGTGGCAATCTGGCTCACTTGATCCTGGCCGGCAGTTTCACGGAGACCCAGCACCTGGGCAATCGCTGGAATCGCGTCCGCTGCCCGCGTAACCCCCGAGAGATCGATGAAGCGGGCGCCATCCGCGAAGCGACCCTGAATCGCCTCGGCCGCGGCGACGGCAAGCCGCGTCTTCCCGATACCGCCCGGGCCGGTGAGCGTGACCAGCCCTATCGCCGGGTCTTCAAGCAGGGTGATGAGCCGCGCCACCTCCGTGTCACGACCGACAAGAGAGGCCCCGGGAGTGGGCAACTCAGACGCAAGATCGTCAATGGCTGGCAGGGGAACAATGCGAGACCGAGGCACGAGCGGCAGCGGCAGGTTTTGCTGCCGGGCAAAGCGCACCACCTCGCCGCCCTGGATACGGAGGGTCGCGTCCTGCCGTGTCGCCGCGAGGTCTCCGCCGGCGATCGCGCGGCGAATGGCCTCTTCGCTCAGCCCAAGTGCCGTGGCTGCTTCGCTAGTGGAGAGGACAGAGCGGTCCGGGATGGAGTTCCCGGCCAATCCGCCAGGCTCGCCACCATGCGGTTCGTTACGATCCGCGCGTGCTTGGTCGTCGACCATGCCAGTCCTAATGAGTCCACCATGTCATCGTCATCTGCTGCGCAAATTCTACAAGCACGTCGATTGGCCTTCCGGAACGCCTGACGAACTTCATTGAGCGGACGGGTCCCAAGGAGCCATTACGTCGATAGCAAGAGGCGCCTGCCGATGCGCGCAAACTTCCGGTCATTCCCCAACCACTCCATAGGTGGTATGTGGCGCCCGGTTCTGTCTCACAAACCTTCGTTTTTGAGATTTCCGAAGCGGACAGACAAAACGGAAAGCGTCAGTGCGCTGCCTAAGTATGGGTCTCAAAGCCGAATTCACGGAGGAGGTCGCCAAAGGTCTCCTCCACGGCTGAGCACAATTCCGGTGAGAGATCGTTTCGCCACCGCCCGATCGAGGCCGCTGGCGAGCCGGATGTGCCGTGACCGCGCAGTTCCGGAGCCTCCGCCGCGGCGACCAGGCAGGCGAGGGTCTCTGGCGCCGCTTCCAACCCGAGGAAGGTCAGGAGCGATCGGAGCGTAGGAGCCGGGTCGCGCACAAGGTCTTCGTAGCGGACGAGACTCCCTGGCTCGCCCCGGTCCCGCCAGGCGGCACGCAGCACGAGGAAGTTCTGGTGCAGGTAGGCCAGCCACTCCCCATCGCTGCCCGCTTTGTCTCGACCGAAGTCTCCGGACTCGTTGCGCGCGTTATAGGCCCGCATCGAGGCCACCATGTCGCGAAAGTCCCGCACCAGGAAGAGCTCGCGCGCCCCGGGATAGAGGTCGCGCATCAGCCGGGGGTAGGCGTCGGGAAAATGCTTCTCCGCGAAGTAAACGAGCGGCGCATTGGCCTGATTCTGCGCTGCCGCGGTCGCCAAGTACCAGCCGTCAATGCCCCGTTGGCAGAAGGCGGCCAAGTCTTCGACGTACGCGCCTCCGGACCAGGCTTCGACCTCCGGCCAGGCCGCGAAACTGCCGGAATAGAAGGGGTTCCCGCCCGCGGCGAGCGGCTCGAGGTGAAACTCCATCGGGGCCCCGACCCGCTTGCGCGCGTCCGTGGGAGCGGCCAGGGTCTTCAGCACGTGCATCCAGTACTTGCCGCCGCGCGCCTCGTACGGCGGACGGGCGTAGACGACCACGGCGGGGTGCGCCGCCAGCATCCGCATCAGCAGCGTCGTGCCCGTCCGGCCAAACGAGCTCACCAGCAGCGGCTGTAACCGTGGCGTGTATCCGGTATCCAGTGGACGGCGCTGCCCGCTGACCAGGGCCACGTCCTCGCGCGAGCCATCGGCGAGCGTTGCGCGCAGGCGAAACTCGAAGTCCCGGCGCAGGCCGAGGGTGTCAACGAGCAGCGTGAACCCGCACGCCGCCGCCCAGGACAGTTCGGGATATCGTGCGGCGACCTCCAAGGCGGGGAGTTCTGGCCGGCCGGACGCCAGCACCAGTCCGGGCACGACCGCCGCGATTTCCTGCACCGGACCGGCCGCGGCGAGGACGTGCCCGCGCACGCGCACTGCCCAGGCGTCGCTCGTGCCGCCCTCGACCGGGGAGTCAATCGCCACTTCCAGCAACCCGTCTGGCTGCCCACGTCCGATCGGGCGCACGGAGAGGTTTGCCACCGGCGGCGCTGATGTCACGGGCGAGAGCCTTTCCCAGGGTGGGACACGAACCCGCCCCGGTGCTGCCCGGGGCGGAACGAGCGGATGATAGGCGTACCGGGTGGAGCCTGGTCAAGGCCGTCCGCGGCGGCTCGAGCTTCGCCGAAATCGTGAGTCCGCCCCAACCAGCATCCCCCATGAGGCGGGAGCGTCGAGCAACCAAGAGAACTGTGCCGGCGTGAAATCACGGAATTCAAGCCGCCACGAGGGCAAACCAACGGCGACTCGCTTCCGACCAAGAACGAGATCGACAAAGCGGCATCTGTTCGCGCCGTGAAAGGTATCCCACGGCTCTTCTCTTCGTCACACGAGTCCCGGCGAGCAATTGGCAGGCGTGGATGCCATGCCGCTTGGTATCGTTCCCCAATGCTCCCCTCCCGGCCATCGCTCACCCGCTATGCCTGGCTCTCGGTCCTTGCCGCCGTCCTCACGATCGGGCTGAAGGCGGGGGCGTATCTGCTGACCGGCTCGGTCGGCTTGCTCTCCGATGCGCTCGAATCCCTGGTCAACCTCGTGGCGGCAATCGGCGCGCTGGTGGCCCTCACGGTGGCCGAGAAAGCACCCGATGATGAGCATGCCTTTGGCCACGATAAGGCCGAGTATTTTGCCAGTGGTTTGGAAGGCGCCCTCGTGCTGGTCGCGGCCACGGGCATCGCGGCAGCGGCCGTCCCGCGGCTCCTCCTCCCCGTCCCCATCGAGCATGTCGGCTGGGGATTGGCGGTTTCCACCGCCGCCTCGCTGATCAACCTGGTGGTGGCCCGGCGACTGCTGCGCGCCGGAACCGAGCATCGCTCCATCACTCTCGTGGCCGATGCGCGGCATCTTATGACGGATGTCTGGACGTCGGCGGCGGTCCTGGCCGGCGTGGGCCTGGTCGTGCTCACCGGCTGGATCCGGCTCGATCCGCTGATTGCGCTGCTGGTGGCCGCCAATATCGTCTGGACCGGCGTGGGACTGATCCGGCGTTCTTTACTGGGACTGCTGGACACGGCGTTGCCGGCCGATGACCGGGCCGCCATTGTCGCCATCCTCGAGCGATATCAGCGCGAGGCGGGCATCCAGGCTCACGCCTTGCGCACCCGAGAAGCCGGGCCGCGGCGGTTTGTCTCCGTCCATATCCTGGTTCCGGGCGCCTGGACGGTGCAGCGCGGGCACCAATTGCTGGAAGCGATCGAGCAGGACATCCTCGTCGCGCTGCCCACGACGACGGTGTTCACCCATCTGGAATCACTCGACGATCCCGCTTCCTTCGACGATACCGCCCTGGATCGCGGCTGGCAAAACGCTCGGGGCGTCCCACACGGCGGATCGTGAAGAGGCCCGGAACGCAATGCCGTTCCGGGCCTCACACTGGTCTTCAATTGGATGCCCCGCTTCGGGGGGAAGCGGGGGTCCGGACTAACGGCGCCGGCGCTTGTGACGACCACCCCGATCGTCGCCTGCGGGATCGTCGTTGCCACCACCGGCGCCGCCACGATCATCGCCAGGCTCGACTTCGCGCGCCGCGGAGACATCGTCGCGACCATGGCCACGTCCACGGCCATTGCGATCGTCTCCCGCTTCCACTTCGCGAGCGGCCACTCGGCCGAGGGTCACCGACCCGACGCCAACTGCCAGAAGAGCGGCGGCTGCCATCTGACCAACGTACCGCCGTGACAACATCTGGGTGCCGTCGATTGTGATCTGTCGCTCTACCATGGTCTGATTCCCTCCTCGGCCGTGCCGAGCGCTACGGCGCCGGTTATGGTGAGGCGATCTGCATCTGCCCTTCACCGGCTTCCAGATTCAAGAGGACTGCTGCTCTCCTGAAGTGAGTCTTATTCTGCGCCGCTGCCGCGTGATCTGAAAGAGACTTACGTCGCGATGAACACCCGGCATTTCGTCTCTTCGTGATGCGACAAAAGTCTCATCCAATGCTTGCGGCGATAGGGAATATCCAGCCATGGAGATGATGACGGCACACAACCTCGGCGCTCGACGTTTTCACCACCGGTTATCGCCGCCCTGGAGTTCTTTCCGGGAGTGCTGTCAGCCAAATCGACGCCCGCTGACGCCATTGACATCGATTTGGCGAACAGCCTATTCTTGCCCGGTCTGAACAATGCAGATGAAGGTTTCCTGTGCCGTTGTTGACACGGGCCGAAGACACGAAGAGGTGCATATGACCACTCGCGACAATCGTCGTTCGCCCAGTCCTTCCAGGTTCGGATACTCGCTCAACCGGCGGGGTCTATTGAAACGGGCGGCCGGCGCCGCGGCGCTCGGTCTCAGCTTGCCCGCCGGTCTCACCCGCGCCCAGGTCGAACTGGGAGCGGCCACCGGTGACGTCACTCTCGGTTCGAACTACTCGAACGCCGTACCGCAGCAAGGTTTGCGCGCCGCGGTGGAAGCATTGCCGAACAAGAATGTCAACGTGATCATTAACGAGGTCGATCACAACACGTTCCAGGAGAACATCACCACCTACCTGCAGAACCCGGACGACGTGATCCCCTGGTTCGCGGGCTACCGGATGCGCTACTTTGCCGCCCAGGAACTGCTTGGCGACATCACCGATGTCTGGGACGCCGGCCTCAACGACAGCTTGGCCGAGGGCTTCAAGGTCGCGTCAACCGCCGACGACGGCAAGCAATACTTCGTGCCATGGACCTACTACATCTGGGGAATCTACTACCGGCCGAGCCTCTTTGAAGAGAACGGCTGGACGGCGCCGGCGACCATGGAGGATCTCCAGAGTCTGGCGTCGAACATGCAGGACGCGGGCATCGTTCCGTTCGGCTTCGGCAACGATGGCCGCTGGCCGGCGATGGGCACGTTCGATCAGCTCAACTTCCGCCTGAACGGCTACCAGTTCCACGTGGATCTGATGGCCGGCAAGGAGAGTTGGACCGACGAGCGCGTGAAAAGCGTCTTCACGACGTGGGAGAGTCTCCTGCCACTCCATCAGGAGAATCCCAACGGCCGCACCTGGGAAGAGGCCGCGGCGGCCGTCGTGAACAAAGAAGCCGGCATGATGACCATCGGCACCTTTATCGGTGAGGTGTTTCCCGAGGGGGAGACGGACGACCTCGACTTCTTCGCCTTCCCGGAACTCAATCCGGAGTTTGGCACGGAAACGGTCGAAGCGCCGATCGACGGCTGGATGATGGCGAGGGAGCCGGGCAACGTTGCCGGCGCCAAGGAGCTCCTTTACCACTTCGGAACCGCCGACGCCCAGGCGGCGTATCTGGCCGTGGACCCGAGTAAGGTGGCGCCGTCGGCAGACGTCGACACCTCCCTCTACAGCCCGCTGCAACAGAAGGTGCTGGAGGCTGTCTCCGCGGCGCCGACGGTGACACAGTTCCTCGACCGCGATACGAGCCCGGAGTTCGCCTCAAACGTCGCTGGTCAAGCCTTTGCGGACTTCCTGGCCGACCCTTCGAGCATCGACTCGATCCTCGAAGACATGCAGGCCCAGGCCGAGGCGATCTTCGCGGAGTAACGCCGATCGCGCCCGTCGCTATGCAGCGGCGGGCGCCGTTCACTCTCGCACCGGAGCGGGGGCAGCTTTGGCAACGGCAGTCCAGGTTCAGAATCCATCTATGTCCATGGCGGCGCCGAAGGCCGGCCGACTCCGGCAGTTCGATGGCCGCGACCGGTGGGTCGCGCTGGCGATGGCGGGGATCCCGACGATCCTGCACGTCGCGCTCGTGTGGATCCCGACGATTGCATCGATCCTGCTCTCGTTCACGGACTGGAAGGGCATCCGATTCAGCGATATCAACTGGGTGGGCTTCAAGAATTACGAACAGATCTTTACCGTGTTCCAGAAAAACTTCTTCCAGGCGCTGATCAACAATTCCGTGCTCCTGATCTTCCTGTTTATTGGACCCACGGCGCTCGGAATCGGCCTGGCGTACCTGCTTGATAGAGATATTCGCGGCACGCGATTCTTCCAGGGCATCTTCTTCACCCCGGTCGTGCTCTCACTTGCCGTCGTTGGCTTCATGTGGCAGAGCGTCATCTACTCGACCGAGAACGGCCTGGCCACCCAACTATTCGGCGGCGGCGCCGCCATCGACTGGATCGGGAACCAATCGTTTCTGATTCCGTTCGGCGACGACTATGGCGTCTCCAGGAACTTTGTGGCGATTCTGGTGGCAATCGCCTGGAGACACACCGGCTACATCATGGTGCTCTACCTGGCTGGACTGAAAAGCGTGGACACGTCGCTCCGCGAAGCGGCCAAGCTGGACGGCAGCAACGAGTGGCAAGTTTTCCGGCATGTCGTTTTTCCGTCGCTCAAGCCGATCAATGTCGTGGTCGCCGTCATCACGGTGATCGAGGCGCTGCGGGCCTTTGACATCATTTATGTGCTAAACACGCCGCGCAAGACCGAGGTGCTCTCGATCCTGACCACGAACAATCTGCTCGGGGAGGGGGGCGGCAATGTTGGCCGCGGATCTGCCTACGCGACGATCCTGTTCGTCCTCTGCTTCGGCTTCGTGATCTGGTACGTCACGAATCACTACCGAGCCACACAGGAAGGAGCCGACTCGTGAGCACCGTAGCGGCCGTCGGCCCCCGGCGGCGTGGCCCCATCAACTTGGGACGCATCCTGCTCTACGTGTTCGTCGCGCTCACGGCCCTGGTCTGGCTCGTCCCCATCGCGGGAGCGATCTTTGCGTCGTTTCGTCCGTTCGCCGACACCGTGCGCGACGGCTTTTTCTCCTGGCCGAGCTCGTTGACGCTGGATAACTACCGAAACGCCTGGGAGCAGGGCGACATCGCGCGCAAGTACTGGAATACGGTGGTCATCCTCCTGCCCGCGCTCGCGTTCACGCTTTTCTTCTCGAGCATGGTGGCGTTCGTCTGCAGCAGATATTCTTGGCGGTTCAACATCCTGCTCTTGTCGATCTTCACGGCCGGCAACCTGCTGCCGCAGCAAATCATCATCCAGCCGCTATTCCAGTTTTACAACCGCGTCGAGCTCCCGGAGTGGCTTTCCAATTCCGGCAAGCTCAATGGGAGCGCGTTAGGCATCATCCTGATCCACATCGCGTTCCAAAGCGGCTTCTGCACGTTTGTCCTCAGCAACTACATGAAGCTCCTGCCGAAGTCGTTGAACGATGCCGC
The DNA here is from genome assembly GCA_038246475.1 of Thermomicrobiales bacterium. Lineage (GTDB taxonomy): Bacteria > Chloroflexota > Chloroflexia > Thermomicrobiales > UBA6265 > JACCXM01. Next base: position 8,343 of record JBBRVX010000049.1, on the reverse strand, counting down.
CAGGATCGACGGCGCGGGCGTCTGGAAACAGTATTGGCAGATCATCATGCCGCTCACGTTGCCAGCGATCGCGGCGCTGGCCACGCTGGAGTTTACCTGGATCTACAACGACTTCTTCTGGGCCGTGGTCCTCGAGCAACAGGGCGCCGACCGGCCGATCACCTCATCGCTGGCAAACCTCGGCGGCGAGTTCTTCACGGACGACAATCTCATCGCGGCGGCTTCGATGTTTGTCGCCCTGCCGACGCTCCTCGTCTACCTTGCCCTGCAGCGCTACTTCATCGCCGGGCTCACGATCGGGGCGGAGAAGGGCTGACGCGTCATCTCTGATCGTTTCAATTCGAGAGGTCGCCCGGCGTTTACGAGCAAGACAAACGCCCAATCAGCCGGGCGCCTGGCGCTCCTGCGGCGCTTCTTCCTTGAGCAGGTCCGCGAGACGCGCTTGGAGAGACGGCAACTTGTTCTGCACCACATCCCAGATGATTTCAGCGTTCACGTCGGCGTAGCCGTGGATCACGCGGTTGCGCAGTCCGACGATCTGGCGAAGCTCCGGAAGCTGCTCGGCCAGCGCCGGGTCCAGCGCCGCCGCGCGATGGAGTGCCTCACCGACAATGCCGAGGCGGCGCTCGACGGCATCCCGCTTTTCGCCGGCGCGCAGATACCACGCAAAATCGATCCCATCCGTGTAGCGGCTGATCGTCTGGCGGGATTCGAGGGCGTCAAGCAACAGCTGGCACGATTCGAGGGCGTCAAGCAACAGCTGGCGCGGTTCGGTCGTCATAGACGGTCTGGCGGGTGGCGTCGACGGCCTGGCGGAAGCGGGGGTTGCGGATCGAGCGGTCGATAACCACGTCGACGGGGCGGCCGACGAGCGCTTCCAGGGCGTCGGCGAAGTCCAGGTAGCGATCGGCGTAGCCGGGAACGTGAGTGTCGACGAAGTTGGCGACGAAATCGAGGTCGCTCGTCGCCGGGTCGAACGCGCCGGTGGCGGCGGAGCCGAAGAGATCGAGACGACTTACGCCGTACCGGCGGCAAAGGGCGGCAATGTGGTCGAGATGCTGGGCTACCGCGTCGATCATGGGCTGCGCCTGGTGCAGGGAGCTATGGGTATGGTGCCCTCGTTCATCGCCTCGCGGTCTATTCTACGAGAAGTGCGGGAATTGTCAGCCCAGCTCACCGCGAAACCTACACACCCAGCTCAACCCCGCGCCCCTCGGGAGAGAAGCTTTCGGCCCAGGGTCCGAGATTTGGGCAGTCTATTCACCGAATTCCTGTCCGACGTTTCACGCCGCGGGACCGGGCTGTCGATCGGCGAGCAGATCGCGGCGGGCTTTCACCGCCTCGGCCAGTCCCTCTAGGACGGGCACGGTCATCTCCCAGCCCATGCAGGCGTCGGTGATGCTCTGACCTGGAGTGAGGTGCTCCCGGTCGGTGAAGTCCTGGCGACCGTCCACGAGGAAGCTCTCCAGCATCACGCCGATGATGCCGCGTTCACCCGCCGCCACCTGCTCGGCAATGACCCGACCCACCTCAGGCTGGCGGCGAAAGTCCTTGCCGCTGTTGCCGTGACTGGTGTCGATCATCACCCGCCGCGGCTGGCCCCCGGCCTCCATGGCGGCCAGCGTCTGCTGCACGCTTGCGGCGTCGAAATTCGCGCCGCTGCGGCCGCCGCGGAGAATGACATGCGTGTCGCGGTTGCCGCGCGTCACCACGATCGCGGCCAGACCCTGCTCGGTGACGCTCATGAACTGGTGGGGGTAAGAGGCCGCATTCATCGCGTCAATGGCCATCTGCACGTCGCCGCCGGTGCCATTCTTGAAGCCGATCGGCATCGAGAGTCCAGATGCCAGGTTGCGGTGCACCTGGCTTTCGGTGGTGCGTGCGCCGATGGCCCCCCAGGTGACGGCATCGGTGATGAACTGCGGGGTGATCGGGTCGAGGAACTCGCAGCCGGCCGGCAGGCCCAGGGCCACCACGTCCAGCAGGAACTGCCGGGCGAGGTGCAACCCGTCGTTGACGGCGAAGCTGCCATCGAGGTTGGGGTCGTTGACCAGTCCCTTCCAGCCGACGGTTGTGCGCGGCTTCTCGAAGTAGACGCGCATGACGATACGAAGCTCGCCCGCCAGCTCATCGGCAAGCGGCGCCAGCCGCCGCGCGTAGTCGAGCGCCGCGTCCGTGTCGTGAATCGAGCAGGGCCCCACCACCACAATCAGGCGGTCGTCCGCCCCGCGCAGGATGCGGCTGACCTCCTGCCGGGTGCGCTGCACCGTGACCGCGCCTTCAACCGGGAGCGGCAACTGCTCGACCAGGATCGCCGGCGGCACAAGCGGGCGGATGCCGGCAATGCGCAGGTTGCTGGTGACCGGCGGCTCCGATTGGAGAGGATGGGCCACCCGGGCAACGCCGGGCAAGGCAGTGATCGCATCGGCTGCCTCGGCGGCAAACCCACCCTCGAGTTCGATGATGGCCGGCTCGGTGTCGAAGACGGTGGCCTCCAGGCCAGCGTCTTTCGCGTGTTGGCAGACCGTGTCGATCACTTCTCGGGACGAATCAGCCTGCATCACCACCAGCATCCTGCGGCTCCTCTCGATGGTTGACGGCCCGGCTCGTGCCCGCCCGAAACACCATTCGCACCGGCAAAGAAAGAGCAGAGGCCAAAGCCTCTGCACGAGGGAGCCAGCGGTTGCACGCGACATTGCGACCGTTAGCCGTTCTCCTTCAGCATACCCGATTCCAGGTCATCCACACCTTGCCGGCAGGCGTTATTGCACTGGGCCGCGCGAACCATTCGACGCCGGGACAGGCGGCCAGCGTACGGACGGCGAAAGCCCTTTTCCGAGCCGTGAACTGGGAATGGCAGGTATGGCCGGGAGTGCGGAGAAGAAGACGGAGATGACGAATACCGAATCCGGATGAAGAGTGTCGCTTTCCACCCGGCGGCTTCGTCCCCCCTCTCCTCACCGCGGTGGGAGAGGGGGGTAGGGGGGTGAGGGCAGGCCGCCGCGACACGAGGAAGTGATTACCCGGATACCATGTGACTTGCCGATCTCCTGAGTTAACCGTGCTCGCCTAAGTCTCCATCAACTCGCGCACCCGGTCGAGGGGCAACGCATGAATCGTCCGGTCATGAATACCAATCGTCGTCGTGGCCATGCACATGGCATTGTGGATCGCTTCTTCGGTCGCCTCCGCGCATGCCTCAAAGAGCGGCGTCATCCCCTCGTTGGAGACCATGCGGCAGTCAGTGATGGCGACCGTCTTTTCCTCAGCCCCGGGCAGGCCGCGATTCCCAGTGGCGAAGGCGAGGAAAATGTCGCCGGAGGAGTTGGCCCCGATTCCCCCGACACGGGCCAGCCCGATCGTCGCGCGTTGCGCCAGCCGCTCGCACTGATGAGGCAGGAGCGGTGCATCCGTGGCCACGATGATGATGATCGATCCGTCGCCCGCCGCGCGTCCGCCGGCGCTCGCTCGCTCGTCGCGGAAGCCGGGCGCCTGAGCGCAGGAGATGAGCTCCCCCACCGGGATGCCGTCGATGCGGAGGAGATGGCGCGAGCCGTAGTTCGCCTGGACCAGCACGCCGACGGTCCAGCCGCCAAGGTCGCCGGGCAGCACTCGCGACGACGTGCCGATGCCTCCTTTGAACTCATGACAGATCATCCCGGTCCCGCCACCGACGCACCCTTCGCCGACCGGACCACCCGTCGCGCTATCGATGGCGCTCCAGACATGCTCCGGCCTGACGTGCATGCCGTTGATGTCGTTCAGCCAGCCGTCGTAGGTCTCGGCCACCACGGGCAGGCTCCAGAAGAGCTCTGGCCGGTTTGTCCGCTTCGCCTCGTAGGCGATCAGCGCATCGCGGACCACGCCGACGCTGTGGGTGTTGGTGATGGCGATCGGCGAGGTGAGCATCCCCGATTCCTTCACCCAGAGGAGCCCGGTCATCTCGCCATTGCCATTCAGCGCGTGCGATCCGGCGAAGAGCGGCTCGCTACCGACATCTCCCTCATGGGGCATGATTACCGTGACGCCAGTCCGCACCGGCCCCTCCCCGACTCGCAGGGGTCCTTCGCCTTCGATAATGGTCGAGTGGCCGACGCGCACCCCCGCCACATCGGTGATGGCGTTCAACGCTCCCGGCGGAAAGCGCCCAATTGTCACGCCAAGGTCGCGTAGGCGTTTGCGCGGGACAGCCCTGTCGAGCATCCTGGACATGCGTTCCTCCAGTTACTGTTCCGACCGCGCGCCTGACAATTCGGGCGTCACGGCAGCAAGCAGAATCATGAGCACTCCGACGACTGGCAGCAAGACGAGTGTCGCATCGAACGAGCCCGTGACATCGCGCACGACCCCGGCAATTACGGGACCCAAGGCAGACGAGGCATAGCCAATGGCCAGCACCATCCCCGCGGCGGCGCCGACCCGCCCGGGTGGGGCGATGTCGGCGGGGAGGACGAGGGCCATACCGAAGACCCCGGCCACGCCGGCGCCGGATAGCGCCGGCCAGAGCCAGCGCCAGGGATCGGCGAAGGGCGCCAGCAGGAGCCCGATCACCCCGATCAGGAAAAGAAACGAGGCAACCAGGGCCGGCAGACGGCGACCACGCAGCCGATCGGACCAGATCGGGAAGAGGAGGATGCCTGGCAGCGTCGCGGCGTTGAAGACAGCGAATAGGGCTGCGGTGGCAGCGACATCGGCTCCTGCCTCGCTGTAGACAGCAGGCAGCCACGCCACCATCAAGTAATAGACGAGCCCCTGCGCGCCGAAGATCGCGGCGGCGATCCAGGCGCGACGATCGCGCCACGGCGACCATGTGTTGGCAGCAACCGTCGCGCCGGGCGACCGCGCGATGATGGCAACCGGCTCTGGGGTTTGCCAGGGGTGCATGGCTATTACCCAGATCAGGAATGCCGCACCCGCCAGCGCGCCCCAGATCGCGATCGGGAAGCGCCACCCGTCGTGCCCACCCGCCCGCTCCAGCATCAGGCCCGAAAGGGATGCGCCCAAGATCGAGCCGCAGACCATTCCGGACGCATAGACGCCGGTCGTGATCCCGAGCTGATGGGGAAACCGGGCGCGCATGAGGCGCGGCAGCGAGGGTTGGGCGATGCCGATCCCAGCTCCGAAGAGGATCGAGATCACGAAGATCACAACAAACGTCGGGGCGACTGCACGGAGACCACCGCCCGCGGCGACCAGCAGTAAGCCCAAGGCTATGACGCGTGCCGCTCCCCAACGGTCCGCCAACGCCCCACCGGGCACGGCCATCAAACCCATAAGAAGGGTCGGCACGGAAACGAGCACACTTCCCTGGGCAAAAGAAAGCCCGAGATCGGTGGTCAACGCCGGCAGCGCCGGGCCGAGCCCAACGAACCCACTCCGCAGATTGAAGGCGACAAGCCAGGAGAGGATGAGCACAACTGCTGGTCCAGGTCTTAACAACCCGGCGCCCGATCCAAACCTCGTCCCCAGCCGGTGCGGGTCCCTCCGGCGCGGCCCAACAGCGCTTCACGACGCCCCGTGATAGCCCAGGCCGCGCTCGCGTGCCCCTCGGTCCGGGATGGCGGAGACAGTAGTTGCTCCAACGCGGCAAGGATCGCGGCACGCTCTTCGGGAGCCGGTTCGGGCATGATCTCGATGGCTTCAGCGATTGTTTCAATCCTCCGCCTATGGCCCACCGCCAATCTCCAGTTACCTGTCACCCATCACCCATCACCCATCACCCATCACCCGTCACAATGGGATATTGCCATGCTTGCGGGGTGGTGTGGAGACGCGCTTGGCACGGGCCAGAGCCAGCGCCCGAATCAGCCACGGGCGTGTGGTGCGCGGTTCGATGACGTCGTCGATGTAGCCGCGGCCCGCCGCCTGCCAGGGGCTGGCAAAGAGATCCGCGTACTCGGCGACCAGCTCAGCGCGGCGTGCGGTCTGGTCGTCGGCCTCGGCCAGCTCGCGCCGAAAGACGAGGCCAACCGCCGCCTCCGGACCCATCACCGCGATCTCGGCAGTCGGCCAGGCGATCGCGAAGTCGGCGCCGATGTGTTTCGAGTTCATGACCACGTACGCGCCACCGTAGGCCTTGCGGGTGATGACAGTGATGCGCGGAACGGTGGCCTCGGCGAAGGCATAGAGGAGCTTCGAGCCATGGCGGATGATCCCCTCGTGCTCTTGTGCGATGCCGGGCAGAAAGCCGGGGACATCGACAAAGACGAGCAATGGCACGTTGAACGCGTCGCAGGTGCGCACGAAGCGGGCGGCCTTTTCGCTCGCGGCAATGTCGATTGTTCCGGCCAGATGGCGCGGCTGATTGGCGACAATCCCCACGGCATGCCCATCGAGCCGCCCGAAGCCGCAAATCACGTTCGGCGCAAAGCCCGGTTGCGTTTCCAGCAACTCGCCACTGTCGAGAATCGCGCGCAGCACCTCGTGCATGTCGTACGGCCTGGCGCTCTCCTCGGGCACCAGCGAATCGAGCACCGGCGCCTCGCGCATCGGGTCATCATCCGGCGCAAACCAGGGAGGATCTTCGAGGTTGTTCGACGGCAGAAACGAGAGGAGATAGCGAATCTGGGCGTTGAGCTCATCCTCGTCAGCAGCGATCAGGTGCGCCACGCCACTTTGGGTCATGTGCGCGGCAGCGCCGCCGAGTTCCTCGTGACTGACCTCCTCGCCGGTGACGGTGCGGATCACGTCGGGACCGGTGATGAACATCTGGCCGACGCCTTCGACCATGGCCACGAAGTCGGTCATGGCCGGGGAGTAGACCGCGCCACCCGCGCACGGGCCGCATATTAGGCTGATCTGCGGCACGACGCCCGACAGTCGCACATTGCGATAAAAGACCTCGCCGTATCCGGCCAGGCCCTCAACCCCTTCCTGAATGCGCGCTCCAGCGGAATCATTGATGCCGATCACCGGCACGCCGTACTTGGCGGCCAGATCCATCAGCGTCACCAGCTTTTCGGCGAACGCCTCGCCCAGCGACCCGCCGTGCACGGTGAAATCCTGAGAAAAGATGGCGACTCGCCGCCCGTTGATCTCCCCAAACCCGGTCACCACGCCATCGCCATACGGCCGCGACCGCTCCATGCCGAATTGCGTCGCGCGACCTTGCATGAACGGGGCGAGCTCCTGAAACGAGCCTTGGTCGAGCAGTGTGTTGACACGCTCGTGCGCTCCACGCTTCCCGCGCGCGGCCTGCTTCGCGGCGGCGGCCTCGTGTTGGGCCGCAACTTCGGCAGCGCGGCGCTCGTGTACCTCCGCCTTGTGCTGATCTGTCGTCGGTTCCGTCTCTGTCGCCATGCGCGGAATCGTACCGGACAGAACGTCTGGCCGGGAGTCCTGATCTTGAGCGGCTGGGCGATGAGGTAATCGTCAGGGCGTCGATGAGTTGGCGGGCATCGATGAGTTCTATGGGTAGGTCCCGAAACGTACCGAGGGTCGGCAGTCAATCAGACGCGTCGAAGAGGGGAGGATCTGGAGACCGTTGAACCGTTCACGCGGCCAACTGGAACACGTTGACCATGCAGGAATTGCAGGACGCGCCGCGACAGGATGGAATCATCGATGGACCGCGATGCATCACCGCCCCCGAGAGAGCCCGTTTATCTCCACCCGTACGCCGATCATCTTCTGGCGGAGCTCCAAACGTTCGAGCCTGGCCCGGACGCGATCGTCGAGCGCCAGAAGGGCATCGAGCTCGCCTTCGTGGCGGCGATTCAACTGCTGCCACCCCGGCAACGGGCGACGTTGCTCTTGCGCGACGTCATCGGTTATTCGGCCGCCGAGGTCGGTTCGATGCTGAAAACTCCCGTTGCGGGAGTCAACAGCCTGTTGCAACGAGCCCGCGCGACCCTCTCCCGGGAGCGCGCGGCGGGAGCGATCTCCTGGTCACACGCCTCGCCTGGCACGGCGGCTGAGCAGACGCTGGTGCGCCGCCTGGTCGAAGCCTGGCATAGCGCCGATTTTCCCTCGATCGTTGCCCTGCTGACCGACGACGCCCTGTTGACCATGCCGCCGGAGCCGCTGCGCTTCGCCGGTCCGGAGGCTATTGGCGGCTTCCTTGCTCATGTGCCAGGGGGCGGGCGACTCGATCGCTTCCGGCTCGTGCCGATGCGCGCGAACAACCAACCGGCGGTCACCGCTTACTACCGCCAGGAAGATCGTGGTCCATTTTTCCCGCACAACTTCCTGGTCCTGGCCCTCCGAGGGGAAGCTTTCGCCTCCATTGTCCGCATTGGCAACCCGGCGCTCTTCGTACGCTTTGGCTTGCCCGCTCGTTTTGAAGATGATGCGCAATCCGGTTGAAGACTTCCTGCATCAGCTAGATCGCGGTTCGTTCCCCCT
>JBBRVX010000048.1:0-26419 GCA_038246475.1 Thermomicrobiales bacterium | reverse complement strand
TGGGCGCTCATGACCGCCGCCACTTCCCGCTCTGACGTCACGAATCCCGCGGCCAGGAGCCCTTCCAGCCCGTGCGAAAAGGCGAACGCGCCAGTGGGAAATCCCGAATCGGTCACTTGCAGCAGGCGGAGGAGCCTCACCGGATCGTCCATGGCCACCGGCTCAGAAGAGAAAATAGCGTTGTGCCAGCGGCACGCTCTCGACAGGCGCGCAGACCAGCAACTCGCCGTCGGCACGCACGTCGTACGTCTCCGGATCGACGGTGATATCCGGCGTGGCGACGTTGTGAATCATCGACGTCTTCGAAATGGCTCGCGTGTTCTGCACCGCTACGGCACGTCGGCGCAACCCGAGCTGTTCCGGCACGCCCGCGGCCATGGCCGCCGCGGAGACGAAGGTGACGCTCGTCTGCTCCGGGGCCAGCGCGCCAAACATCGGGCGATAGCGGACCGGCTGCGGCGTGGGGATCGAGGCGTTGGGATCGCCCATGGCCGCCCAGCCGATGATCCCACCCTTGACGATCAGATCGGGCTTGACGCCGAAACACGCCGGCTGCCAGAGGACAAGATCGGCCAGCTTCCCTGCCTCGATCGAGCCGACCTCCTGCGCGAAGCCGTGCGCGATGGCGGGGTTGATCGTGTATTTGGCCACGTAGCGCTTGATGCGGGCGTTGTCGTTGCGGGCGCTGTCCCCCGGCGCGGGTCCGCGTTGGCGCTTCATCTTGTCGGCCGTCTGCCAGGTCCGCATGATCACTTCGCCAACCCGCCCCATGGCCTGCGAATCGGAGGCGATGATCGACAGCGCGCCCAGGTCGTGCAGGATGTCCTCGGCCATGATGGTTTGCGGCCGAATCCGCGAATCGGCGAACGCGACATCCTCGGGCACATGCGGATTGAGATGGTGGCAGACCATGAGCATGTCGAGATGCTCTTCCAGGGTGTTCACCGTATAGGGCCGTGTCGGGTTGGTCGATGACGGGAGCACGTTGCCGAACGAGGCGATGCGCAGGATATCCGGCGCGTGACCGCCGCCCGCGCCTTCGGTGTGGTAGGTGTGAATCGTGCGCCCGGCGATCGCGGCGATCGTGTCTTCGACGAATCCGCATTCGTTGATCGTGTCGGTATGAATGGCCACCTGCACGTCGTACGCATCGGCCACCCGGAGGCAGGCATCAATGGCCGCCGGCGTCGTGCCCCAGTCCTCGTGCAGCTTCAGGCCGCAGGCGCCGGCTTCGACCTGAGCGCGCAGGGGATCCGTGGTCGAGCAGTTCCCCTTGCCGAGGAGACCGATGTTGACCGGCAGCCGCTCGACGGCCTGCAGCATCAAGCCGATGTTCCACGCGCCAGGGGTGCATGTCGTGGCGTTCGTGCCCGTGGCTGGTCCCGTGCCGCCACCGAGCATGGTTGTCACCCCGGACGCGATCGCTTCATCAACCTGTTGGGGGCAGATGAAGTGGACATGGCTGTCGATGCCCCCCGCGGTGACGATCTTCCCCTCGGCGGCAATGACCTCGGTGCTCGCGCCGACAATCATCTCGGCATGGACGCCATCGAGGGTGTCGGGATTCCCGGCTTTGCCGACGCCCACGATGCGGCCGTTGCGGATGCCGATATCCCCTTTGACAATGCCCCAGTGATCGATGATGACCGCATTGGTGATGACGAGGTCGAGCGCGTCGACGGCGCGTGCCGACTGCCCCATGCCGTCGCGGATCGTCTTGCCGCCGCCGAAGGCGATCTCGTCGCCATACGTGGCGAAATCGGCTTCGACTTCCAGAACCAGCTCGGTATCAGCCAGCCGCACCCGATCGCCCGTGGTCGGGCCGTAGAGATCGACGTACTGAGCGCGCGGAATCTGCAATGTCATCCTTCCACCTGAACGACGTCCGCGTGGCCAGCGGCCGCGGCGAGCAGCGCATCGTCAGGCGCGCCATCGGTGGGACCATTGGTCAGGCCGCGCAACCCATGCACCTCCCGCGTTCCGCCGAAGGTGACGAGGGTGACCTGCCGCTCCTGCCCCGGCTCAAAGCGCACGGCGGTCCCGGAGGGGATGGCGAGATGCTTCCCCCACGCCGCGCGGCGGTCGAAGAGGAGAGCCTGATTGACCTCGAAGAAATGGGCGTGTGAGCCGACCTGAATCGGGCGGTCTGCCGCATTGCGGACTAGCACCGCGATCGTTTCCCGGCCAACATTTGCCATGATCGGCTCGTCCGCGAGCAGGACTGCCCCTGGCGCCTCCCGGCCACTGGAGGGGATCGGGTGATGGACGGTGACGAGCTTCGTGCCATCGGGAAACGTGGCTTCGACCTGTATCTCGGCGATCATCTCGGCGACGCCAGGCAGCACATCGTCTTCGCTCAGAATCTGCTTGCCGTAGGCCATCAGTTCGGCCACGGAGCGGCCATCGCGGGCGCCTTCGACCATCTCCGCAGACAGGATCGCCACCGCTTCCGGGTAGTTCAGTTTCAGCCCGCGTGCCTGGCGCGCTCGCGCGAGTTGGGCCGCGAGGTAGACGAGGAGCTTGTCCTGCTCGCGCGGGGTCAGGTGCACTCGCGGTCTCCTTCTCCGTGACGATGATGGCTAGCGGCAGGCTACCGGCGATTCTAGGGAACGACGCAGCGGAATGCGTCGTGCACTCTGTCACGTCATGGCGATGGAAATTGGGCACGTTGCACACCTGATTACCGGGCGGCGCCAAGGAGCGGCCCGTTGAGGCGGAGGTATCGGGCGGTCATGCCGCCAGTGAATCGGGCAATCGCGAGAAACGCCGCGACGGAAACGCCGGCTCCTGTTGGCCACGAGGGCGACGCCGTGTATCGTTGCTCCGCGAGATTCGGGGCTCGGCCCTCGGCGGGAACGTACTACGCATGGCAGCCGATCTGATCATCGAAAACGGGACAATGGTGACCGAGGGCGGGGTGTACGCCGTCGACCTGGTGATCACCGCTGGGCGGGTGGCGGCGCTGACCACTGACGCCAGCGACTGGCCCGGGAACGAGCGCATCGACGCCACTGGTCTGTGGGTGATGCCTGGTGGAATCGATGTCCACACCCACTTCGAAGAGCCGGATCCTCAGGAGTTGGAAGGCTTCACGACCGGGAGCGCGGGCGCGGCGGCGGGTGGCATCACCTCTGTCGTCGAAATGCCGCAGGCGCGTCCGACCACCCTGACTCCCGAGCTTTTCTCCGAGAAGCGTCGCCTGGTCGAGCAACACGCGATCGTCGATATGGCCCTCTGGGCCGGGGCGGTGGGACCGCCGCGGCAGACGCCCGGCGACCTCGATGACATGGTCGAGCTCGGGGCGGCCGCGTTCAAATCGTTCATGGCGTCGTCTTCGCCCCTCTTCCCGGCCGTCGATCATGCCCAGCTTCTCTGGACCATGCAGGAAGCGGCGCGACTCGGGATTCCGTACGGTCTGCACGCCGAAGATCAGGAATTGCTCGCCGCTGGCCTGCGCCGCATGCAGGAGGCGGGGCGCACTGATCCCCTGGCGCACGCGGAATCGCGGCCACCTCTGGTCGAGACCGTCGCGGTCAGTACGGCGCTTCTCCTGGCCGCGGAAACAGGGTGCCACGTCCATATCTGCCACGCGGCGTCGGCCGGGGCGCTGGCGCTGATCCGTGAGGCAAAATCGCGCGGCCTGAACGTAACGGCGGAAACGTGTCCGCAATACCTGATGCTCAATACCGATGACCTGGCGAGGCTGGCCGGATTCGCCCGCTGCGCCCCGGCGCTGCGAGACCAGGATGAGGTCGATGCCATCTGGGAATATGTCTTCGACGGGACGATCGATCTGATCTGCTCCGATCATTGCCCCTACACCGTCGAGAGCAAGGCGGCGGGCAAGGACGACATTTTCGCCGCGCCGCTCGGTCTTTCCGGAGTGCAAACGCTGCTCCCCGCCTTTTACTCCGAAGCGGTGGTGCGGCGCGGTCTGGCGCCGGAGCGCTTCGTGGCGCTGATCTCGGGCAACCCGGCGCGGATTTTCGGGCTCTACCCGCGCAAGGGAAATCTTGCGATTGGGTCGGACGCGGATGTGACGCTGCTCGACCCAGAGGCAACCTGGACGGTGAGCGTCGCTGACGCGCTGCACAAACAGAAATGGACGCCGTATGAAGGGCAATCGGTCACCGGCAGGGTGATTCGTACGATCCGGCGGGGAGAGACGATCTTTGACGACGGCGCCTCCGGAAACGACCGCGTTGTCGCGGAGCCCGGTTCGGGACGGTTCCTGCCCCGCGGCTATGGGGAGACGGACGCATGAGCGAGAGCGCCGAGCGCTGGACCGATGCCAGCCGTCTGGAGCGATACGTCGTTGAGCTGGCCCAACAGGGGGCGCATGGCGAAACGGGCGTGGCGCGCCTCGTCTACTCGCCGGAGTGGGCCGCCGCCCAGGATCTTCTCGCGGGCTGGATGGAAGAGGCGGGACTGCGGGTGGCGCGCGACGCGGTTGGCAATGTGTGGGGCTATCTCGATGGCTCCGATGTTTCTGGCGGCATCATCGCCACGGGCTCGCACGTTGACAGCCAGAATCCGGGCGGCCGTTTCGATGGGGCCCTCGGTATTGTGGCCGGGGTCACTGCCCTGGCGGCGTTGAAGGCGCGTCACGGGCAGCCGCGGCGCACCCTGGCGGTGGTTTCGCTCGTCGAAGAAGAAGCCTCTCGCTTTCCGACCGCGAACTTCTGGGGCTCCCGCGCCATTATCGGGCGGATTGCCCCTGAAGAGCCGAGGCGGTTGCGGGGCTACGATGGGGTGACCATGGCCGAGGCCATGCGCGATGCCGGACTCGACCCGGGCCGGGTTGCCGAGGCGCAACGAAACGACATCGATACCTTTGTCGAGCTGCACATCGAGCAGGGGCCGTACCTGGAGCAGGAGGATCTCGCGGTCGGGATCGTCGAACGCATCACCGGCTACCGGCAGTACCTGGTCACGCTCGAAGGGATGGCGAATCACGCCGGCACGACGCCGATGGACCTGCGGCGCGATCCTATGGCGGGCGCGGCCGAGATCATCAGCGGCGTCACCAATACCGCGCACCGCATGGGCCGACCCGCCGTCACCACCGTGGGGCGCATGAACGTCACCCCGAACGAGCGGGCCGTCATTCCCCGCCAGGTGGCCTTCACCGTTGATGCCCGCTCGCCCGATCCGGCGCAGCGCGAGACGTTGCTGGCGCGTCACGAGGCGTTGATGCGAGAGGTTGCCGAGCGCAGGGATCTGTCGTTGACCATGCGCATCGACAGCGACCGCGTCCCGGTGATATCCGATCCGGACGTGGCGGCCGCCCTCGTTGAGGCAGCGCAGGAGGCGGGTATTCCAGCCAAACAGATGACCTCGGGCGCGGTCCACGACACCATGCAACTCGCCGAGATCGCGAAGACGGCCATGATCTTTGTGCGCTCCCGTGGGGGCATCAGCCATAGCCCCGAAGAATTCACGTCGCTGGAGGACGCCGCCGCCGGGACAGAGGTCCTGGCTCGCTCGTTGTACGCCTTGGCGAATCGTTCATGAGCGCGGCCATGAACAGCATGCCGCGCGCGCCGATTGTGGTAATGATTACCTCGCCGCTGGAGCCGGAGCACGCGGCGCGGATTGCTGAGGCACTTCCCGATCGGGTCGAGTTGATCTACCGCCCTGACCTGATGCCGGAGATGCGCTATGGCGCGGATCACGGCGATCCCGCGTGGCGCCTTACGGGCGAGCGGCAGCGCGAATGGCATCGCCTGCTCGCGCGGGCAGAGGTTCTGCTCGACTTTCCGCAGAATGAAGCGCGGCCGATCCTCGACCTTGCGCCGAACCTGCGCTGGGTGCAGACGACGTCCGCCGGCGTGGGGCCCATGGTGCGCAGGCTCGGCTTGCAGGAGAGCGACCTGATCGTCACCACCGCGAGCGGCATCCACGCCCAGCCGCTGACCGAGTTCGTCTTCGCGGCGCTTCTCTTTTACACCAAAGAGTTCGGACGGTTGCAGGAGGAACAACGCGCGCGGCAATGGCATCGCTTCAGCGGCCGGGAATTGGCCGGCCAGACGATGGCGATCATCGGGCCGGGAAGAATTGGCCGGGAGATCGCGCGCATCGCCAGCGCGTTTCGCATGCGGGTGGTGGCGCTGGGACGAGACAGCGATCCGGCGCGGGCGGGAACTCTCGGAGTTGAGCGGCTTTTTGCACGGGCGGAGCTGGAGGAGATGCTGGCTGAGGCCGATTGCCTGGTCGTCTGCGCGCCCCACACGCCAGAAACGGACGGCATTCTGGGCCCGCGGGAGTTTGCCGCGCTGAAGCCGGGCGCGGTCTTCGTGAACATCGGCCGTGGCGCGCTGGTTGACGAAGACTCGCTGGCCGCGTCATTGCGCGACGGACGCATTGCCTTCGCGGCGCTCGATGTGTTCAGGGAAGAACCGCTGCCGCCTACGTCGCCTTTCTGGGATATGCCAAACGTGCTGGTCAATCCGCATTCGGCGAGCACCGTCGACACCGAAAATGCCAAAATCACCGAACGCTTCATCCAGAACCTGGAGCGCTATCTGCATGGTGAGACAGAGAAGATGGCGCCAATTCTGGACAAGGAGCGGCTTTACTGACCCTGACTCAGGCTCGACCCGCCGGGTTGTCGAGCACCCAGGCCGGCGTGATGCAAACCGGTACGGGAATTGCTCCGTACATCCACAGGGCCCCAGGCCGCCTGGGAATGCCAGGATGCTATAGTGGCCGTACGTACGCACAGGAACCCGTTTTTCGGGCTGGAGGAGTATCTCGATGCGACGATGGAGAGCGTTAGCGATTGCGCCGGTGGCGGCGCTATTAATCACCGGACCAGCACTGGCCCAGGATGGAACTCCGGCGGCTGGCGACACTGAGAACCAGCGCCTGGTGTCCGCCTCGGAGTGCCAGGCTGAACCACGCTCCTTCGACGAGCTCGCCACGATTCTGAACCTTGATGGAGAAGGCGTGCCCCAGCCCGCCGCAACCACGATCACACCGCCGCTTGGCGAGATTGTCGATTCGGCCACTGACGTTGCCATCAAGGAAGTCGCCCGCGAAGTGCTCGCCTGCTTCAACGCCGGAGATGTGCTGCGGGCCGCGACGCTGATGACCGACAACGGCGTGATGCGCTCCTATTGGGGTCTGACCATTGACGAAGAGAATCGCGCGTTGGCGCGCGAGCGTCTTGCCGCCGCGCCCGAGGCGCGGGTGCCCGAGGCCTTCGTGCGGCTCATCACGGTGACCGATGCGTCCATGCTGCCCGACGGACGGGTGGCCGCGTTCGTGGTGATCAACGAGCCATTGCTGCCACCGACGGGTCCGGAAACGCTGCTCTTCATCTTTGCCAATCAGGATGGGCAGTGGAAGGTCGATGACTACATCGACTTTTCGATCATTCCGCCGGACTATGCCCCACCTTCCACGCCGGAAGCATAGTTTCGAACAAGACGCGGTTAACGAAGCGCCGGCTGGCGACGTGCGGCCGGCGCTTCGCCGCGTCCGTGGGGGTGACGCCCTCCCGAAGGAGCCCAGGATGCCAACCACGCGAGTAGAGGACCTGGATATCGTGTGGGAGATTGCCGGGCCTTCCCGTGGCGATCCTCTCCTGATGATCAATGGCCTCGGCTCACCCAGAATGAGCTGGGCGCTGCAGGTTCCGGCACTGGCGGAGCAGTATCGGGTCGTCACGTTCGACAATCGGGATGTCGGAGAAACGGGTGCTGGCCGTGATCCAAAGCCCTACGGAATGATCCAGTTTGCCCGGGACGCCATCGGTCTGATCGAGGCGCTGGAGCTGGGTCCAGTCCACGTCATCGGGGCCTCCATGGGTGGCGCAATTGCCCAAGAGCTCGCGCTGATCCGGCCAGATCTGGTTAGGAGCCTGCAGATCGTCTGCTCGTGGCCGCGTACCGAACCGTGGTTGGCTGAAGTCGTCGAACAGTGGAACGCCATGTACACGGCGATGGGGCATGATGCTTGGAACCGCAATAGTTGGGTTTGGGTCTTCACCCATCGGTGGTTTGAGGATCCCGCGAACGTCGAACAGGCGATTCGCGCAAACGACGCGTATGCCTATCCGCAGACAGTGGAACAGTTTGGGCGGCAGTGCGCTGCCGTGCTCACCTTTGATGCGCTTGATCGGCTGGCCTCGATTGTCGCGCCCACACAGGTGATCGCCGGGGCCGAGGATCTCCTCACGCCGCCACGCTACTCCCGGGAGATCGCGTCAGCTATTTCCGGCTCGCGGCTTACGATTCTGCCGGTGGTTGGCCATGGGATGTTCTGGGAGGCAACCGACCTCTTCAATGCGACGCTCATCCGCTTCCTCGACGAGTGCCGCGCCCCAGGCTGACGATTCCCTCGAAACGACGCCGGATTCCGGCGCGTTCTATGTTTAGCTCGCGATGGTCGCCCGGTACCGGGGTACCGTGGCGATGCCTTGCATTGCGAGGGATGAAACGGCTATGTTGTGGATCAGGCTGGCAATCGACGCTGACGCTGTCCGCCATTGAGCGTCCGCGTCGGTCGTGCCTCACCCACGAGGGAAGCATCATGAAACGGTATCTTATTCTTGTTGGCGCGGCCACACTTACGCTCGCCTCCTCGTTGGGTGCGGTTGGCGCTCAGAACAGCACACCAGTCAACGCGGACGGCTCCTACGTGGTCGCCAATGACGACGGCGCGCCGATCGTCTCTGGGGCCGGCAGCGACCTGGTTTACGGCGACATCAACACCGGCGGCGGCGGCGGCGAGGTGCTTGGCGATCCCAGCGCCATCTACACTCCGATTCTGCCGGACCGCGATTCGCTGATGTCCATGCCGGGGGCGGGCGATGGGATGATCGGCGGCGTGCCGATTCAGCCGGCGGCGCCCGATGCCACGACGACGACGACCACGAACCTGGCAAACACCAGTGGCGTCACCACCGAAAACGTGCCAGTTGAGGCGTTGACAGCGACCGAGCCGGTTCCCGTGGCGACGAGCAGCGGCTTCTGCGGGCAGTACGCGACGTGGTATGACGCGCAGGTGGCCTATGAGGAGCTCGGCGCAACGGGCGCTGATCCAGCGCTGGTGCAGGAGATCGATGCCGACTTCGACGGGATCGCCTGCGAAGACGGGATGGCGTAACCGGGCGATTCGTCGACACCGCTCAAGCCTTCAAGGGACAGCCGAAAGGTCGGCTGTCCCTTTTTCGTGTTCAGGAAATCAGGGACGTTCTCCTGTAGGATCACTCACGGGAAGGGCGCGCCGGGCGCACTGTTCAGATGATGCAAGGGAGCTCCAATGGACCGCGTCGTACTCGGATCCACCATCGTGTTTGCGCCATATTCCATCGACCAGGCGATCGAAGGACTTGCCGAGGCCGGATACCGGGCTTGCGAGATCGGCGCGGTCAAAGGCTGGTTCGAGCATATCGACCCCGATACGGTGACCGATGCTGAAATTGCCCGCATCGGGACCAAACTCGCCGACCTCGGCATTGCTCCGGTCAGCTTGAGCGGGCACGCTCAGTTGCAAACGCCGGAAGGCGCGGCGCGCTTTGGCCGCGCGATCGACATCGCGGCGGCGCTCGGCATGCAGGTCGTCAACACCTCTACGGGCGACGCGACGACGGATGAAGAGCGGGAGGCCTACTTCGTGAATGTCGCCGAGCTCTGCGATCGAGCAGCCAGGCATGGCCTCAAGATCGGCATGGAAACCGATAGCAACATGCTGCCGACGGCCGAGCTCGGCGTCGCGATCCTCGATCGCATCAACCGGCCGGACGTTCTGGGATTCAACTACGATCCGGGGAACGTCGTTTACTACGCCGGCGCCGATCCACTGACCGATATTCACTTCGCCCTGCCGCGCATGGTTCACGTTCACCTCAAGGACAAGATCGGCGGCAAAGGTGTCTTCAACTTCCCGCCACCAGGCGATGGAGAGATCGATCTGGCCGGTCTCCTGGCCATTCTGGATGAAGCGGGGTACGAGGGGCCGATCAGCGCCGAGGTTGAGTTCGATGAGCGGGGGTGGCCTGACTATGATGCGTGCCGCGCCGCCGCGTCGCGCTCAGTGGAGAATCTGCGCGGACTCGGGCTGACGGTCTGAAACGAGTTGCCTAGGTTCGCTCCCGGTTAAGGCGGCAGTCTGGCGCTGGGAGCAACGCGCGGCGGCCTTCATCCACATACCGAATGAGCCGCATGGCCGCACGGCGCATGCCACGGGAAAGACGGGCCAGGTGTCTCGCGGCCAGCTCCCGTTCAGGCCATGGAAAACCCCTCGTAGCCGTTGGCCGCGATCTTGTCACAGCGGGTACGGTAGGCACCAACGCCGCCGACATAGGGCATGAAAACGCGCGGCTTGCCGGGAATGTTCGCCCCGGTGTACCACGACTTCGCCAGCGGAAAGAGGGTGGCGGCGCCCACCTCGTTGACGTGGCTGACCCACGTTGTCTGCGCCTCCGCCGTCGCCTCGATCACCTGGACGCCTCGCTCCTGCATCGACGCCAGGCAATCCGCAATCCAGTCGACATGCTGCTCGATCGACACCATCATGTTGCTGAGCACGGAGGGGCTGCCCGGCCCGGTGATGGTGAAGAGGTTCGGGAAGCCGGCAATGGCGATGCCGAGGTAGGTGCGCGGGCCGTCGGCCCATCGCTCCCGGAGCGAGCTTCTGCCGCGGCCGCAGATATCGATGGCGCGCAAGGCACCGGTCATGGCGTCGAAGCCGGTGGCGAGCACCAGGCTGTCGAGCTCGTACGCGTTTGCTGCCGTGCGCACCCCGCGCGGCGTGATGGCCGCGATCGGATCGCGCCGCAGATCGACCAGGGTCACGTGGTCGTGGTTGAAGGCAGCGTAGTAGTCCGTATCGACACAGATGCGCTTCGTGCCGAGGGGATAGTCCATGGTCGAGAGCGTTTCCGCGACCGCTGAATCTTGGACGATACCACGGATTTTCTCCCGGAAGAACGCGGCGGCGGTGTCGTTGGCCTCCTGCCGCGTGAGCAAGTCGGGGTACACCCCGCTGAAGCCGAGCCCTCCCCGCTGCCAGCGGGACTCGTACTCGCGGTGACGATCGGCGGGGGACGCCGCCACGGCGGAGTGATCGTTGACCGGGACAACGTAGCCGACGCGCGATTCCCGATTCCGGCGTCGCACCTCGGCGTAGCCGGCCTTGACCTGGCGCTCGTGATCCGCATCGAGCGGGGCATTGCGCGCCGGCACGCTGTAGTTCGGCGTCCGCTGAAAGACCACCAGCGCGGAAGCTTGGCGGGCGATGACCGGGATCGACTGGATGGCGGAGGAGCCAGTGCCGATGACGCCAACCCGCTGGCCGCTGAAATCGACCTCCGCGTGTGGCCAGCTCCCGGTCTGAAGCAGGGCGCCGCGAAAGCTCTCCAGCCCCGGAAACGCGGGAACTTGCGGGACCGACAGGCAGCCCGTGGCCATGATGCAGTACCGCGCCGAGAGTTCGTCGCCGCGGTCCGTGGCGATCTGCCAGCGGTTTGTCGCTTCATCGTAGTGGGCGGCGATGACCCGTGTATCGAGCGAGATGTCGCGGCGCAGATCGAAGCGGTCGGCGACATGCCCGATGTAGCGCAGGAGCTCCGCCTGGGTGGCATAGCGCTCCGTCCAGCACCATTCCTGCTGCAACTCGTCCGAGAAGGAGTAGGAGTAGTCGAGGCTCTCGACATCGCAGCGAGCGCCGGGATAGCGGTTCCAGTACCAGGTGCCGCCGATGCCGCCGCCCGCCTCCAGCACGATCGCCGACATCCCCAGACCGCGCAGCCGATGGAGCATGTAGAGGCCGGCGAACCCGGCGCCAACGATGATGGCGTCGAAATGCGTGGTTTGCTTCGGGAAGCTGGCCGTTGGCATGAGCGCGCGATCGGACATGGGCCATGCTCCCTTTGCCATCGACCGCTGTCCAGGCGGGAAACGTCAAGCGTGGATCGAGAGCGATGCCGAGAGGATACCCTCCGGCTTCCTGGTACGTCTATGCCCGATCTGATCTCACACCCCTTGGGCTTCGCGCGTCTTTAAAGCAGCAACCAGGCTCCGTCGGAACACGGAGCAGCCCTTCGCATCGCCGCGGGTGGGCGACATCGTCCGAGCAGCGCCGCTCATTGCAGAACAGTAAGGACCTCAAAGGCAATGAGTGTGCGAAGCGGTTCCGTGCCGATCGGCGCGGGCTTAGACGAAGTTGCGGCGCGAGGCAGAGGTGCGGCGCTGGCGCTGGCGGTCATCGTGACCTGTCAACTGATGATCGTGCTCGATGGCACGATCGTGAATATCGCGCTACCAAGCATCCAGGCCGATCTCGGCTTCAGCGAGAGCGATCTGGCCTGGGTGCTCAACGCCTACGCCCTGGCCTTCGGCGGCCTGTTGCCGCTCGGCGGACGGGCAGGAGACATCTTCGGCCGCCGCCGCATGTTCATCGCCGGGCTTGTGCTCTTTACCGCCGCGTCGTTGCTGGGCGGCTTCGCTACCACGTCAACGTGGCTGCTGGCCTCGCGCGCGGTGCAGGGGATCGGCGCGGCCATGGCGGCCCCGAGCGCCCTGGCCCTGATCTTGTCCACGTTCCCGGACGGACCGGAACGGACCCGCGCGCTGAGCATCTTCACGGCGGTCTCCGCATTCGGCGCGTCGTTGGGGTTAATTGCCGGCGGCCTGCTCACGGCATTGGTCTCCTGGCGTTGGGTGATGTTCGTCAACGTGCCGATTGGCATCGCCATCGTCCTGCTGGCGCCGATCTTCATCACCGAGCCGGCGCGACAGGCGGGACGCCTCGATATCCCCGGCGCGCTCACCGGGACGTTCGGGACAGTTTCCCTGGTCTACGGCTTCATCCGCGCCTCGGGACATGGCTGGAGCGACAGCCAGGCGGTGATCGCGTTCGTCGCGGCCATCCTGCTGCTGGCGGTCTTCCTGGTCATCGAAGCGCGCACCGACGAGCCGATCATGCCGCTCCGCCTCTTTGCCGATCGGAACCGGGCCAGCGCCTACCTGAACATGCTCCTCCTGCCGGCGGCGATGTTTGGCGTCTTCTTCTTTCTCACCCAGTACGTGCAGGAGGTGCTCGGCTTCAGCCCGATCGTGGCCGGTCTCTCATTCCTGCCCCTGACCATCGTCATCTTTGCCTTTTCCCAGGCGGCGCCCTGGCTGCTGCCGAGATACGGGCCCAAGCCGCTGCTGGTGGCCGGTGGGGTGATGATTACGCTGGGCATGATCTGGCTGACCCAGCTCACCGCGACGACGCAGTACCTCACTGGCCTGCTGGGACCGATGCTCCTCTTCGGCGCCGGCATGGGGCTCAGCTTCACGCCGTTGAGCGTGATCATCCTCTCCGGGGTGGCGCCGTCCGACGCGGGCTCGGCCTCCGGGCTCTTGCAGACGATGCAGCAGGTCGGCGGTTCTCTCGGGATCGCCATTCTGGTGACCCAGTTTGGCGCGGCGAGCCGCAACGTCGCCGTGAACCCCCCGCCGAATCTGTCGCCAGAAATGCAGGCGAACTACGTCATGGCCAGCGCCATTGGCAACTCCTTCATCGTCGCCGCGGTCATCGCGGGAGCCACGCTCTCGGTTGCGCAGTTCGCTATCAACGCTCGGCAAGGGGTCGGCGTCGATACATTGGACGAGGCGCCAGCGGCGCATCTTTGATCGGATGGTCGAGACAATCGCAATGCAGGCGCCGTGTGCCTTGTTTTGCGCACAAGAAATGATGCAGAGACGGTGGCGCCAAGACGGTTCTCCATGCCGATCTTCAATCCACAGCACCCTATCCCAACATGCTGCGAAAGGGTGCTGCTTTGAGCAACGCATCTCGGTCGGTGCTGCAATTTGCTGGTAAAATCGCCTGCGAGTCGTGCGAGTCAATGCCTTGGATCAGCCAGGAGATCGCCAAACTCGTCCTCAGGATCACATTGCACTGCCAAACAATCGACGGTGAGCAAGTGCCAACGATCCCCATGTTAAAAAGCGCGAGAAGCGCCTTCTCGATCGAACGTAGAATTGCGCCTGCGTGGCCCGCCTGCCAAAGTCCACTTCACTATCGATAGTAGAGATTGCTAGAGTGAAGGTAGGAGATGAACCGGAATGAATGTAAGTTTGACTCCGCAGCTCGAGGCTGTGATCCAGCAGAAGGTCGCCTCCGGTCGCTACAACAGCGCGAGTGAGGTGGTGCGCGAAGCGCTACGGTTGTTGGACGAAAAGGAGCAGTTCCACAGCCTCAAAGCTGCAATTGACGTCGGGCGCGCGGAGATCGCGCGTGGTGAAGGGGCGCCCTGGAGTTCGACCTCGATGGCCGAGTTGAGTCGAGAGGCAGACGAGGAAGATCGGCGCGGCTTGCCTCTCGACGATGACCACTTCCCATAGGTTGCTCGTTGCTCCCACCGCGCGCCAGGATATCCGGGCCGCGCTCCGGGCCACTCTTCGCGCCTGGGGTCGGCCACAACGTGAACGCTACGAAGAGCAACTCGCCGCGGCAATGGACCAATTGACTCGCTTTCCGGAGCTTGGGGCAAGAGCTGA
Source organism: Thermomicrobiales bacterium (assembly GCA_038246475.1). Classification (GTDB taxonomy): domain Bacteria; phylum Chloroflexota; class Chloroflexia; order Thermomicrobiales; family UBA6265; genus JACCXM01. The sequence continues at coordinate 11,921 of JBBRVX010000048.1, read as the reverse complement.
GGAGTTTGGTCCGGGGTTGCGGACGGTCCGAAGTGGCCAACACATCATCTTCTACCAAAGTGACGCTCGTATCGTGCAGATCCTGCGTGTGCTCCACGTCAAAATGGACGCAGCCGCCCAGTTTTCCAATGCCTCTTCCGCATCGCCGCCTGATCCAGTAGTAGGCAGGCGCAGGCGGTAGGCTGGGAAGTCAGATGGCGTCGTCTCCCAATCTCTCAGACAAAATGGGCGATGTTTTCCATGCCCTGCGGCGTGTCAATCGCACGCTAGATTGGGGTCAAACGTCAACATCCCGCCCGCGGTGAACGTGAGGTTCCTCCCTGAAGCCAGGGTGGCTGCGTCGCCCCTGGTACAGGTGCGATTCGCGAGGTCTGTTCGCCTGACCGACACGTAACGTCGCGAGGCCTTGTCGCGCTCTCGCCCGCTGGGCAATTGCTCTACGCTAGCCGTCTCGCCGTCTGGCCGTCTCGCCGTCTGACGAAGGGGGATTCCCGAATGAAGCTCGGATTCATGACCGCCGCCTTTCCCGACATGACCCTGGAGCAGGTGGCGCGCTGGGCCGGCGAGAGCGGCTTCGGCATGCTTGAGATCGCCTGCTGGCCGGTGGGCAAGAGCGATCGCCGCTACGCTGGCGTGAGCCATATCGACGTCGCGAATCTTGACGCGGCCGGGACGAGGCGGATCAATGCGCTGATGCACGACAACGGGCTGGAGATTTCGTCGCTCGGTTACTACCCGAATCCCCTTTCTCCCGATCAGGCCGGGAACGACCTGGCTATCGCCCATCTGAAGAAGGTGATCGACGCCGCCGCGCTGCTGGGGGTGGAGATCGTCGGCACGTTCATCGGCGCCGATCAGCGCAAGAGCGCCGCCCGGAATATGGAGAGCTTCACCGAGGTCTGGCCGCCGATCGTGCGCTATGCCGGGGAGCGCGGGATAAAAATCGCCATCGAGAACTGCCCCATGCTGTGGGCCGACACCTGGCCCGGCGGCTCGAACGTGGCCTATTCGCCGGCCATCTGGCGGCGCATGTTCGAGATCATCCCCGACGACAACTTCGGTCTCAACTACGACCCGAGTCACCTGGTCTGGCAGATGATTGACTACGTCCGGCCCATCGAGGAGTTCCGCGAGCGCATCTTCCATGTCCACGCCAAGGACATGGAGATCAACCGAGAACTGCTCTACGAAGACGGCATCCTGGGCTGCGGCTTCCGCTGGGCGATCCCCCGCCTGCCAGGCTTGGGCGAGGTGCAGTGGGACCGCTTCATGGCCGCGCTCTACGCCACCGGCTATGACTTCGTGGTCAGCATCGAGCACGAGGACCGCAAGTTCGAGGGAACTGAGGACCTCGTCAAGCGCGGGTTCTACCTGTCACGCAATGTGCTGGCCCCGCTGATGGTGTAGCGACGTAGTTTCCATTATTGACAGAACTATAAGTAGAACATATGATCTAATTCAACGAGAGCACCGGAGTGCCACTGCAACGAATCACGATAGCCAGAGAGGTCTGGCGTGTGCAGGAGGTATTCCCATGGCCGATCACGTACCCCACGTTCCCCTCTTCCCGTTGCCCACAGACGAGCAGGCCAGCGCCCTGCGCATCGCTGCGGACTATCTCTCTCGTGGGGAGGCAGACGGCGACTGGGCTTCTTGGTTGCCCGGTCGTTGATAGCGACACCAGGCTCCTAGCCAGCATCTCCAACAGCATGCTCACCGGAGCAGCGCTCTGCGAAGGGTTGGTTGAGCTGATCGATCATTTGGCAGAGCGCTGAGGGACGATCATGATCGTCATCGATGGGTCCGCCCTGCAGATTGTGGGTGGCATCCTCCTGCTCGCAGGGCTCTTCGTGCTCCGGGAGTTCGCCTCGGGCGCGCTCCGGCACGCCGGCGAAGACTTCTGGGACCGCATTAAGGCCCGACGTAAATCCAACCAACCTGAATCGCACCTCGATCCTGAATTGGCACCCAGTGCCACACCTCTTTGCGAAGAAACAGATCCAGGGAAAGCGATGAGTCGGCCACCAACACCGCTGCGATCCGAGTCGGAGACTCCCCGCAAGACCGCATAGGTTGCAAGACAGAAATCCCGCGGACCTGGCTTCGGTGCCGCGGCAAACTCGATGCCACCTGGAGGAATAACGATGGACGCTGTTGGCGACGAGGTGATCAAGAAACCACGTCGACCTGCAAGTGATCGCCTGATCAATAGCAACACGAAGCAGCGCTACCAACTACCGTTCGGCGATGTGGCCCATGATCTCGATGTCTATTGGCAGCGCGTCTTTACGGCCGCCAGACAACCCTATCGCACCCCAATCGTCAGGACACTGATGGGCAAAGTCGTGACCGCATGTGGACCTGCTGGTCCGGAGCACTTGGCGTTCTACTGCCCGGCTGAGGAGGCGATCTACTACGCCCCGGCATGGCTCGAGGATCACGGCCAGCGCATTGGCGATTTCGCTCCGGTCGTGGTGCTGGCTCATGAATGGGGTCACCATATTCAGACTCTGCTCGGCATCGTTCCGGCGCCGGGCAACGCATTCGAGTTGCAGGCCGACTGTCTGGCCGGCGCCTATGCCAGTGATGCTGCCGATCGAGGAGTTCTCGATCCCGGCGACATTACGGAGGCGGTGATCCTTGCCGCTTCTGTAGGTGACCCACTGGGCTTGCCACAGGATGCCCCTGGTGCTCACGGCATCAACGACGACCGCATATCGGCGTTCATGCGTGGCTACCTGCACGGCGATGCCATCTGCAGCCTTCACGGATCACTGCCAAGACCAAAGAACGCATATGATGGTGTCCCGCCGCACTTGCAGGAGACAAAATGGCTAAGAAGGATCGCTACGGCAATCTGACCAAAGAGCAACGAACCAAGCTCAAAGCTCTCCTGGCAGCGGTCGTGGATCTGCCTACGGAAAACGTGCTCCGGGAGTGTGTCCGCTTGCGCGGGGTGGATGCGAGCACAGAAGAATGCCTGGTAGAGGTTGACAGGGTCATGGCAAGTTGCTGGACCTATGAGCGGCTCATGCCCTATCTGGTAGCACTTCGATTCTTCAGTGGTGAACGCGACTCAATCGGACGGCAAATCTACGGCTATAAGCAAATCCCTGAGCCGACGCAAGAATCAGAAACAGTGGATTGGGCACAGGCGCAAGTTATGGCGGCGAGTCTAGCAGGGGCGCAGGAAGTGACCTTTCACTTCTTCTGCATCTCGGTGAAGCACATCCTCACTTTTCTGACGATTGTGGCCGAGTCGGCAGGGCACGAGATCAGCCAAGAGGATCGCGAGTTTCTTGATCACTATCGAGACCTGCGCGACTACTACGAACACTTCGAAAACCGGCTTCCAGGCAAACCCCATGAAGGCGCTGTGGTCGAGAAGACCATCAGCGACGAGGGCTACCGGGTAACCGGGGGCCTTAAGGTCGATTCTCAGGGGCGACTCTTGCTCAAGGTGGCGAAAAAGGACGAGCGGGGAAAGTCAGTTCGAGACACGGATGGGAAGATCATCCTTGCGGAAAAAGCGTTTGATGTGACCCCACGCGGGATGAGAAAGATCAACGCGATCGTGGAGGAAAACTGGAGACAGATCAGGAAGAAAGCCATCGACGGGCTTCGTCAGCACTTCATCACGCATCCGGAGGATATACCCCCACCTGAAGCCGTGGAGTTTGTGCTAATGGTCAGACCGGGTGGTTATCAGCCGGATACGGTGTAATTCAGGGGCACATGTGGCAACGCGGCTTAGAAATAGAGTGGCCGGGCATGCATTGCACACCCGGCCACCCTTCAGTCGCTCAGAGCGATGACCTCGTCCAGACTCGTCCACAACCCTGACATCGCCAGAATGTATCGCCGCCCAACCCCGACCAATTACCTTGGCCGTCAGTCACTTGAACGAAAGTTTTGTGCCCACAGGTTTGCTCTGGACACGTCCCGGTAATTACCGGACCACTAGGGTGAGTCATTGACTTCACCTCCGATTTCTAGTGCCATTTCTGACACATCCTAATGAGAACACATGTTCTATACCTATGTCAAGGTTGCCATCGCTGGTCGGAGCAGTCGTTTTATTCGGCCTGTCTTTCCGGCAACTCGAAGGTCCCTGTCGGTCCACCGCAGGCGAACCTTCCGGGGTGTTTTGTTTCCAGAGCTTTCCGATGCTCTGGGAGGAGACCTGGCCCGGCGGCTCGAACGTCGCCTACTCCCCGGCCATCTGGCGGCGCATGTTCGAGATCATCCCGGACGACAACTTCGGCCTCAACTACGACCCCAGCCACCTGGTCTGGCAGTTCATCGATTATCTCCGCCCCATTGAAGACTTCCGGGAGCGCATCTTCCACGTCCACGCCAAGGACATGGAGATCAATCAGGAAATGCTCTACCAGGACGGCGTCTTGGGCGGCGGCTTCCGTTGGGCCATCCCCCGCCTGCCCGGCCTGGGCGAAGTGCGTTGGGACCGCTTCATCGCCGCCCTCTACGCCACGGGCTACGACTTCGTGATCAGCATCGAGCACGAGGACCGAAAATTCGAGGGGACGGAGGAGCTGGTCAAGCGCGGGTTTTACTTATCGCGGGATGTGCTGTCGCCGTACATTGTTTGAGAGGGGAACGGTTGCACAATGGCGCCTTGAGCAGAGACGCCAGTGCCCATGGAGGAGACAGCGGTTGTGGAGGTAGAACTGGAGCAGAGAGTTAACGGGTCCGGGATCTCTGCGGCTGGCCGCGTGGCAGAGGGCAATGGATCTCGTCGAGGCGGTCTATCAGGTGCCGCGCAATTGGCCTCGCGACGAGCAGTACGGACTGATTGCCCAGGTGCGGAGAGCAGCGTTATCCATTCCTTCAAACATCGCCGAGGGGCATGGTCGAACTGGACCAAGGGAGTTTTCTCACCATGCGTCTATTGCCTACGGCTCGCTGTGTGAAGTCGAAACCCAGATTCGCACTACCCAACGCCTCGGTTATGCTGATGCCATGACGACCGAGTGGCTCCTCGCGCAAACAACCGAAGTTCGGCGCACGACGCTCGGCCTCTTGCGGAGCCTTCGCACGAAAGATCAGCCCAGGAGCGGTAATGACCACGAGCGCAACGGTGACTAAAAACTCCTCTTCCCCCCTTCCCCCCTCTCCCCCGTCCCCGCTTATCGTCGATGTCGACATCCACGTCAACGACACTCCAGGCGCGCTGGCTCCTTACTGCGAACAGCCATGGCGGCAATCGCTGGAGGAGCTGGACGGCGCCAGCTATCCCTATCTGCAAGTGCCGGGATTCGCGCCAAATCTGCGGCCCGATCCGCCGATTCCCGGGCAACACGTGAATCGGTCCGTGACCACGGCGGCCCAGATGCGAGCCGAGCTGAGCGACATCGGCGTCGATGTCGGCATCCTCTTCCCCGATCATATGCTCCTGTTCGCCATCATCCCGAACATCGAGTACTCGACCTTCCTGGCGCGGGCCTACAACCGCTGGCTGCTGAATGAGTGGCTCGGCGAAGAAGGCCTCTACGGCGTGCTCCTGGCCAGCCCACAGAATCCGGAGGCGGCCGCCGCGGAGATCCGGCGTTACGCCCGCGAGGAGCGCATCGTCGGCGTCTACCTGCCGACCGCGGGGGTCAATCCCCTCTGGGGGCACCGCAAGTACGATCCCATCTTCGAGGCCGCGCAGGAGGTGAACTTGCCCGTCTGCCTGCACAGCGTGACGGTGGTTACCCCCGCCTTCCCCTGCCAGCTCGACCAGTTCGAGAACCATTTCGCGCGGCAGGTCCTCTCCCACTCCTTCGCCATGATGGCAAACCTGACCAGCATCATCCACTCCGGCGTGCCGGCGCGCTACCCGGGGCTGCGGGTCGTCTTCACGGAGGCGGGGATCGCCTGGGTGCCGTACATGATGTGGCGGATGGACAAGTACTACAACGAGTACCGGCGGCAGCTTCCCTTTCTCGAAAAGCGCCCCAGTGAGTACATCCGCGAGCGGATGTGGTTCGCCACGCAGCCGATCGAGGAGCCGGACGATCCGAAGGATCTGGTGGCCACGATCGACCAGATCGGCGGGCCGGAGCGAATCCTCTTCGCCTCCGACTGGCCGCACCACGATTTCGATCACCCGCGGGCGATCATGAAGCTGCCGATGTCACAGGAGGCCAAGCGGCTGATCATGGGCGAAAACGCCCTGAAGCTGTTCGGCATCCCGGCCCCTGCCGCGAAGATCGGGGTGGGATAAACGAAGATGGCGGAGCACATCATCGGGCCGGTCGCGGACTTCCCGGCCGGCAGCCATCGCGTGGTGCAGGTGGGGCGCATCGCGATTGGCGTCTTCAACATCGACGGCGCCTTCCACGCCCTGCCGAACATCTGCCCGCACCAATTCGGGCCCCTCTGCGAGGGAACGGTCAACGGCACCACCGCCTGCTCGGCCGCAACCGGCTGGCAGTTCGCCTGGGTGCGGCAGGGCGAAGTGGTGACCTGTCCCTGGCACGGCATCGAGTTCGATATCGCCACCGGCCGCGCCCTCTCCTCCTCGCGCTTGAAAGTGCGTACCTACCCGGTGACGGTCGAGGATGGGCAGATCAAGGTGACGGTTTGAACGAGGCGCGGGGCAAGAGGCGGCCTCCGTGCTTAGCGCCCTTCAGGGTGCTTTCGTCGGGCTAGCGGGAGGATTTATCCTCTCGCGGCGAGTGCGGCGTGTATCGTGTTTGCCAGCGTCGCTTCGCGATAACGCCGAGGCACATGAATTCGCCGCCATGAAAGCCGATGACCGATGCCCTACGCCCGCCTGCTCTATCACGCCAGCTGGGCCACGAAGGATCGCGATCCGACCATTGACGATGCGATGAGCGCCGCCATTCGCGAGGCCATCGAACAGACCTCCGCCAAGATCGACGTCATCATCTTCGCAGTCGGCATCATGCCGGAGCACGTCCATGTCTTCGCCCATATCCCGCCGGCCGCATCCGTCGCCAACGTGATCGGTCACTGGAAGGGCGCGTCGCCGCACGCGGCAAATGAAGTCCGGCCGGAGGTTTCTGCAACGCTTGCCTGGCAATCAGGGTACGGCGTCCTCTCGGTGAGTCACAGCAGCTTCGATCGCGTTATGGACTATGTCCAGAATCAACGCGAGCGCGACGCCGCGCGGGAGGTTTTTGGGGTGATGGAACGTTCGGAAGATGGGTAGCCTATCGCCCCGATCGGGAGGATAAATCCCCCCGCGTAAGCGTTCCCGGTTCACCCATCCTTAGCGCGTTTCATTCGCGCGAGTCGCGGCAGGGCATCGTTTACCAGCAGCGCCTGCGTCGACGCCCGCACCACCAGCTCCGGCCGGAGCCGAATCTCCTCGTCCGGCAGCAACCCACGCCCATCGATCGTGGCGAGCAGGCGCTCCGTGGCGGCCACGCCGAGCAGGTGCGCCGGGGTGGCCACCGTGGTCAGTGGCGGGTCGAGCAGCGGATCCCAGGGCGAGTCGTCGTAGCCGACGACCGAAATGTCATCCGGCACGCGCAGGCCGCGCCGCTTGATGGCGGCCAGCACTTGCAGATTCAGCATCGAGGTGGCGGAGAGGATCGCGGTCGGCGGATCTGCCTCCGCCAGCAGATCGAGGGTCTGGGCCACGCCATCGCTCCAGCCTTCAGCCGCGTATCGGATCAGGCGCGGATCGATTGGGACGCCCGCGTCGGTGAGAGCCGCTTCATACCCCTGCAGCCGCTCCTGGCGATTCGTAAAGAGTCCGGTTGGCCAGGAGACGAAGCCGATGCGAAGATGGCCCAATGCGAGCAGATGCTCGACCGCCAGCCTCGTGCCGAGGGCGTTGTCCATGGCCACCAGGCCGAACGGCAGCCCCGGCAGGGTGCGGTCGATGGTCACCACCGGCAGGGTCAGCCGCCCCCAGGTGGCGATGATCTCCGGCTCGGCCATGGCCGGGTTGAGCAGGATGCCGTCGACGCGCTGCTCCAGAAACATCTGCAGATAGCGGTTCTCGATGTCGGCCCGGTCGCCGGCGCTGCTGACGATGACGCTGTAGTTGGCGCGCTGGCAGGCCTCTTCTACGCCAGCCAGGACCACGCTCCAGTAGGGATGCGCGATGTTGGCCAGCAGCACCCCGATCAGGCGGGAGCGGCCGGTTTTCAAGGAGCGCGCCGCCCGATTCGGCACGTAGCCGAGGCGATCGACGGCGGCCTGAATGCGCGCGCCATTCGCGGCCGACACCTCGCTGGTGCGCCCGTTCAGATAGCGGGAGACGGAAGCAATCGACACCCCCGCTTCCCTGGCGACATCGTCGATCGTCGCCGGTGGGTGATGGGACGAGGGAGATAGGGTCATGGGGTCATAGGGTGATAGGTGGTACGGCCTATCAGCCATACATCGTTCTTGCCGTCTTGGCGTCTCGCCGTTTTCGTCCTCCCTATCACCCCATCACCCTATGACCCCATCACCTCTCACCGGCCACCCTCGCCAGTGTAAACGTTTTCGGTTAGACTCCATCCTCACGCGATTGGTGGGCGCGGGGCGGCGCTCAATGCGGGCAGGGGGCAGCCTGAAGTCGATGCAACCCGCATCCGGCAACTTCTCGGTTGAGCGCGATCATCGCAAGGCAATCCTGACGTTTACGCGCGAGGATCGCCTCAATGCGCTGGACGCGGAGACGTTTCGTGACCTGCTCTGGGCGCTCGACCAGATCGAGGCCGATCGTGGGATCGACATCCTCATCATCACCGGACGCGGTCGCGCCTTCATCGCCGGCGCGGATATCACCGGCTACGTCGATCGCACCGTCCTGGAATACGTCGACTTCCAACGCCTGGGACGCCTCGTCTACGACCGCATCGAGCGACTGCGACAGCCGGTGATCGCCGCGGTGAACGGCTACGCGCTCGACGGCGGCTTTGAGTTGGTGCTCGTCGCCGATCTGGTGGTGGCGGCCGAGGAGGCCACCTTCGGCCTCCCGGAGGCGAAGCTTGGCCTCCTGCCGGGTGGAGGCGGGACGCAGCGGCTGCCGCGTCTGGTCGGCCGCAACAAGGCCAAAGAGCTGCTGATGACCGCCGACTTCATCACCGCCGAGCAGGCGAGAGCGCTCGGCATCGTCAACCGTGTCGTGCCCGGTCCCGAATTGATGTCCGCGACATATGCGCTGGCCGACCGTATCCTGAAGCGGGCGCCGCTCGCCGTCGCCATGGCCAAGCAGCTCGTCAACGACGGCTTGCAGGCCAGCCTGCCCACGGCCATCACCCAGGAGATGGGGATGACCGCCACACTGTATGCCACCACGGACGCGCGCGAAGGGATCGCCGCCTTCATCGAGAAGCGTCCCCCGGAATTTACGGGCCGTTAGGTTGCCAGGGAGAGGAGGCCATTTACGCCACGCAGGTCGAGAACAGTGGCAGTTCGAAGCGTGCGGCATCGAAGCGCCCGCTTCCCGCGTTTCACTCATCGCAGAGGAGGTTTGTGCAGATGCACCTGAGCTCATCGAAGTCCCGCTGGACGGGCAAGTTCGTCGCCGTTCTCGCCGCTGGTCTGCTCCTGGCGCCGGCCGCGTTTGCGCAGGATGCCACGCCCACCGCGGGCGGCGCGGAAGGCGACGCCATGGTCCGCGCCATGGACCCCACCGCCCTGCCAGATGGCTTCACCATTCCGGCATCGGCCACTCATATCACGAACTACGGCGTCCATGAGTGGTATCAGAACCTGACCAAGGGCGAGGCTGCCCGCGCCGAGGAGTACGGCATTGAGTTCAAGCAGGTCGATGCCAATCTGGACCTGGACGCTTCTGTGGCGGCCGTCCAGGAAGTGGCCTCTCAAGTCGATGTGATCAACTTCACGCCGGTCAATGAAGAAGCCTCTGGGCCAACGCTGACTAAAGTAGCCGCCGACACCGGCAAGCCGATCATCTGCGAGTCGTCGCCGGCTGATGGCTGCACCACCCTCGTCTCGATCGACGACTATGCCGCTGGGTTCAAGGTCGGCGTCTGGGCTGGCGAATACGCTCGCGATAACTTCGACGGTACTGCCGTCGCGCTCGACGTTGGGTTGCCGGCGCTCTCGACCACCGTGGCGCGGTCGAAGGGCTTTGCAGACGGCCTCATGTCAGTGCTGCCAGACGCCAGAATTGCTCAGTCCGTTAACGGCGAAGGGCTGAAAGATAAAGCAGTCCAGATCTCCGGCGACGCGCTGACTGCCAACCCGGATGTCAACATCATCTTCGGCATCAACGACGACTCCGCGCTCGGCGGTCTGCAAGCCTTCGAGTCGCAGGGCGGCGACACTTCGCAACTCCTGGTGGTCGGCTTCGGCTGCGAAGGGAATGCCTGCAAGGACGCCCTGGCCGAAGGCGGCCCCTACAAGGTCTCGGCGGCGATGTTCCCCGAGTACCAGGGCCGGCTGATCATCGATGCCGGCGTGGCGGCGCTCAACGGCGTCGAGCTGCCGGCGCACATCGTCGCCCCCACGGCTGCCGTGACCGCCGACAACCTCGGCGACTACTACACCAAGGAAGGCGACGCCTACAGCCCGAACTTCGACGCCATCGCCGGTATTTCGGTCGAGGGCGAGAAGTAGGGACGAGGGTGATAGGGTCTTAGGGTGATTGGGTCATAGGCATGGACGCTTCCAAGGCTGTCGAGCAGACGACGCCCGGCGCGACGGGTGCGTCCTCCCATCACCCTATCACCCTATCACCCTATCACCCTCGCACCATCGGCAACTGGCTCTTCCGCACCCAGGAAGGTCTCCTCCTCCTGGTGCTGGTGGTGCTCTGCATCGCGCTCTCACGGCTTTCGCCGGTCTTCGCCTCCGAACGCAACATCTTTGTTCTGCTGAGTCAGATGTCGCTGACGATGATCACCGCCGTCGGCATGACGATGCTGATCATCGGCGGCGAGGTCGATCTCTCGGTCGGCTCGATGCAGGCGTTCGTCGGCGTGGTGGCCATGCAGGTGCTGAACGCCACCGCCAACCTCTGGGCCGGGCTGGCCGTCGCCATCCTGATCGGCGTGGTCGTCGGTCTCGTCAATGCCGGGCTGACGCTCGGGCTCGGCATCAACTCCTTCATCGTCACCCTGGCCATGCTCTCCATCATCCGCGGCCTGGCCTACACCTTCACCGACGCCGCGGTGCAGAACGATCACAAGCTTGAGTCGTTCCGGGCCATCGGCACCGGCTTCATCGTCCAGCTTCCCGTTATCGGCCGTATCCCCTGGCCGGTGGTCATCACCGCCGTCGTCTTTGTCTTTTTTGCCCTGATGCTGAACCGCACCACGCTTGGCCGCTACATCTATGCCGTCGGCGGCAATGCCCGCGCCTCCGCGCTTTCCGGCGTGCGGGTCCACGGCATGAAGGCTTTCTGCTTCGTCATCACCGCCGTCCTGGCGGCGATGAGCGGCTTCATCCTCATCTCGCGCATGAACTCCGGCCAGAACAACGCCGGTTTCGGCTTTGAATTGCAGGTCATCGGCGCCGTGCTCCTGGGCGGGGCCAGCCTCTCCGGTGGACAGGGAACGCTGCTCGGCACCTTGCTGGCCGTCCTCCTGCTCGGCGCGCTGAACAATGGCATCGTCCTGCTGGGCATCAATTCGAGCTGGCAGGTGGCGGTCAACGGCTTGGTCATCCTCATCGCCATCCTCCTGGACGCGCGGCGACGCCGCGCGCTGGGCCAGGATTGATGGGATGAATGAATTTTGGCAGCACCACCCGTGTAGGGGCGACGCCCGCGTCGCCCGCGTCGATTTGCCGCGAACGTTCGCGGTTGGGAACCGGGTTGCCAACCGCGTGGCGCGGTGGCCGGGAACGCGGGCGACGCAGGCGTCGCTCCTACAGCCACGGCTCATCACAGGGACATCTAAACGCAAAAGCGTGTCCGATGGATCCGAAACACTTGGTTTTCAAGGCGTCAAAGCCCCTCTCCCAGCGCACTGGGAGAGGGGTTGGGG
>JBBRVX010000047.1:0-26521 GCA_038246475.1 Thermomicrobiales bacterium | reverse complement strand
CCTGGGCGTCAAGGAAGCGGCGGTGGTGCTTCGCTACATCGCCCAGGCGCGGGCGCGCGAGCTGGGGGTGATCTTCATTACCCACAACGTCCACCATGCGTACCCCATCGCTGATCGCTTCACCATCCTGAACCGGGGCCGCTCCTACGGCACGTTCGACAAGAAGGACGTCAACCGCGAGCAGGTGGTGCAGATGATGGCCGGCGGCGAAGATCTGGAACGACTCGGCAACGAGCTGGAGGAGTTCGCCCGGCTGGACGCGGAATCCGACGCCATGATTGAGCCGGTGCAGGCCGCCGCCGACGCGACGCTGAAGCGCATGGGCCAGCAGTTCGCGGCCGAAGGGCGAGCCGCCGAACATGATCGTCCGGTGAACAGCTAGATGCGGCGCTTCTATTGAAGATGGGACGTAGCAATCGATGAGCACGATCCGCATTGCCAATGCGCCGGTGTCGTGGGGCGCGATCGCCTTCGAGGGCTTTGCAGAAGAGCCGATCGCCTATGACGTGGTGCTGGATGAGATAGCCGAGACCGGGTACGCCGGCACGGAGATGGGCGACTGGGGGTTCTATCCCACCGATCCCGTGCAGTTGCGCCAGGAGCTCGACCGGCGGGGACTGGCGATGCTGGGCGCCTACGTGGCGGTGCGGCTGCGCTACCCCGAGTTCCTCGCCGACGATCTCGCCCAGGCGTTGCGCATCGCGCGGCTGCTGGCGGCGGTCGCGCCAGATGACGATCGGCGTAAGGGTCCCTTCGTGGTCATCGCCGATGACAATGGCGGCGACCCCATGCGCACCGCGAACGCCGGGCGCATCACCCCGGAGATGGGTTTGCCCGACGCGGAGTGGGCGGGCTTTGCCGGCCGCGCTGAGGAGGTCGCCCGCGCCGTGCGCGCGGAGACCGGACTGCACGCTGTTTTTCACCACCATTCGGCGGGATGGGTGGAGACGCCGGCCGAGGTCGATCGCTTCCTCGAAGAAACCGACCCCGAGGCGATCGGACTCGTCTTCGATACCGGTCACTACTCGTTCGGCGCCGACCAATCGGGCCTTGCGGTGATCGACGCCATGGACCGCTGGGCCGACCGCATCCAGTACATCCATTTCAAGGATTACGACTCGGAGGTCGGTCGCCGCTCGCGGGAGGAGAAGTGGGATTACGTGCAGTCGGTCCGGGCTGGGGTCTTCTCCGAGCTGGGCCAGGGCAGCGTCGAATTTCCGGCCGTGGTGCAGTGGCTGCGCGATCGTGACTACGATGGGTGGGCTGTTGTCGAGCAGGACGTTTTGCCGGGTATGGGGACGCCAAAGGAGAGTGCTCGCCGCAACCGCGAGTACCTCGCCTCACTGGGGCTGTAAGCCCTCGTTTCGCCGGAGCTCCCCGCCGTGACCCCCACGTTCAGGATCGTCGATCTCGCTTCCGATGACACGACGGCGATCGATCAGGTCGCCACTTTGATCATGGCCGCGTTTCCCGGCTGGACGACGACCCTGGACGAGGCGCGGCGCGAAGTTCGCGAGTCGTTCGAGCCCGGCCGGATCAGCCTGGTCGCTCGCTCCGGGAACGACATTCTCGGCTGGATCGGCGCCATTCCCACGTACGACTATGCCTGGGAGCTGCACCCCCTGGCAGTGCGCGCGGACACGCGCGGACAGGGCATCGGGAAGGCATTGATCGCGGCGCTGGAGGAGCGTCTGCGCACGCTCGGCGCGCTGACCATCTACCTGGGCACGGACGACGACGGTGAGACGGCCGGCACCAGCGTCTGGGGCATTGACCTTTACCCTGACCCGCTCGCGCACGCGGCGAACCTCGAGGTAATCAATCACCCAGCGGCGTTCTATCGCCAATTGGGATACAGCGTCGTGGGCCTCATTCCGGACGCCAACGGGCCAGGCAAACCGGACATCCTGATGGCCAAGAGGATTGCCCCCGCATAAAGTGATTCCCAACGACCATCGTGTAACCATGGATGTGCGTTCCATCTGCGCACGGAACACAGCAGGATGGTCTAATTCCGGCGAGCCAGCGCCACCGCGACAACGATGATCGCCCCGCGAATGATGATTTGCTGGCTGCTTTCCAGCCCCATCAGAATCAGTCCATTGTTGACCACGCCGATCAACAGCGCGCCCAGCACCGATCCGATGACGGAACCGCTGCCACCGAAGAGGCTGGTGCCGCCCAGCACCACCGCCGCGATCACCGAGAGCTCGTCCCCATCGCCCCATTGGAAGCGGCCCGATTGCAGGCGGCCGGCGTAGAGCATCCCGGCCAGGGCGGCAACCGCCCCGGAAACGGTGAGCACCAGAAAGCCGATCCGGCGCGTATCGACGCCGCTGAAGCGCGCCGCCCGCTCGTTGCCACCGGTGGCCAGCACCTGGCGGCCATAAGGGGTCTTCTGCAGGACGACGTAGCCAATGGCCGTGACCAGCGCGATCCAGATCAGCAGCGAGGGGATCGGCCCCACATTGCCGGAGCCGAAGATGGCGTTATACGTCTGGTTGAGGATGGGCACCGGCGCCGTGTCTGTGACCCACATCGCCGATCCCCGCGCCACTCCCATCATCCCCAGCGTGACCAGAAATGAGGGGATGACCAACCGGGTGACCAGGAAGCCATTGACCGCTCCCACCAGCAAACCGGTCGCCAACCCAACGACGACGCCGGGAATCAGGCCGAAGCGGGAGATGGTCAACGCGGCGGTCACCGAGCTGAGGCCGGCGATGGCCCCCACGGAAAGGTCGATCTGGCCGGCGGCGATGACGAAGGTCATCGCCACCGCCATGGTGGCAATAATGGCGGTCTGGCGCACGATGTTGAGCAGGTTGTTCGGGTTCGTGAAGCCGGCATCGCGCAGCACGATCGCGAAAAAGAGAAAGAGCGCCAGAAACCCGATGTAAACCATGTACCGACGCCAGTCCACCCTGCTGGCCAGGCTCTCCTCACGCGCGCTGGATAGCATGGTGCAGCTCCTCTTCCGTGGTGATCGCTTTGCGGTCCATCTCCCGCACCAGACGCCCATCGCGCAGGAGCAACAGTCGGTCGCTCACGGCCAGCAATTCAGCTGGCTCCGATGAGATGACAATGACCCCCTTGCCACTGTCGGCGAGCTGACGGATCAGACCCAGAATCTCTGTTTTGGCCTGAATGTCGACCCCCGCCGTCGGCTCATCCATGATCAACACCTCAGGTTCCATGGCCAGCCACTTGCCAATCACCACCTTTTGCTGGTTGCCGCCAGAGAGCAGGCGGGCCACGGTGTCGAGAGAAGGCGTCTTCACGCTGAGGTTGGCAACCAGCGACGCGGCGACCTCATCGCCGCGCCGGTCATCGATCAGCCCGCCCTGCGCCAAGCGCCGCAACATAGGAAGCACGATGTTCTCGCGCACGCTATGGTCGAGCACTAGCCCCTGCGAGCGGCGGTCCTCCGGCACCAGCGAGATACCGGCGGCAATGGCATCCCGCGGGCTGCGGATGGCGACGCGCTGGCCGTGAACGAAGAGTTCGCCCCGTTCGAGCGGATCGATGCCAAAGATGGCCCGCGCCATCTCCGTGCGCCCGCTCCCCATCAGGCCCGCCACGCCCAGGATCTCGCCGGGATAGAGCGTGAAGCTGATATCGTGCAGGCGTCCTCCCGCGGAGAGGTGGCGTACCTCCAGCAGCGGCGCGGCCGTGCGGTCAACCTGACGCTCCTGCCAGACGAAGGCCTGCTCCATCGTCTTACCGACGATGGCATCAATCACCTGACCCATCGCGAGATGCGCCGTCTCGTCGGTGAGGATGTGCCGTCCGTCGCGCAGTACGGAGATGCGGTCGGTGATTTGAAAAATCTCTTCCATGCGGTGTGAGATGTAGATGATCGAGATGCCCCGCTCCTGGAGCCGCCGGATGAGCGCGAAGAGGGCGGTCGACTCCGCCGCCGTCAGCGACGAGGTGGGTTCGTCCATGATCAGGACGCGGGCGTCCTCGCTCAGCGCCTTGGCGATCTCGGTCAATTGCCAGTAGCCGGTGCTGAGATCGGCCACGTTCACGCCTGGGTCGATCGCCTCGCCCATCTCCGTCAGAATGGCCCGCGCCCGACGCGCGCTCTCCCGGTCGTCGATCAGTCCGCCCACTCCCCGTGGCTCGTGGCCGAGAAAGATGTTCTGGGCCACGGTGAGGGTCGGGATCAGGCTGAACTCCTGGAAGATCATGCCAATGCCGAGAGCGCGGGCATCCTGGGGCGAGCGAATTTCGACATCGCTGCCGTTGACCTCGATCTCGCCTTCGTCCGGCGTGTAGACCCCTTGCAAGATCTTCATCAGCGTCGATTTGCCGGCGCCATTGCCGCCGATGAGCGCGTGCACTTCACCGCCCCGCAGCTCGAAGCTGACGTCCTCCAGAACGCGGTTCCCGAAGAAGCTCTTGCTGATGCCGGTCATGCGCACCGCAGGAACAGCCATGTGAATAGCCTTCTTATGCGTTTGATCTCACCCCCAGCCCCTTGCACTGCGCACTGGGGGCTGGGGGAGGGTCGTTTCCCTACTGCCCCGCCGCTTCCAGCAAAGCGGCGGGAGGATCCTGGTGATAGACCTCCGTCCAGGCCTCCAGGATGTTGTCGTGCGTCACCGGCAGCGCCGGGAGAGCGACATAGGCGGGAGCTTCCTTCCCCAGCAGGCCGTACCCAGCCAGCAGTGCCTCGGTGACGCCCTGGTCGAAAGGCCGCTGAGCGCCGAGCCCCTTGATGATGCCGTTCTGGGCGATGGAGACGGCCACGTTCTGGCCCAGGTCGATCGTGGTGACGGCCACGTCCGCCTCGCGCCCCGCCGTGCGCACGGCGTTGATGACGCCCTCCGCGGGCACGTCCCAAACCGCCCAGATGCCGTTCAGGTCGGGGTGTTTGGTCAGCATGGCGGAGGCCACGCGGTCGCCGTCACCGGCGAAGTCCGGCCCGGCGATGCCCTGCTCCTCGACGATTTCGATATCGGGATAGTTCTCCTCGATCGTCTTCTTGAAGGCATCGTAGCGCTGCCGGGTGACGAAGAAATCGGCGCCATGGAAGACGAGCCCGATCTTGCCGGCGCCACCGAGGGCTTCGGCCATGATGTGCGCCGAGGCGACACCGTTGCCGTAGTTGTCTGCCGACACGGCGCTGACGTAGTCGGTTCCCGGCGTGAACCCCTGCGGCACGTTGTCCATGAAGACCAGCTTGACCCCCTGCTCGGCGGCCTGCCGGTACGCGGCGGCAGTCGCCACCGGATCGGTGGGGATGGAGACGATGATGCTGGGATTGCGGGCCAGCGTGGTCTCGATGTCGGAGACCTGGGTGGCGGGATCGAAGCCTGCGTCTGTCTCGGCGATGACCTCGATCCCCATCTTGCCGAACTGCTCCTTCAGTCCCGCAATCTGCGCCACCGACCAGTCGTTGCCGCCGTAGTGCATGACGATGGCCGCCGTGGCGCCCATCTCCTTGATCTGGGCCAACTCGTCGTCCGTCAGCACGACATCGGAGGCGGCGGTGGGGCTTTCTCCATTGGGGCCGGTGCTGAAGACCTGTCCCGCCATGGCGGCCAGGGCATCGGCGGCGCTGGCCGCCGGGGTCGCCTCCTGGGCCGCGATGCTCCCCGGCCGCATGCCAACGAAGGGGACGGCCAGCGCGCCCGCCGCAAGAACGGAAAAGTGCCGTCGATTCATCGCTTTGCTCATGGATTGCTCCTCTGCTGATTTGGCCATCGTGGCTGGTTGACTAGGGAAAATCGTGGTTGATTCCTCTCCCTAACGCTGAGCCATCCTCCTTTCCAGGAACTCCCGGCTCAAGCGGGCCGCCTCCTGCTTCGATCCGTCGTACGCGTCCAGCTCGACGGTGATCCAGCCGTCGTAGCCCACCTCATCGAGCGCCTTCAGAATGCCGTCGAAATCGAGCTGCCCCGCTCCTAGGCGCAAGAATTCGCCGTCCGCGTAATCCTTGAGATGGACGTACGGCATGCGGTGGCCATACGTGCGGATCATCGCCGCGGAGTCGCCGCCAGCGGCGTCGAGATGGGCGGTATCGGGGCAGAAGCCGATCGCGCTGAGCTCGAAAACACGGGCGATCTGCTCCGGCGTTTGGGCGCTGGTGCCGAGATGGGGGTGGAAGCTGGGCGTCAGCCCGTACGACGTGGCCAGCGCCACGACGCGATCGAGCCCTTCCCCGAAGCGGCGGTAGTCGTCATCGGTATTGCCAGTCGAGCGCACCGCCCCGCCGCCGACCACCAGATGCTCCGCGCCGAGGCGCGCGGCCAGCTCCGCCACGCCGCGGATCTTGAACAGCTCTTCGTCGAAGATGTCGGGATAGATGAAGTTCGCGCCGGAGTAGACGCCGACCAAGGTCAGGGCCAGCTCCTCCATCAGTCCGCGCAAGGCGTCCTCGCGTCCCGCGTACTGCATCAGATTGCCGTCGAAGAGCTCGAAGCCCTGGTAGCCAGCGGCGGCGATATCGCGCAGCGCCTCCTCGGTCGATCCATTGGCGAGGTAGTGGAGGTCCTTGACGCTGGTTACCCCGGCCGGATGCCCGAACACGCCTCCCCAGGTATTGGTTTGATAGGCCAGCTTCATAACCGTCGTCTCCTGCTCATTCCCGCCGTCTCGCCGTCTTGCCGTCTCGCCTACATCGCCGCCCCCCGTCGGGCGGCAATTCCCTCGGCCACCCGCCAGGCATTGGCCATGATGGTCAGGGTCGGGTTGACCCCCGTCGAGGTCGGGAAGGGACCGCCATCGACGGCGTAGAGGTTCTCCACGTCATGGGCGCGGCAATCGGCATTCAAGACCGAGCTGTCCGCGTCGTGCCCCATGCGCAGGGCGCCGTGCTGATGGGAACAGTTGCCGGTGACCTTCTCGATGTAAACCTTCCAGGTCCTGCGGGCTCCGGCTGCCTCCAGGATCTCGGCGTTGCGGTCGATGATCCAGCGGCCCTGGGCCAGATCGTTGGGATGCGGCGTGTGGGTAATACGGGCAACCGGCAACCCCCAGGCATTCGTCACCTCGTCGTCCAGTTCCACCCGGTTCGTCGCGCGGGGGAGATCGTGCAACACCAGGCCGACGGCCATGGCGTGGTTGAAGAACTCGCGGTCGGCGTCCTTGGCGGCCTGGCCCCAGGTGGGCAGGCCAGGCAGGGCGAAGCTGATCGGCAGCGGGATGCCGACGCCCGCCGCCGCCACATGGCAGCCTCCGACGAACGGGCGATCGGGGGAGTGGGCCAGGAATTCGAAGGTGCTGGCACTGGCGTAGCCGCCACCCGCCCAGCCGTAGACGGGGTCATCGAACACGCCGATGGCGGCGCTGTATTCATGGAAGGTGGCGTTCCGGCCAACCTGATCGTTGCCATTCGCCAACCCCCGCGGGAAGCGGGCCGAGCGCGACATCAGCAGCAGCCGCGCCGATTCGATCGCTCCTCCCGCCAGGATGAAGATGTCCGCCTCCTGCTCAACGGTGTGGCCATCCGTGTTCTGGTAGACGGCGCTCTTGACGCGGCCCTGAGCATCGAGCGTGAGTTCATGCACGTAGCACTCCGGGCGCAGATCGCAGCGGCCGGTCGCCACCGCCGCCGGGATGAAACGCGTCAGCGCACTGCCCCGCGTCCCAGTGGGATCGCCATGCTGCTGGGCAAAGGCGCTCTGGTTCGTCGTTGGCCAGCCGTTATACGGTTGCGAGAGCGCCGCCGAAGGCGTGGGAAAGGCGTTGTACCCAAGCGCCGCGCAGCCTTCCGAGAACTTCTGGCTGTACCGCGTCGGCGGCAGCGGCGGGCAGGGATAGTCGCGGCTACGCGGTCCCTCGAATCGGTTGACGCCCCCTTGTCCGGAAACGCCGAACGCCCACTCCACCTTGTCGTAGAACGGCTCCAAATCCTGGTAGGAGATCGGCCAATCGGCCAGATTCGCGCCCTCCACCTGGCCGTAGATCGACAGCGGCCGGAACTCGTCCTCGGTCATGCGCGGCAGCCAGCCGGTCCAGTGTGCCGTGCCGCCCCCCACCATTTGCGGCACGGGACAGAAAAGCTGCACCTGGGTTTCTTCATCGGCAGCGGCGCGGAAGGTGCGCGGGTTGAGGAGAGGATCTGGCCAGAGGTTGAAGCGGTGCACGTTCGCCAGTTCGTCTGGGCTGAAGCGATCGGATGTCCACCATGGCCCACGCTCCAGGGCGACGACGCGGAACCCGGCCTGGGCCAGCACCATCGCCGCCGTGGCGCCCGAGGCTCCCGCGCCGATGATGCAGACATCGACCGCATCCGGCTTGCTCGTCCGGTTCATGATCCGTTTCCTTGCGCGATGTCCTCATCGGTGATGGCGAAATAGGGGAGCGTGGAATAGCGCCCGCCGTGGGCCTCGGCCATCGTCTCCGGGCCGGGAAAGCCGATCGCCTCCCAGCCGGCCCGGCCGCGATTGCCGCCGTAGACCGGATCGCAGAGAAAGCCCTGCCGGGTGTGCAGCACGAGCAGGGGAAGAAAGTCGAGGTCCATCTCGGCCGCGATCTGTTGCAGCGCCGGCTCGGGCGGCGCAAAGCCAGCCGCCGCCGCGGCAGATTCCCTTTCCCGCTCCTCGTCCCGCACCGGGCGTTCCAGCGCCGCCAGGACGCGATCTTGCGCGGCCTCGTCGAGATCCGCGAACTCGCCGCCTTCGAGATCGCGGCTGAGCCGGTTCAACGCCACAATCCCGTCGCGGTACGTCTGCCGCACCGCTGCAATGCGCTGCCGCCAAGCGTTTGCCTGCTTCCCGACGAGGGTCTCGAACCCGCTGCCATCCGGTTTGGCGTAAACGATGTCGATCCCGGAGAGATAACGGTCGAGAAAATCGATCGCCCCGGCCTCGCGCGCCCCGGCCCGATCGTCGCTCGGAATGATGCGCGCCATCGCCGCCTCCACCGTCCGCCGCTGCGCGGCATCGAAGCACGTCCCAGCCGCGCCTGCTCGCTTGTCGTTCATCGCCGCCTCCCTATCGCCCATGACTCTACGACCCGTCACCTACCACGACGTCCGATCTCAGTACGCGGCCTATTGCAGCCTCCCTCCGGGCAGGCCGCGTTCGATCCAGGAACCGACCTGCTGGGGGTCGAAGATCTGATCGAGCACCATCGCGGCCAGTCCACGCACCGTGGCCCGTTCGCCCAGCGTCGACTGCCGGATCTGGAGATTACGCGTGGCCAGCGCCAGCGAGCGGCCGTAAACGACTTCCCGAATGCTGGCCATCAGGACATCGCCGGCCGCGGCGACACCTCCCCCCACCACGATCAGCGAGGGGTTGAGGATGTTGACCGCCGTGGCCAGCATGTGTCCGATGTGCTGGCCCGATTGGCGCAGGAGCTGAACGCTGGTCTGGTCGCCATGTTGGGCAGCGGCCGCCACGTCGCGCGCGGAGAGGAAACCTTGCTCGGCCAGCCGCTGTCGCAGCATGCGGCTTTCGCCCTGCTCCGCCTTCCGGGTGGCAAGACGGCCCAGGGCGGCGCCGCCGGCGATCGCTTCCAGGCAGCCGATCTTGCCGCAGCGACAGACGACTGCAGGGTCGGCCACGACCTGAATGTGCCCGACATCCCCAGCGCTGCCCTGCGCGCCGCGCTGCAACTGCCCGTGGGAAACGATTCCCGCCCCGATCCCGCTGCCAATCTTGATGAAGAGGAAGTCATCGACCTCGCGCGCATACCCTTCCGCTCGCTCGCCCAGGGCCATGGCATTGACGTCGTTGTCGACCCAGACCGGAGCGCCAAAGCGGGCCGACAGGCGCTCGCGCACGGGATAGTCATCCCAACCCGACATGATTGGCGGCGCCACGGGGCGTCCGGTCGAAAACTCGACCGGCCCCGGCACCCCGACGCCAAGCCCCCACAGCGGTCCCAGGGAGCGCGTGTCGGACGCTTCCAGCTCGTCGCAAAGCTGCTCGATTCGGCAGAGGATTGTTTCCGGGCCGACGGCGACGTCCGCATCCTCGGAGCGCTACGCGCGAATCGCCCCACTGAGATCGGCGATGGCGACATCGATGCTGGTGGCGCTGATGTCGGCAACAAGGAGATGTCCGAGTTCCGTGTTGAACTGCACCTGGCGCGGCGGGCGGCCGCCGCTACTCGCCTCGCTGCCAGCCGCGATGATGATACCGAGCTTCTGAAGATCGGCGACACGTTGCGCGACGACCGGGCGGCTCAACCGCGTGTCGCGCGCCAGAGCGGACCGGGTCACTGTTCCCTGTTGGCGCACAGTGGCGAGCAACACACCGAACTCACGACCGGAGCTCGTGGTGCGCTTCGCCGGCATTGCCTCGGTCACCGGCCTAGCACCCAATGACGTATTGCCATGGTGGCCACCGTACATCGATCGTCGGGTCGATCTTTGCATCATATCCCCCAGACTTTTGTCTGTCAACGACGTAAGGTGGAATTCTCGATGCGCACTTCTTGGCGATCCATGCCGTCTACGTCCTCTGTGATCGTTGCTAAGAGACCGTAAACCGGCGGGATTTCGATCGAGTCGGTGCGCCGCGTGGCCTTCCTCCCAATAGAGATCCGACGCGTTCCTCGTTAGGGGCCTGGCGTGATTGACGCGCGACGAGCACGCTACTAGCATGTTCTGAGAACGAACAGATTCACACGCGCAGTACGGGACGTGAACAACACGGTGATTCGTAGGCCGGGATGGCTCGCGCTCGGGAGGTCGGCCGGAGAATAACGCCGGATCCCCGCGCGGCTTTTGCGTTCTAGCCTGAGGGGTGCGGCGAGGCGGGGGCGAACGTCAATAGCTGGCAATTGGAGAGAGGGACGAATTCATGCAGATCAACGAGAAAGCGCGCCGGGAAGAGGACCGGCTGCTCGGCATCCTCAGGGACGATCTATACGTAGCGGTCGTCTCCGATATCCTCGACTCCATCGGCCTCCTTCATCAGGCAATGGATGCGAGGCTGCGCCCGCTGGCGCCGGAGATGCGGCTGATAGGCCGGGCGCACACGGTGCTCACGACCGACGTCTTCGAGCGGCCGGCGGAGCCGTACCGGCTCGAAATCGAGGCCGTCGATGCGCTGAAACCGGGCGACGTCATGGTTGCCTCGACGAATCTCTCCCAGCGCACCTGCTTCTGGGGCGAGCTCCTTTCCACCGCGGCGGTGGCCAGAGGGGCCACCGGCTGCGCCATCGACGGCCACACCCGCGATGCGCTACGCATCATCGCGATGGGCTTCCCGCTCTTCACCACCGGATTCCGGCCGGTCGATTCGTCCTCACGTTCGCAAGTCGTCGCCTATGGCTGCCCGATCGAGGTCGGCGGCGTGCCGGTCAAGGCCGGCGACATCATTTTCGGCGACTACGATGGCATCGTGATCATTCCGCCCGAACGCCTGGAAGAGGTTGTCACCGCCGCCCACACGAAGGTGACCAGCGAGAACTCCAGCCGCGACATGCTGCGTCAAGGCGCCACCTTGCGGGACGTGTACGACCGCTTCGGCGTTCTCTAGCAGCATCAGACGGCACGGGAGCCATGCCATGTTGCCTGCCGATCGCCCGGCGTCGATTGGGCTGGCATAATCGGGCAGGGTCCTGGTTGTCAGATGACGCGCAGTGGAGGTCAACGTGGCGGAACGGGACAGTGGTGAAGCTCTTGAACGATCTTCGCAACTCCTGCATGAGATCACCCGCGTCGAGGCGGCCTCCCGCGCCGGCGATGCGCTCGTCGTCTTGCCGGTGGGCGCGACGGAGCAGCATGGCCCTCACCTCCCGCTAGGCACCGATCTGCTGATCGTCGAGCATATCGCCCGCACCGCGGCGGACGGGGTGCAGAACGGCCTGGACGTCCTCGTCACGCCGTCGCTCCCGTTCGGTTCGTCGCACCACCATCTCCCCTTTGGCGGGACGGTTTCGCTGTCGACCGAGCGCTACCTGGGCGCCCTGAACGACATGGTGGAATCGCTGATTATCGATGGGTTCCGCCGCATCTTCATGCTGAATGGGCATGGCGGCAACCACGAGATCATCCAGCTCGTGGCCAGAGACCTCAGCTTGCGCTATCCCGCGAACATCGCCGCGGCCTCCTATTGGGACCTGGCGCGCGAGGCGATGGCGACGCGGGAGCCGGACCTGCCTGGCCATTTCCCCGGACACGCCGGCTTTTTCGAAACGTCGTTGATCTTGGCCCTGCGTCCCGAGCTGGTGCAGTCGCCGTTGCCGCAGCGCTCCGCCGCGGAGCTGGAGCGCGTGGCGATCCCCGAGACGGCCTATCGCGCCGAGCGGCACGGCTTCTGGGAGGGGATCGATGGGCACACCGATAGCCCGCATGCAGCGACCGCCGAGCAGGGACGGGAGCTGCTCGACATCATTGTGCCGACCGTTTCCGCCGCCTTCCTGGAGTTCGGCAAGCTGCCGCTGGAATAGGGTGACGCGAGTCGGGCGCGGCGATGAGCGGGATCGCTGACGCCTGGCGCACGCGCCGCATGTGTGGATCGATCTCACCGGCAGTCTCGGCCCGCGTACTCCATGGGGGACGGAGCGAATCCGGCTGATGCTCACGGGCGCGGGCACGTTCGATGCGAGTGCCGATTACAGGAGAATAAACGAGAAGAGGGAGGAGCCGACGATGGATAGGACCACGACACCGACCAAAGGCGAAGTCCTGGTGGCAATCGACCGCGAGCGGGAGTCATGGGAGAACCTTCTCGCCGAGGTGGGCGAGGAGCGCATGCTGGAACCGGGCGCCATGGGGGAGTGGACTTTCAAGGACCTCGTGGCCCACATCAGCGGCTGGCGCGCCCGGTCCCTGCAGCGCCTCGAAGCGGCCTCCCTGGGACAGCCAGAGCCGGAGCCTGCCTGGCCGGCCGTTTACACCAGCGATGATGAGGTCGACGCCTGGCTCCAAGAGGTCAACGCCTGGCTCCATGAGGTCAACAAGGATCGGCTGCTGGGGGAGGTCGTCGGCGAATCACGCGAGTCTTTTGCGCGGTTAGCCGCGATCGTGCAGATGCTGCCCGATGAGGCGCTCTCCGACCCCTCGTACTTTCCCTGGCTGGAGGGGAGCGCCCTGGGCGCCGCGATCGTAGACGGCGAGTTCTTCTCCCACTTCCCCGAAGAGCACGAGGCTGACGTGCGTCAGTGGATGCAAGCGACCGGATGAGGTGAGGCCGCGCCGCGCCCGTTATGATGATGCCGCGCTTCACGGTCACTGGTTACCATTGGGGCTCTCCTCGTGGAAGCTGGGTTCGCTCGGCGTGAAGGAAGTCGAAGGTGCGTACAGAAAGCTTTGCCGCCTCCCGCTTCGTCGCCCTGCGTCTCGATCCGGGCGAAGACGTGCTCCTGGCGTTGCGGGCCGCGGTGCAGGAGCAAGGGATCGCCAACGCCGCGATTCTGTCGGGCGTCGGTTCGCTCTCCCGCTATCACTTCCACGTGGTGGAGACAATAAACGATCCGCCAGGCAACACGTTTGTCGCTGGTGAAGGTCCCTTCGACATCCTGACCGTCACCGGTCTGGTCGTGAACGGCGAGGTGCATGCGCACATCACCTTCAGCAACACCGAGGTGGCCATGGGCGGGCACCTGGAGGAGGGCTGCCGGGTGCTCACCTTCGCCGTGGTGACCATGGCCGAAGCGCGCGACATCGATTTCACGCACTGGGACAAGCGCGGCCGCCTGGAGCCCTGACCACGGCGCCAGGCAGGTCGCGATGCGACCTCGCTAAAGGGGCCATCAATCGGCCCGTGCAGATCTGCGCTTTCCCTTGAAGGACGCGGATTGACTTGCGTGATACATTGGGCATCCAGTCAGGCCGACTCCAGCTATTCGCCCAGGAGGATGCGTGTGGACGCGGACCACTTCGATGCCCTCTCGCGGATCCTTTCCTCCAGCCCATCGCGCCGGGGATTCCTTGCCGCGCTGATAGGAAGCGTTCTTGGCGTATCGTCGAGCGCCGTGGCGAACGCGGCCAAGTCCGGCAAGTGCCAGACGCGGTGCGGCGAGTGCGAACAGTGCCAGAAGGGCAACTGCCACAGAAAGCACGGCAGGAAGCGCTGCAAGAAGGGTACGTGTGTGCCCAATGCGGCCGGCACGCCCTGTACGACGGTCCCCAACGGCGTCTGTCAGGCAGGTTCATGCTTTCCCCGAAGCACCTGCCCAGCGACCATCACGACGTACTGTGGAGAACCGATAGCAACCCTTTGCGGTGCATCAGGCACAGCGGCCTGCTTCTGTGGCCGCAGCGCGGAGGGGAATGTCGTTTGCCTGCTGGACGAAGATGAGCTGTGCCTAGGCAGTTCCCCGCTCTGCACAACCAGTGCGGACTGTCCATCGGGAGAAGCCTGTGTGAATGTCGCCGGATGCTGCTCTGGAGACCCCAGCGGGAGCAAGAGGTGCATGGCTCCCTGCCCATTCCCTGACTGACCTGCTCGGACCCACGCCCTACAGTGGAGCTGTACGCCGAAACGTGTATTGGCTCTGATTGAGGCTATCGCCAGGCCTAAGCATTTCCGACCCGCTGTGCGACAATCCCGACTCGATGGTCCGTGGCTCGCGCATCGTTGACCCGGGGGAACCGTGCTGGCAAAGGTCTTCTCGTGCGCGGTCGTCGGCCTCGATGGCGTGCTGGTCGAAGTCGAGGTCGATGCCGGGCAGGGGATTCCCGGCATGGTCGTGGTCGGGTTGCCCGACGCGGCGGTGCGGGAGAGCCAGGACCGGGTGCGGGCGGCGATCCGCAATTCCGGAGGACGATTCCCACTCGGCCGGGTGACGGTGAACCTCGCTCCCGCCGATCTGAAGAAGGCGGGCCCCACCTACGATCTGCCGATTGCCCTCGGCATCCTGCTGGCCAGCGGTCAGGTTCCCCATTCGTCCGAGCTCGATGACGCGCTAGTGGCGGGCGAGCTCTCGCTGGACGGGGTGGTGCGCCACATTCCGGGGATCATCTCCATGGTCTCGACGGCATCCGCCAAGGGGCTGCGCCGGGCCTTCGTGCCGGCCGTCGATGCCTCCGAAGCGGCGATGGTTGGCGAGATCGAGATCGTGCCGGTGCGGACGCTGGCCGACCTCGTCAACCACCTCAACGGCGAAGCGCCGATTGCCGTGCACGCGGCGGACGGCACGGCCCCCGAGTCGCTTTATACCGGAATCGATTTCGCGGAGGTCAAGGGGCAGGAGCATGTGAAGCGAGGGCTGGAGATCGCCGCGGCCGGCGCCCACAACGTGCTTTTGTCGGGCCCGCCTGGCTCGGGCAAGACGATGCTGGCCCGCGCTCTCCCCTCGATTCTGCCGCCGATGACCGTGCCCGAATCGTTGGAAGTGACGAAGATCTATTCCGTGCGGGGCCTGCTGCCTCCAGAGACGCCGCTGCTGCGCGAGCGCCCCTTCCGCGCGCCGCACCACACCACGAGCTACGTCGGCCTCGTCGGCGGCGGCTCCTGGCCGCGCCCCGGCGAGATCAGCCTGGCCCACCGCGGCGTCCTCTTCCTGGACGAGCTGCCGGAGTTCGGCGCGACCAAGCTGGAGGGGCTGCGCCAGCCGCTGGAAGACCGCTCCGTCACGTTGGCCCGCGCCGCCGGAACGCTCAGCTTCCCCTCGAACTTCACGCTGATCGCGGCAATGAACCCCTGCCCCTGTGGCTACCACGGCGATCCCCAGCGGGCCTGCTCCTGCGCCGCCAGCGCGGTGAGCCGCTACCAGAAGCGCATCAGCGGCCCACTGCTCGACCGTATCGATATCCATCTCCAGGTGCCGCGCATCCCGCATGAGCAACTCTCGAACCGCAAACCGGGCGAGGCGTCGGCGACGATCCGGGAGCGGATCGAACGCGCGCGGGCGGTGCAGTCGCGGCGCTTCGCCGGCACCCCGGTGCTGACGAACGCGGACATGGGCCCGAAGGAGCTGCGCCAGTTTGCCGCGCTCGACGACGCCACCGAGGCGCTGCTGGGAGCGGCGGTGCGGCAGATGGCCCTCTCCGCCCGCGGCTACCACCGGGTGCTGAAGCTGGCCCGCACCATCGCCGATCTGGCCGGCGAGGAGCACGTCACCTCCGCCCAGGTCGCCGAGGCGCTGCAGTACCGGCCACGGGTGGCCGAGGGATAGTGAGCGTTGTTCAGCAGGCGATGTCTCAGGAAGTATTTCTGGTTGTGGGCCTAGCGCAATCCGTGGGCAGAATGCGGAGGGGTGGCATGCCCCCGCTGTGCACGCCGAAATTAGCATCGCACAGGTAAGTTCACGACACATCGCAGACACTCTGGAGATCGTGGGAAGTGAGCGCCCCGCGTTAATTGGAACCACATCAGTCGTAGGATTCCTGTAGGCAGACATTGGTCAAATGCTGCCTGGAGCCGAACAACGTGCGCAAGATCTAGCGGCAACTAATGACGCTTGCACGACTAGCTGGCTCTGGAGTGTCGTCGAGATGGCTGATGAATGCGGATTAGCAGAGCACCGCGATAGTTGCGCACTGGTGTTGCTGCAGCGCTGCAAGTAAGAGAGCAGTAGGGCACTTTTCCTGACGGTTACAGGATCGCTGGACCTTGATGGTCATCGGATACACGCAGCGCGCAGGAGGATTGGACGCGCCTCGTCCAGTGGGCAAACGTTGTACCCTCCGCCAGCACTGATCCAAGAGGGAGGCTGGGACCGCACGATGAGCCCGTCAGATCCCTGGACCAGACCGATCTGCGGAAAGCACACGCTTATCCAGGAAGCCCTATACGCATGCCGAGGTGAAAGCGCAAGTTAGATGTTCCTTCTCACTTGCATTCAATCGATGGCCGCAGGCGTAGCCTGCTCGCTCACGGGTATCAACATCGCGACGGGCTCTGTGTAAGGACGTGCGAGGATCGTAGTCTCCGCGATCCACGGGGTGAGCACATTCGCGATCCGTTTCAAGCCGTCGATGTTCGGGTGCATCATCCCGTCGAAATCCCCTTGCCAGTCGCACGAGCGTTCAGCCCCGACCCAGTACGTCGGCTCCTCACAATAGCCGTACCCTGCGAGTGCGCCGTCAGCGGCTACATCGACCAAGTGCCAGCCGAAGTCCTCTGCATAGCGCCGAATGGCGTCATTGAGTTTACCGCCAGCATCCAAGATGACGTCGTAGTCACGGTGGGTGATGTCGAGATCAAAGTTCGAGCTGAACACGCCGCAGGATTCGAAGCCGATGATTCCATTGGCGTCGATGGTATCGAAGAAGGTGGTCGGATACGTCGTGATGTAGACATCACGCACGAGGCCCGAACTCTGCAATTCCGCGATACGTCGGTCCAGCGTGCGAAATCCCTTGGCGACAACCCCGTCTGGTAATCCATCCCCGTTGTTGTCTTCTTCGCTCAATGCTTCTTCTACTGCCGCCAGGACTCGATCTCGGGCATCTGCGTCGTTACCAAGCGACCCTGCCCAGACCGTCGGGAAGTCATCGGCCACCAGATCGCGCAGCGCCCCCGCGAAACCGACATCATTCCCACCGATGCTGATCAGTAACGCATCGACGGGACGCCCGAACGTCGATTCGTACAGTTCGTCCAACTGACCAAGCGTAATGAAGTCGTCGTCCGTCCTTTGCGGCCCGAGTAACCCAGCGCCAATCTTTGCGCCACTGCGCGCAAAGGAAAGGAAGGTCACCCGATCATCCACCACGGTCCCGTCATCTATCTTGTAAACGCCCTGCTGACGGCTTGCTGCCTGCGCATGTGATGAGTGCAAGGAGCGATGCGCAAGCGGCTCAAACCAGATTGGCTCGGTTTCCATTTCGATATCGACGTCAAGTTTGATGTCAATGGTAGTCTGCGAGCATTCTCGCCAGAAATTGTCAGCATCACCAGCGACATCAGGATTGCCTTCTCCTGAGGCGTAGGAGTCCCCGATTCCAACTATGAGGAAATCGCGCAGGAGATAACGCTTGGTGGTCGTTTCGTCGTCCCGTTCGCTGAACCGCACGGTGCAGCTGAGTTGGTAGAACCCTTGGTGTGGAAGGTCAAATTGAGCCAGCCAAGGTGAAGTGTCAGTACGTGCATTGATGATTGTTTCGTCGTAGTCGCCAGCCTCTGCGACGATACGCCAGACGTACGCTTCTAATTCCTCGGGTGGTGAAGGTGGCGAGCCTGGCGGATCGATCTCATCGCCACCCGGATCACCGGTACCAATCACATCAGTGAAATCGAGGAAGAGCGCATCGTGCGGGCT
This sequence comes from Thermomicrobiales bacterium, assembly GCA_038246475.1. Taxonomy (GTDB): domain Bacteria; phylum Chloroflexota; class Chloroflexia; order Thermomicrobiales; family UBA6265; genus JACCXM01. The sequence goes on along the minus strand of JBBRVX010000047.1, from coordinate 8,404 downwards.
GCGCTCGCTGAGGACTGTCTGCGCCTGGTTGACCATATTCACATAGAGTGAGCGATCCGCCACGAGACCGAGTCGCCAGGCCATGGGCACCACATAGTCCGCGTAGTAGAAGTGGTTCTCTAAGTCGTAAATGTTCGCCGTGTAGGTATCTGGGCCGAGGTAAAAGCCCTTGAATCGGTAAACCGGAACCGCATCGAAGAACGACAAAGAAACCTTTGTGTCTAACTTTACCTTCCAGTTTTCAATGCCTTCAGCGGTTATCGGGGGACCACTCGGATGGCCGGGCCGGTGGTCGAAGGCAGCGCCCGGTCGCCCTCCAATGAGGCTGGCACCAAGTGAAAGGATTCCGCTGACAACAGCACGACGGCTTCTCGTGCCTTGTCTCCATGACCAGATCAATTTGCTGAGCTCTGCAATGCGAGTTGCGTGGTCCACGTTGAACTCCTTGTGCATGTACGACATTGACGAATGATGGAGCGTCAAGGACCGCGGAGATCGTTTCTCCTTTCTTTCGGGTAGTGATCGGGTAGTCAGAAGTAGAAGCAAGGACACCAGATCCAAGTGACGATTGCAGACTACGCTCGTTGGGCGAGGACGCTAGCGTGAGCGAGTCTGGATTCTGGAGACAGTCTGTTCCAAAGAGACGCTGAGCCTGGCAACACATCTAACTGGTTTAGCGTGGTAGGCCGTCGTAGCGTCTCGTTGTTGCAAGACCGGCTTGCGTGCCTTTACGTTTTGAGCAACGCCTGCCAGGCCTCAAGAACCTGTTCAAATTCGGGAACTCCAAGGGTGGCCAACTCGTCTGCGACCCCTTGCGTCTCAGCCTGTACGGCCTGTGATTTGGCACGATCTATCATCGTCTGAGTAGAAGGTTCACAAGGGGCGAGGCCACGGCGCGCGGCAAAGAACTCCAAGGAAACGCCGTCCTGTCGATGTTCGAATCCCTCCACGACCAAAACACGGATCTGACCGGCAAAGGCTGCCCCACTGGCTCTCGCCGACAATTGCCGCGTGGGCGAGGGACTAGCGCCTATCTGGCTACGGCCTAGTACAGCCGCACCAAACGAAGCGAACGCGGCGGTGAGCAAAGCTCGCCGGCGGATGTGGTGAATGGCGAGGGAGCGGGCCAAGTTCTCCAACATGTGGGTGTTGTTCATGGTCGTACACATCCTGCTGGGGGATGAGGGGTATTGCAGTCCGGACACAGCCTCTCGTGAGAGACACGGTCAACCGTGTGGGCCGCCTCGACCCGCTGTTGGATCGAATCAATCATGGCGCGCAGGGTAGCGGAGATCTTGTTGATTTGTGCTGTGATAGTTTCAGCGTCCGATCGAAAACTTAGCGGTTCCGCCGCGATGACTAGAAGTCGGATAGTTCCGGCCTTGAGAAGGCCGGGGACAAAATACGGATCTGGTGAACCCCCGAGGTTGGTGAAGAATCCAACCCCTCGCAAGGATTCGTTTTCCGCAGCTTCCAGCGCGTCCATAGCATTCGTCTCCAAGTATCTCTGGAGTTGAAAGTAGGCCGTTTCGCTAGACGCAAGTGCCGACGCCATGGCGTTGCGGTTATCTACGTCAACGATGATCTGAGTCTGCTGGATAATCAGGTCGCCAAGCTGCTGAAAGTTTCGCTGCATCTCCTCGCGCAGTTGCTCAATCGCTCCGAGGATTTTGTCGGTATCGCTCTCCTCAAAGAGAGAAACAATTCCAGCGACAAAGGTGTACGTACCACCAAGTTTGCTTCCAAACTCGGCCAGCTGACCCAGTTCACTTTCGTTCAGTCGTTCGAAAAAACCTTCGGCCACAACTTGCTACCCTTCTGCGGAGTCGTGCCAGTTATCGGTAGCTTTGGCTTCATCTTTTCGTGTAGTGGGCCGCGTGCGTTGGATTCCGTGACGATAGTGGCTAGTAGCACAAGTAACATCTAGCTTATCACAATGATGTCAATAGTCTACTGACTTTATCCAAGTACAGCACGTTGCCTTTGAATCTGGCCATTCGATTGGTACTGCAGAGGAGAAAATAGGTGGCAGGCTCGATTATGTCGTGGCCTCGGCTGTGTCCAGCCTCACGGCCAGTTCTGAGCCGAACGTGTATGCCCTGTTGCGCGAATCTATCGGCTTGACGCGGTACACGCCGGCAAATCGCGGTCCAATGCACTGTCAGCGACGATTTAGTTCTGGGTCATTCTCGGCTTCGAGGGTTCGGCGCTGGCCGCCGCAATCGTCATGGCCGTCATGAATACGCGCTTCGACCTGATCGGGCCACTGGCCGCTATCAGTGCCGGCGCGACAGCCTGGACCCAATTGAGCCGCCATAATGAACTCGCCAAGAGCCACGGCCTGGCCGCGCATGAACTGCTGCTCCTCCAAGCTCGACTTGCCCTCGGTGAGACAACGGATACCTTTCGACAGGGGGTGGAGGAAACAGAATCCGCGATCTCGCGGGAGCACACGATGTGGATGGCCAAGCGCGGATAGACCTGAACCCCGTATTTCTAACTTCGGTACGGTGTGGCCCTGCTCCTAACGTTCCTCAATCGTTGACGACCGCCAGGACGATGGCGTGCTCCCAGCGCGTGGTGGGGAGGCGGTCAACCAGCCAGGTAGTAACCTCCGCTCCCACCACATCATCAACCAACGACAGATTCAAAACGCGTTCCCAGATCCCGATCGACATTCCCGCAGTAGTTCAACTACATGCTCCGCTCCTCATGCATCACGCGGGTGCAAGCACCTTCGCGGCATTACAGCTAATCACTGCGTTATCCAGAACGAGGGCGTCCTTTGGGGCCGAGCGCATAGGCCCGTTGAAGCGCAGGACTGCCGTGATTGCTATCTGCACGGGTGTCCCTGTGGCTACCACGGCGATCCGCAGCGGGCCTGCTCCTGCGCCGCGAGCGCGGTCAGCCGCTACCAGAAAAAGTAGTCAAGCGGGGACCAAGGCCCGAATCGAGACCAACCTCCGGGAGTGTCAAGGCTGAGATCGCGGAAGCGACGGGGATCACTTACTCGAGATCGATGAGATTCAGCTTCCCTTCGTGCCATTTCTCCACCGCGAGAGCCAGCTTCTTAGGGCTCGCCGCACACAAAGCGGACGCTACGCTGCGAACCAACTTCGACCCGCTATACCGCCAGAGCAATGGTCTGAGATCGCTTGCCGAGCGAATACGGAAGGGCTTCGAGCGGTTGCCAATGATCTTAGCGTCTCCCATGAGACGGTTCGAACTATCATCAAGCGAACCCTAGAAAGTTGACGACAGTATGCGGCAATCTAGGCAGGCAGGTTTTGTACCGTCGAGCCGTATTTACAAAGGCACCCTCACTTCCCTCAAACACCAACCTGATCAAGGGATGGGGTTGGGAAATTCTGCGACCCTCCCGCGCCATCGCGTGCGTTCGCGTCTTACAATGGTGCGAGCTTCGATCATTGGCATCAGTCATCCATAACGCGAGAGAGGGGTCCGTCAAACCCCGACACCATTCGTGTCACACTTTCAGCCGGAGTCGGGACGGAACTCCATTACCAATCAACTCGGTCGTATTCGCGGAGTGCAAGTACCAGCTTGTTCGCGACAGCATCAAGGATTGCCTGTCCCTTTCCGACTGACGCCAGCGTCGGATCTCCTAGGACACCTGTGGCACTCTGCCGTTTCATATTGAACCCATAGAGGATTGGTCCCGTGTCACGTAGATCGTGCTTCGCAAACGAAATCAGCGGTGGGATTACCTTTGATTCCATCCTCTCCAGCCGCAGCGCATCAGGCTGGAATACCATCTGGAGGGATGTCTCAGCCTCGCAGGCATGAGACATCCCCCCCAACGGACTTTCGCCAATCGCTTTGAGCTCGTCTTCTATCAATACCCACCATGTCACTGCCAGGACAGAGATCTTGTCCTCTGCCAGTTGTTCGCAAATTGGGGCGAGCGGGGTGCTCCCGTGACCATTGAGAATGAGAATCTTGCGGAACCCCTGACGGTATATGCTCGTGCAGATCTGCATGAACATGTCTATGAACGTGTTCAGCCGCAGCGAAATCGTCCCTGGAAAATCGACGTGTGGTGGGGAGAAACCAGACCACACGGGGGGCGCAACGATGATCCAGAGGTCGTCAGTTCTCCTGGCCGCTTCCAGGGCCATGTTGTATGAGTCATTGATGTCAACGCTTACAGGAAGATGATAACCGTGCTGTTCCATCGAACCGACAGGGAGGATAACACTCGCGCCTTCCTGGATAGCCTCCTCAAACTCGCCAAGCGTCATTTCATGCCACAGAATTTTGCGACCGTTCTTGTTTCGCTCGGTCATGTCATTCCTCCAGTTCCGGGCTTGTGCCATCAGGTCCATTCCTGACGGCATGATTGAAAGCGAATTTTCCTAGCCTATCGGGGTAAGCACGCGCTTTGGATTCTCAACGAGGAGTGTCTGAATCTGGTCCTCGGTCAACCCCGCCTTTCTCATCATTGGCAGGACATTGACCACAACGTGGTCGTAGCCCCACCGTCCGTACCGATGCAACTGTGTTTTCATGCAGACGTCCTGCGATACGAGCAAGCGGTCAAGGCACCTAGCAGCAATGAGCTCCGGTAGCGCCTGGATACGCTGCGTGTCAGTTGGAAACTGCTGGCCACCGATCCAGCTTTCGATGTAGCAGTCCCGACCGAGCGTGTCATAACCGATGCAGGCACCTGACCGGGCCAGGTTAATTTGCGCTCTAATGTCGATAACGACATCCTGGTGACTGAGCACCGCACGATCGAGCCGCGCGCTCTCGGACTCAAGAACCTCGACGATGTGGTTCGCTTGAGTGCCACGTGTGTCGACGTGAATGACCATCGAACCCCCGGTCTCGACGCTGGCTTGTGCGGCAGCACGCAGCACCTTTTCTTCCGTTGGAGTCATGACGGCGCTTATGCCGATCTCGCCAATGATGCCGGCTTTGATCCCGCTGGGCTGCACTCCGACAGTAATGTCGGCGATCATCTCGGCGGCGATATCGTCCTGGGATCGCTCCGCCAGCGATCGCGGATGGGAAGGTTCGCAGTAATATCCACATCCCATGACTATTCTGACCCCAGAGTCGAATGAGACCTGTCCAACCCAAGTGGATCCCTGGCCAAGCTCCTGCTTGAGACCTCGACGATCGTGCCACCACCAGCCAGCCCGAATGCTCGGACCTCTTCGGCGGCTACTGCAACGACCTGAAGACGCAAGTTGTCCTTGGTGACGTTTTGGGGATCGCGATGCAGAAAGCGCAAGAGTGAGATATCGACCGGTGCCTCCGACAGTGCCGTTCTCGTCGCCGATTCTGGTTTCTGCCACCAACAGGTAAGGCCGATCAGAACGTGTTCGTGGATGAGGGTTACGCCAAGATGTTCTGGTGCGACTGGACCTGCAACCGTGTTGATTTTCATCCCAGTACCGCAATCACTGGAGGACAGATTTTGCGAGTTCCGCCCCGACCGGAAAGCGCAAATCGGCGACAGCCGGAATCAGTTGATAGACGTTTAGGTTAAATTGGGGACTGATACTTACGAGCATGTAAGCCATCGAGGGACTCATGTCGTATTCCGTCGTCAACCAGTGCAGGAGGTTGGATGTCGCTTTGGCAACCGAGCGTTCCAGCGGCCGGTCAATCCCCAGAGCGATGATGGATGACTCGGTTTCGAGACGAATGTCGCGAATTGTCTTCCTTTTAAAAGGACGACACGAGAGGACGACGTCTGCCGGCACATCACACGCGCAGCCCGTCAACTCACCCGCACCTTGCATGCAGTGCACATCACCGATCGAGAGCAGGCCGCCGTCGTTAAAACAGTTGAAGTAGATCGTCGCGCCGGCCCTTACGTCCCGGCAATCCAGATTCCCCCCCCAGGGTCCCTGGCGGGATGCTGATGAAACACGTTCCTGGGAGGGTGCCACGCCGATCGTGCCGATCATGGGTGCAAGAGGGAGGACCCGGCCATCTCCCAGATCTCCGAACCCGTCGGCAGCAGTTCCGCTTGGCCCCGGCAAAAGCTTGATGATTTTGGTGAGCGGATTGACGGCATCGGCCCACTCGGCGGTGTCAGCGAGGATGCCACCTGCCATCGGTGAAAGAATGGACACTCCCTGTCCAACCGGAATGAGTTGCTCGATGGTGACCGCCAGAACATCCCCTATTTGTGCTCCTTCAACGAAGACCGGGCCCGTGAGGAAGTTCGCATCGGGCGGGGACTTGAACATGCCAGGGATATTTTCATCATTCGGGAGTTGATCTTCTGACGTGAGTGCGCCCCGGAAGCAATCCTGGGTTTCGAGCAGAAATGGTTCATTCGGCTCGACACGAAGGACGGGGGGAGTGTCCTTGTCGAAATAGCAGCCAGTTGCAAGATCTCGTGACACACGCTTCATCTGGTCTCTCCTCCATTCCGTGATGTTGCCGCCCAACGGTCCACGTCAGATCTTCAATCGTGGATCGAGAAAATCCCGCAGCCAGTCACCGACCAGGTTGAAGCCCAGAACACTGATAAAGATGGCGATACCAGGGGCTATCGCGAGCCATGGTGCGATCTCCAGGAAGTCTCGGCCTGTGCGCAACATCGTTCCCCAGGACGGTTCGGGGGGTTGGGCCCCGAGCCCAAGGAAACTCAACCCTGCCTCGACCACGATGGCAATGGCGAAAAGGAGCGTTGTCTGGACGATCAGTGCCGGCATCATGTTCGGAATGAGTTCTCGTCGCATGATGCGATCGTTCGATGCTCCCAGCGATCGGGCGGCTTCAACATATTGCTCGTGCATGACCATGAGGGCCGCAGCGCGCGCAACTCGTGCATAACTTGGGGTGAAGATGATGGCCAGAGCAATGGTGGCGTTCTCGAGGCCCGGGCCCAGCACCGCCACCACGGCGATCGCGAGCAAGACCACGGGAAAGGCGAAGAGCGCGTCGACGATCCGCATGATGATTAGGTCGATCCAGCCTCCAAAGTAGCCGGCGGCGAGCCCAAGCATGAGACCCACAATCGAGCACAGTCCGACGGAAATGACGCAGACCATGAGCGAGATGCGCGCGCCATGGAGCACCCGGCTGAAGACATCCCGACCAAACTCGTCTGTTCCCAGCAGGTGCTGCGCGCTCGGCGGTTGCAATGAAATCTCGGGGTACATGTCCTCGGAAGGATATGGGGCAATTACGCCCGCGAAAATGGTAACCAGAATGAACAGCACGGTGATGACGACGCCGACAAGTCCCTGTCGGTTCTGGGCAAGCCCTGTACGGTGAACGAACCGTGTAAGTGCTTCGCTCCTCATTCCAGGAGCAGCCAGCGTCGTGCTTGTCATGAACTGGCTAACCGTGCCATCGACTCGCGCTGACGAGGGTCGATGTACGCGTTGAGGACGTCTACAAACAAGTTTATGCTCATGAACGCGATGGCTATCAGGAGCGTTGCTGCTTGCAGTACGGGATAGTCGCGCTGAAGCACGGCTGCGAGGGCATAGGTGGGAATGCCTGGAAGATAAAATACTGCCTCGACGAGAAACGCTCCACCAAACATGTACCCCGCTTCCATCCCCGCGACTGTGGTGATCGGAATCACCGCGTTCTTGAGCATATGGCGGCTCACCACGGCGTTTTCCGACGCACCTTTTGCTCGCGCAGTTCGGATGTAATCCCGGCGCGAGATGTCCATCAACGACGAACGCGTCATGCGCATGATGATTGAGGCGGAGACCAATCCCAACGACAGAGCAGGCATGATCATGGACTTGATGTTCGCGATGGGATCTTCACTGAATGGGACGTAGCCACCGAACGGCAAGAGGCCCAGCTTCACCGAGAACACCAGTGCCAACATGGTGCCAAGCCAGAAGTTCGGCAGTGAAATGCCCGTCAGACCAAGCACGGAAATCGCAAAATCAAGTCGTGAATATTGCCTGGTACCGGAGATGATCCCGGCGCTAACGCCCAAGACTACGGCAATGACCATCGCGAAGGTCACCAGTTGCAGGGTCACAGGCAACCTGGAGGCAAACATCTCCGTGATCGGCGTGCGGTGAATCAGTGATGTCCCAAGATCGCCATGGAGCAATCCCCAGAGCCAAGCAAGGTATTGCTCATGTACCGGCCGATCGAGGCCGAGTTCGCGACGCATGGCTTCAAGCGCTTCCGGCTTGGCACTGACGCCGAAGTACTGCTGCGCCGGGTCTCCAGGAACCAGGTGGATCAACGAAAAAACGACGATCGAGACGATGAGCAGAGAAGGGATCATGGCCAGGATACGGTACGTGATGTATCGCAGCACGCCTCGGTCTCCTAACCACCACCCGAATCTTGAGTCATCTCACGTCCACGGGTTTCCCAGTGGTCGGCATAGGTCAGTTTCGGAAGATCATGGATGCAAATTCACAAGTCAAATGAGCTGGCT